>NZ_JBAQXC010000401.1:0-5105 GCF_049299235.1 Rhodococcus sp. (in: high G+C Gram-positive bacteria) | reverse complement strand
GAGTGCTCCCCGCGGACGCGGGGATGAGCCTCGACGGGACCCACGCCTGCACCGCAGCCTCGAGTGCTCCCCGCGGACGCGGGGATGAGCCCCGCCCGAGCATCGTCGGACAGTTTTCGGACAGGTGCTCCCCGCGGACGCGGGGATGAGCCCGCCGACGGACCCCCAGCCCCCGACGCCTACCTGTGCTCCCCGCGGACGCGGGGATGAGCCCCCGAGCGGGGTATACAGCGACGCCCGGAACCTGTGCTCCCCGCGGACGCGGGGATGAGCCCCTGCGGGGCGCGGACCTGCGGGGCGCGGACCTGTGCTCCCCGCGGACGCGGGGATGAGCCCACACCGAAATCCAGTGCGCGCGACAGTGCCGGGTGCTCCCCGCGGACGCGGGGATGAGCCCAACGAGCCGTCGACCATCGACGGCTCGGGGTCGTGCTCCCCGCGGACGCGGGGATGAGCCCTGGTGCCGTTGCGGTACGTCCAGTCCGACCCGGTGCTCCCCGCGGACGCGGGGATGAGCCCCCCGACGTCACGATGTGACCCCGCTCTAGCGGGTGCTCCCCGCGGACGCGGGGATGAGCCCCTGCAGGGCGTGAACCTGTGGCGCGCGAACCTGTGCTCCCCGCGGACGCGGGGATGAGCCCATGCAAGCCCAGCTTGCGACGTTCTCGTCCACGTGCTCCCCGCGGACGCGGGGATGAGCCCTCGACGTACTCGAGCAGACCCGCGATCCGGGAGTGCTCCCCGCGGACGCGGGGATGAGCCCACCTTCCTGTACTTCGAGTGATGGGTCTACCAGTGCTCCCCGCGGACGCGGGGATGAGCCCAACCAGGTCGCGTTCCGCGCCGAGGTTGTGTAGTGCTCCCCGCGGACGCGGGGATGAGCCCACGGGTGCGATGTCGTCGATGATCTGCACCAGGTGCTCCCCGCGGACGCGGGGATGAGCCCTGCTACTGGTCGACGAGGTGATGGTGAACGAGGTGCTCCCCGCGGACGCGGGGATGAGCCCTCACGGCTACAGCCCTGGCCCCGGCGGCCGCCGTGCTCCCCGCGGACGCGGGGATGAGCCCCCCATTCCGGTGCCGGCAGGTTCGTCGTTGTCGTGCTCCCCGCGGACGCGGGGATGAGCCCTGGAACGTGCCGCCCGTCGGGGAACCGGTGATGTGCTCCCCGCGGACGCGGGGATGAGCCCCGGCCCCAGCCCCTCCCCCGATCACACACTCCGTGCTCCCCGCGGACGCGGGGATGAGCCCCATGCGTACCGACGCGCCGGCCCCGCGTCGAGGTGCTCCCCGCGGACGCGGGGATGAGCCCCGAAATCCACCGTGTCGGTGGCAGGCGGGACGGTGCTCCCCGCGGACGCGGGGATGAGCCTAGAGGAGCCCCGGCGGGGACCGAGAGCACTTGGTGCTCCCCGCGGACGCGGGGATGAGCCGGTGGGGGGCGTTTCACTGTCCGAGCCTGGTAAGTGCTCCCCGCGGACGCGGGGATGAGCCCTCGTCGATCCCGGGGGCAGGCACCATCTCGGCGTGCTCCCCGCGGACGCGGGGATGAGCCCATCGCCGAGCCGCTGGATATCGACTGGCCTCCGTGCTCCCCGCGGACGCGGGGATGAGCCCAGCCAACACCAACACACCAGCGAACTCGAGGGGTGCTCCCCGCGGACGCGGGGATGAGCCGGACGGGTACCTGCGAGTCCGATTGAACGGGCGGTGCTCCCCGCGGACGCGGGGATGAGCCCTCGATGTAGTCCGCGGTGACCTCGAGCGCCGGGTGCTCCCCGCGGACGCGGGGATGAGCCCGGCACGATGCCCGGCCCTGGCTTCTCGTGGAAGTGCTCCCCGCGGACGCGGGGATGAGCCCCGGACGACGGCTCGCCGCCCAACAACAAGCCGGTGCTCCCCGCGGACGCGGGGATGAGCCCACCCGGACGGCGGCTTCGGTGACACCAAGTGCGTGCTCCCCGCGGACGCGGGGATGAGCCCGTGAAGACGGTGCAGCGGATGCTGGGGCATGCGTGCTCCCCGCGGACGCGGGGATGAGCCCGGGTCGATGCCGTATCCGGCTCCGATGATCAGGTGCTCCCCGCGGACGCGGGGATGAGCCCCTGTGCTCGCTCATGCGGCACCGCCGTAGTACGTGCTCCCCGCGGACGCGGGGATGAGCCCGCACCCGACACCGGGCGTTCGAGGCTCGCAGTGTGCTCCCCGCGGACGCGGGGATGAGCCCACGAAGGAGCACACCATGACCATCACCGCCAGGTGCTCCCCGCGGACGCGGGGATGAGCCCCCGCCGTTCTCGAACACCTTGAGCCCGGCGGTGTGCTCCCCGCGGACGCGGGGATGAGCCCTGCACAGACGCCTACAATTCCGCCGCCCTCGAGTGCTCCCCGCGGACGCGGGGATGAGCCCATTCCCGTCACCATGTGATGAATGAACTCCGGGTGCTCCCCGCGGACGCGGGGATGAGCCCCGGCACCGCGGCTCGTGTTCGGCGAGATCGGCGTGCTCCCCGCGGACGCGGGGATGAGCCCCGCACGCCGTCGCCGGGCTGGCTGTTGCCGAGGTGCTCCCCGCGGACGCGGGGATGAGCCCCGTTGCCGGACAGGACGACTCCGAGGAGACCGGTGCTCCCCGCGGACGCGGGGATGAGCCCAATCTCGCGATCTTCACGACCACTGGGTGGCAGTGCTCCCCGCGGACGCGGGGATGAGCCCGCGAGGGCCGTCTGGGCTTCGATCCCGGCGTTGTGCTCCCCGCGGACGCGGGGATGAGCCCACATCAACGCCGTGGGGATCGCGGTCGCCGCGGTGCTCCCCGCGGACGCGGGGATGAGCCCCTCACCGGCCGCCACCAACACCCGACCATGATGTGCTCCCCGCGGACGCGGGGATGAGCCCCGTCATTCGGGAAACGCGGTGCCGGCGGCGGAGTGCTCCCCGCGGACGCGGGGATGAGCCCCGCAGGTGCGCCCCGACCGACGGATACCGCTGGTGCTCCCCGCGGACGCGGGGATGAGCCCTGGCCCGACACCCTCGGCGGCAAGACCAGCGAGTGCTCCCCGCGGACGCGGGGATGAGCCCTCGTGCCGGTCGTCGGTCTCGTCGAGCTCATCGTGCTCCCCGCGGACGCGGGGATGAGCCCATCGCGTGTACCGCTCGCGGCGGTCCTCGATGGTGCTCCCCGCGGACGCGGGGATGAGCCCCTCACGCACACCCTGCAGGTCCGCGTCCTGCAGTGCTCCCCGCGGACGCGGGGATGAGCCCGGGATGCGGCGATACCCCACAGGGCACCCGAAGTGCTCCCCGCGGACGCGGGGATGAGCCCAGCCTCTGAGGAGAGCAATTCATGGCACGCAAGTGCTCCCCGCGGACGCGGGGATGAGCCCGTGACCGCAGTGAGGCGGCCCCACGTCCACTCGTGCTCCCCGCGGACGCGGGGATGAGCCCTGAACACATCCCCTGGAAGGAAAACGAAGTGCGTGCTCCCCGCGGACGCGGGGATGAGCCCGGAAGGCGCTCTGGAGCTGGTGACCCTCAAGGGTGCTCCCCGCGGACGCGGGGATGAGCCCGAGACGGCGACGACGACGGTGCCGAAATCCTGGTGCTCCCCGCGGACGCGGGGATGAGCCCAACTCTGGTGATATGGACAACTGGGCGTTCGGGTGCTCCCCGCGGACGCGGGGATGAGCCCTGCGGATCAAGTTGCCTTTCGGCACCTATGGGGTGCTCCCCGCGGACGCGGGGATGAGCCCGCCCATCAGGTAGCCGTTGACCGTCGACGGTGGTGCTCCCCGCGGACGCGGGGATGAGCCCGTCGATGAAGAACTGAATGACCCCGGCCCGGTGTGCTCCCCGCGGACGCGGGGATGAGCCCCGACGCCGACACCTGCACCTCCGGAGCCGGGAGTGCTCCCCGCGGACGCGGGGATGAGCCCTCATCCGGAGTGAACACCGGTTCCGGTTTCTTGTGCTCCCCGCGGACGCGGGGATGAGCCCTTCTTCTGCACCGCCTGCACCATCGACTGGACGTGCTCCCCGCGGACGCGGGGATGAGCCCCCACGGCCTCGGATCCGTCGTGACTCCTCGGCGTGCTCCCCGCGGACGCGGGGATGAGCCCGCGTTCTGCCCGTCCTCGAGATCAGCCATGAAGTGCTCCCCGCGGACGCGGGGATGAGCCCCGGCGCAAATCCGGGGGGGATTCGTGGTCGAAGTGCTCCCCGCGGACGCGGGGATGAGCCCCCGTTGGCACGAAGGCGACCTCGCCGGGCATGGTGCTCCCCGCGGACGCGGGGATGAGCCCACGTCGATCATCGACTGTCGAGTTGAGGGAACGTGCTCCCCGCGGACGCGGGGATGAGCCCATCCACATCCCAGAACCACAACTCGCCGCCGAGTGCTCCCCGCGGACGCGGGGATGAGCCCCTGCGGGGCGCGAACCTGCAGGGCGCGGACCTGTGCTCCCCGCGGACGCGGGGATGAGCCAGGCACTCGGTCTCCACCCGAGCGCCGGCAGTAGTGCTCCCCGCGGACGCGGGGATGAGCCCTTCACGTTGTCCGCTTCAACCTTGATGGTGTTGTGCTCCCCGCGGACGCGGGGATGAGCCCCACACATCGCCGCGTGGATGGTGTCGCTCCGGGTGCTCCCCGCGGACGCGGGGATGAGCCCCGGCACCCGTGGATCCTGATCGTCGTCCTGATGTGCTCCCCGCGGACGCGGGGATGAGCCACGAATTACGTGATTGCAGAGCAGCAACCCGACGGTGCTCCCCGCGGACGCGGGGATGAGCCACACCTTCGGAGCCACAGCCAACGCATCATCGAGTGCTCCCCGCGGACGCGGGGATGAGCCCACAGCACCGCCACCGGACCCGGACGGCCATCCGTGCTCCCCGCGGACGCGGGGATGAGCCCATGGCGTCGATGCGCGCCTGGATCACGGCGTCGTGCTCCCCGCGGACGCGGGGATGAGCCCGATTGGCGGTGCTGTCGATGCAATCCTGGCACGTGCTCCCCGCGGACGCGGGGATGAGCCCCTGCTTGGTCAGATGCCGGTACCGGGCATGTAGTGCTCCCCGCGGACGCGGGGATGAGCCCGCACTCACCG
>NZ_JBAQXC010000400.1:0-6165 GCF_049299235.1 Rhodococcus sp. (in: high G+C Gram-positive bacteria) | reverse complement strand
GAGCGCGCGCGCCTTCGCGGTGCGGAACCAGCGTGCCGAGACCGCGGCCGGCAGCAGCGCCCGGGGCCCGAACGCGGCGAGCCGCAGCGGATGCCTCGGCACGTTCAGGACCGGTCGCATCAGGTCGGCGGCCAACGCGTCGAACCCGACGGAAAGGTCCGCGAACATCCGGCGCCACCGTGGGCCGTCGACACCGAGTCCCACGGCGGTGGTCTCCAATGACCGGTACAGCAGCGCGGCCTCGCCGCTGTCGAGCGGGTGCGCGCAGTCGACCTCGGGCCATGTCCACCGCAGCCCGTACTCCTCGAGGCCGAGCGTCTGCAGGTAGGGGGAGCCCGCACCCATCGGATGGAACGCGGAGCAGTGGTCGTGGACCAGGCCGGGGACGGTGAGCTCGCCCGAGCGGGTCCCGCCACCGATCTCGTCGGCAGCTTCGAGGACCTGGACGTCCACGCCGCTGCGGGCGAGGTGGAGAGCGGCCGCGAGCCCGTTGGGCCCGCTGCCGACCACGACAGCTGTGCTCACGCCAAGACCTCCCGATCGTCTCCCTCGCGGTGTGCGCTCCTGCGGTCCATTGTCCACCTAACCGAGCCAATCCAGTGCGGCTGCCGCCGTCCACGACTGTTGCGTGCTGCCCAACGGTTCGCCCGTGAACGGTTCGTAGTACTCGGCGAACGAACCGTCGGAAACCTGCCGAAGCCCCTCCCCACGAAGATGATTCGAGTGCTCGGTCCAGCCGCGCCGCGCAAACGCCCACGAGAACAGCCACGTCGTCACCGGCCACACCGGTCCACGCCAGTACGCGCGGGGACGGAAAGCCTCGGACACCGGCGATGTCGACGGCGGCACGGCGTAGCGCAGGTCCGGATGACCACAGAACATCGGACCCTCGAATGCCCGCAGGAGTGTGCGTTCGGTTTCCCCCGGCAATCCGCCACACAGCAGCGGCGCGAACATCGCGAGTGTGTCGGTGGCGATCCACTTCCCGGATCTGAGATCGAAATCCTGTGCAGCGCCGGAATTCGTGTCGGACGCATCGGTGACACCGCGACGGAACCGTTCGGCCAATTCATACAGATCACACACGTCCGCACGCGGACGTGAATGCTCCTCGCCGATGACGGCAAGCACCTCGCACGACAACGCGAACACCGCGCTGACGAACACGTCTTCGACCGCGAAGCTCATGGTGGCGGCAAGCTTGTCGTCGCCGTATCGAACAGACTTCATCTCCTCGAGAAGCCACAGGTAGCGACGGTATTCGGCATCGGTGGGACGTTGCCCGGCGTCACCGACGTGCGTGAGGTCCTCGCGCCGGTACGGGGGCACCGGGCCGGGCACGACGTTCGCGTATGCGGCATCCCAACGCGGCGAATTGTCCATGCCGGTTTCCCATCCGTGATACACCGCGATGCGGCCGTTGCCGCCGACATCGCGGGCGTGCGCGAGCCAGCGATGCCAGCGCATCAGATCGGGCCACCGCCGATCGAGGAATTCTTCGGCGACGATGCGGGTACTTCGGCCGCGCCTGCGGCCGTGGTCGAGGATCCGTTGCACCGCGATCGCATGCACGGGCGGCTGGGTGATGCCCGACGTCCGCACACCCGCCGGGGCGTGCGCGGCGAGTTCGTGAGCCGCCCACCGGTCCGGGCCGGGAAAATATCCGTCGGCGCCGTCGGCGAAGACGATGTGCGGAATCATGCCGTTGTTCCACTGTGCAGACAGCAGCGTGTCGAGTTCGACGACGGCGCGTTGCACGCTGAGCGACGCCAGGCCGACGGCGATGAACGCGGCGTCCCAGCTCCACATGTGCGGATACAGCGTCGCGGACGCGCTGGTCATCGTGCCCCTATCGTTGCCCCGGAGCAGGTAGGCGGCGCGCGCGGCGAGTTGGGTAGGGGTCAATCCGCGGTCGGGCATCGTTTCATTGTGCGGCCTGCGCGCCGATACGCACCGGCAATGCCCGGTTGGCGAGCCCCGCGCGCCGCATCCGCGGTATCGGTGAGGACAATGGAGCGGTGACCACCCGTGCCCATCCCGCCGCCGATGCCGTTCTGATGCCCGGAATCCACGACATCGACACCGGCACGTGCGAGCTCGTCAGGGATCGCTACCGCCCGGACGGGTGGGTTCTCGAGGTCAACGGGGTGCCCAGCTCGCACATCGACGTATCCGATCCGACACTGCTCGAGTTCGAGTACATGCGCTGGATCGCGGATCTGATGGATGCGCACTGGACGCGCGACGACCGGCTTCGAGTGCTGCACCTGGGTGGCGGGGCATGCACGATGGCGCGATACGTCCACGCGTGGTTCCCGAACTCCCGGCAGGTGGTCGTCGAGATCGACGGACGCCTCGCCGAGCTCGTGCGCGAATGGTTCGATCTGCCGCGGGCACCGTTGATGCGGATTCGGGTCGGCGAAGCGCGGGCGGTGCTGAGCTCGCTGACCGGTGGCACCCGCGACCTGATCGTGCGGGACGTGTTCGCGTTCAACCGCACACCTGCCGCGCTGACCACCGTCGAATTCACCCGGCACGCCCACCGTGTGCTCGCTCCCGGCGGTGTCTATGCCGTGAACTGTGGCGACACCCGCGACCTGACGACGGCCAAGCGGGAGGCCGCGACGATCGGCAGTGTCTTCGCGCACACCGCCATCATCGCCGACCCGGCGATGCTGAAGGGCCGCCGCTACGGCAACGTCGTCATCGCGGGAAGCGATGCGCCGCTCGGCGATTCCGCCCGCCTCACCCGGAATCTCCTCGGTGGCGCCGTGCCCGCGCAGATCCGCCGTGACCACGAGGTGCAGCGGTTCGCGGCCGGAGCAAAGATCCTGTGCGACGCCGAGATTCCTGTTCCTGTCAGACCCGCACCGGTGCGGACGTGATGCCTCAACGGGTGAAGGTCATGGATGCGTCGATCCGGCCGAACCGCATCGTCGGCAAGTCCAGCAGATAGTTCTGGTGCATCCGCCACGGGCTGTGGGTGCCCTGCCTGGGCAGCATGCCGGCCGCGCGCTGGACGTACCCCGAGGACAGCCCGAGCAGGGGACGGGTCCGCCCGTCTCCGTGATACTCGGGCGTTGCAATCCGGTATCCCTTGCGCCGCAGATGGTTCAGCAGTCGACACACATACAGCGATACGAGATCTGCGCGCAAGGTCCACGATGCGTTCGTGTAGCCGAGGCACAGCGCGAAGTTCGGCACACCGCTGAGCATCGTCCCGCGGTACACATACGCCTCGCCCGGATCGACCTGCTGTCCGTCGACGGTGAGTGCGATGCCACCGGCCGGGACGATACGAAGACCTGTTGCGGTGATCAGCATGTCGGCCTCGAGTTCGTCGCCGGAATCGAGCCGGATGCCGTGGTCGGTGACCGCGTCGATCCGGCCGGTGACGATGTCGGCGTGACCGGACCGCAGCGCCCGGAACAGATCCGCGTCGGGAACCAAGCACATGCGCTGATCCCACGGGTCGTAGGTGGGCGCGAAATGCGGATCGACGGGCATGCTTCCGCGGAGCCGACGAGCCGCACCGGTGCGGATCACCCGGCGCGCCAGATCCGGCATCCGCTGACAGAACTGGTAGAAGGCCAGTGCCGACACGATATTCTTCGCGCGTACCAGACGGTGAGCAATATTGTCGGGCAACCATTTCCGGATCCGGTCCGCAACCACGTCGCGCGCGGGTAGCGACACCACATAGGACGGGGACCGCTGCAGCATCGTGATGCGCAGGGCGTCGTCGGCCATCGCGGGCAGCAAGGTGACCGCGGTGGCGCCGCTGCCGATCACCACCACCCGCTTGCCCGACCAGTCGAGGTCCTCTGGCCAGAACTGCGGATGCACGACGGGGCCGTCGAAGTTGCTCAGGCCCGGGATCTCCGGCAGATATCCGGCCTCGTAACTGTAATACCCGCTGCACACGTACAGGAACGAGCACGTCAGCTCCACCGGCTGCCCGTCCGCGACCGCCCGCACCGTCCACCGCGCGGTCTGCGACGACCAGGTCGCGGCCGACACCTGGTGTCCGAACCGGATTCGACGATCCACCCCGGACTCGGATGCGGTGGCGCGCACGTACTCGAGGATCGACGAACCGTCGGCGAAGGACCGGTCGCCGTGCCACGGGCGGAACGGATATCCGAAGGTGTACATATCACTGTCGGAGCGGATACCCGGATACCGAAACAGATCCCAGGTTCCACCGATGACATCTCTGCCCTCGAGGATCGTGTAGGTCAATTCCGGGCACTGCGTCTGCAGCCGGTATCCGGCGCCGATGCCGGACAGGCCGGCCCCGACGATCAACACATCGACGTGGTCCACTACGCGCTCCTATCCGGAAGTCCAGGCCAGCAGGTCTTCGACCGGCCAGCTGTTGACGACGTCTTCCGGCTCGACACCACGTTCCACCGCGCGTTCGCACCCGTACCCGAGCCAGTCCAGTTGACCGGGTGCGTGCGCGTCGGTGTCGATCGCGAATCGGCATCCGAGCCGCAAACCCAGGTCGATCAGCCGGGCCGGCGGGTCGCGGCGTTCGGGGCGGCAATTGATCTCGATGGCGGTGCCGTGGTCGCGGCACGCGGCGAACACCGTCTCCGCGTCGAAGACCGATTCGGGCCGGGTCCCGCGACCACCCGTGACGAGCCGGCCGGTGCAATGACCGAGCACGTCGACGTGCGGATTGGTCACCGCCCGCACCATCCGCCGTGTCATCGCCGACCGCTCGGCCCGGAGTTTCGAATGCACGCTCGCCACGACGATGTCGAGTTCGGCGAGCAGGTCCTCGTCCTGGTCGAGCGATCCGTCCTCGAGAATGTCGACTTCGATACCGGTCAGGATCCGCATTCCGTCGGCGGCGTCGAGTTCGGCGATCACCCCGAGTTGGGTGCGCAGCCGCTCCGCGCTCAGACCGTTCGCGACGGTGAGCCGCGGCGAATGATCGGTGACCGCGCAGTATTCGTGCCCCACCCGCGCCGCGGCGGTGCGCATCATCTCGTCGACGGGACTACCACCGTCGGACCAGTCGGAATGCGTGTGCAGATCGCCGCGCAGAGCGGTGCGCAGAGCGTCGCCTCCGCGTCCGATCGGTTCCGCATCGTCGCGGAGTTTCTGCAGGTAGGAAGGGATTCCATCCACCGATTCCCGGATCACGGCGGCAGTTTTCGGGCCGATACCGGGCAGCACCGACCACGTGTCGGTGCGCCGACGATGTTCGCGCTGATCATCGGTCATGGCTGCGACGACGTCGGCGGCGTGCCGGTAGGCACGGACACGGTACGTTTCCGCGTGCTCACGTTCGAGCCAGAACGCGACCTCGCGCAGCGCGCTCACCGGGTCCATTCCTCCATTGTGGGCGTGGCCACACGACCCGCGTACCGAGAACCGATATTCGCCCCCTGTGACGGGTCCGTTCACCCGCCGGGAGCGGGCGCATAGGCTCGACGACATGCGCCCCACAGCCTTGATCACCGGCGGCGGTCGCGGACTCGGCGCCGCGATCGCACGCGAACTCGCGACCGACCACGACCTGCTGCTCGGTGGTCGCACCGCACAGTCCCTGAACACGATCGTCACGGAACTACCCGACGCCACACCGTGGCCGGTGGATCTGCTCGACCACGACGCCGTCGCGGCGGCATGCACCGGAATCGACCGGCTCGACGTCCTCGTTCACAATGCAGGAGTAGCGAGCCTCGGTACCGTCGCGGACAGCAGCATCGACGACTGGCGGGAGATGTTCGACGCCAACGTCTTTGCTGTCGTTTCCCTGACCCAGGCTCTGCTACCCGCATTGCGTGACGCGAATGGTCATGTGGTGCTGATCAATTCGGGATCCGGATTGAACGCGAAGGCGGAATGGGGGGCGTATGCGGCAAGCAAGTTCGCGCTGCGGGCATTCGGCGACACACTCCGGCTGGAGGAACCCGCAGTGCGGGTGACCTCGGTGCATCCCGGACGCATCGACACCGACATGCAGCGCGCACTCGTCGCCGCCGAGGGCGGCGACTACCGGCCCGAACGGTATCTGCGGCCGGCGGTCGTCGCGCAGGCGGTGGGGAATGCGATCCGCACCCCCGCCGATGCCCACCCCACCGAGATGGTGCTGCGTCCCCGATAATCCGCGACCCGTCAGAACGGCAGTAGGTCAGAACGGCAGGGGAA
>NZ_JBAQXC010000399.1:0-4922 GCF_049299235.1 Rhodococcus sp. (in: high G+C Gram-positive bacteria) | reverse complement strand
ATCCGGGTGGGCGGCGCGGCGATCCGGTGGGGCGGCGTGGTGATCCGGTGGGGCGCCCGGTCAGTCGGTTTCGCGGAGCAGCCCGTACACCGGGTTGTGACGCGCGGCGTGCCGTACCGCGTCGTCGGTGGCCGAGGTGTAGATCTGCACCGTTTGCAGGGACCGGTGGCCGAGCAGTTGCTGCAACTCGACCATCGTGGCGCCGCTGTCGGCGAGGCTGGTGGCGAACGTGTGCCGCAGCGCGTGTGCGAGGGCGCCGCGTTTGCGTTCGGATTCGATGCCGGCCAGCCGGTACATGCGCCGCACCCGGTATTGCAGGGTGCCGCGGGTGATGCGCCGGCCGTCGCCGCCGACGAACAGCGGATCTTCCGGCGGGTAGCGCTCCCAGATCGCCAGGTCGGTGCGGTCGGCACGGGCGGTGCGCCGGGGCGACGGGAATCGGGTGTACCGCTGGTCGAGGTAGGTCGAGACGATCGCCGCCCAACTGTCCTCGAGCGGAATTTCGCGTTCGGTGGCACCCTTGCCGAGGACCCGCAGCACCGGTGCCGCGCGGCCGCCGAGAATGCTCGACAGATCCAGCCGGATCAGTTCGTCGGAGCGGATGCCGGTGAGCAGCAGCGTCGCGATGAGCGCGAGGTCGCGGACCGGCCAGTCCCGCGGTCCGGCCTCGGGTCGCTGGGTCTGCACGGTGAGGGTGTCGACGAGTTGGCCGATCGCGGCGGGCGTGAATGCTTTCGGGGTGTGTTGGGGACGTTTGGGTTGGGTGATCGACGCCATGGGATTGCCCTCCGAAATGCCCTCGGAGACCAGGAAGTTGCAGAAGCTGTTCCAGACCGACCAGGCTCGGCGCACAGAGGCCGGTTGCCGCTCGCGGGCGAAGGCGGCGAACGCCGAGCGCAACGCTCGGATGGTGATGTCGTGCACGGTCAGCGTGTCGGGTGTGCTTTGGCGGGCGGCCGCCAGGTGCTCGCACACCGCCCGCAGATCCAGCCGGTAGGCCTTGACGGTGTGCGCCGACCGTTTCGCCGTCTGCAGGGTGTCCAGATATGCCGAGGTCCACTCCAGCAGGCCCGGTTCGTCCTCGCGCGACGAACTGTTCTTCACCGGCGTGCCCTCCCGTCCCCTCGGGTCGTACATGTGTGCGAGACCAGTGTGTCATTCCGGTCGGACAGGACCGGGACCGCCGGTAGGTCGCGGCCCGTCGATCGGGGACAATCGGCGGATGCGGTCGCGCACGAAAATTCTGGATGCCACGCTCGAACTGATCGTCGGGGCAGGCTTCGAAGGTGTCACCATCGCCGGAGCGGCGCAGGCCGCGGGGGTGTCCCGTCAGACGGTGTACTCGATCTTCGGGACCCGAGAGGAACTCGTCTCACAGGCGATCAGCGGTCAGCTTCTCGCGGCCTACGCGGAGATGACCTCGCGGCTCGAGCGGATCGACGATCCGGGGGAGTACGTGGTGGAAACCATCGTCCTGGGGCGCACTGTGGTGCGGGACCATCCCGTTCTCGCGGTGCTGATGCGCGGCGGCGGTGAGAATCCGGTGTTCGAACCCGGCATGATCGACCGGGCCAAGCCCATCGCGCACCAACTGCTGGCGCCGCTGGTGCGCCGTCACCCCGAACTCGGCGCCCATGCCGACGACATCGTCACAATGTCCCTGCTCCTGGGCCTGTCGGTCGTGTTGTTCGGGGGAGAAGCAATCGGGTCCGACGACGAACTCCGCGTGTTCCTCCGTCGGTGGCTGATACCGGCGATGCCGGCGATCGGGGCTTCCACCCCCCGTGATTCTTGACACTTTTACTCCATTCTGTCTAGTTTTGCACCGGCCTACCCAGCAGGCGCACATTCGACGGAATCATGGGGGATCGACTTGTCCACACTCACGCGTCGCTCGTTTCTGACCGGAGCGGCGGCCGCAGGCCTGATCCTCGCCGGCGCGTCGTCGGCAACGGCCGCGCCCGGCATCGGTGCCCGTGTCAACCGGGTCACCGTGACCCGCGAAACGCACCGCGTCATCGTCATCGGCTCCGGATTCGGCGGCGGAGTCACCGCGCTGCGCCTGACCCAGGCCGGGGTGCCAGTCACCGTCCTCGAACGCGGCCGTCGCTGGCCCACCGGCCCCGACGCCACCACCTTCCCGAGCCCCGCCAAGCCCGACAAGCGCATCCTGTGGCACAAGTCGTTCCCGGAGGTGTTCGGACAGCGCCTCAGCGTCGACCCCTATGTCGGCCTCGTCGAAGCGATCCCCGGCGACAACATGACCGCCCTGTGCGCTGCCGGTGTCGGCGGCGGATCCCTCGTCTACCAGGGCATGTCACTGCAACCCACTCGGGACGTGTTCAACACGCACTTCCCGAACGAACTCGACTGGGATCTGATGAACCGCGTGCACTACCCGCGCGTGGCCCAGATGCTCGGACTCGCCACCGCACCCGACGACCTCGTCGCCAGCCCCACCTATGCCGCCGCGCGCATCTTCGCCGACCGGGCCCGCGCCGCGGGCATGCCGATCGACAAGATCCCCATGCCGATCGACTGGAACTACGCCCTCGCCGAACTCCGCGGTGAGATGACCCCGGCCTACACCAGCGGTGCCGGCGCACTCGGCGTCAACAACGGCGGCAAGCACACCGTCGACGTCACCTACATCGCGGCAGCCGAGGCCACCGGCCTGGCCACCATCGAGGTCATGCACGACGTCACCGACATCGAACGCGCCGCCGACGGCCGCTGGACCGTGTACGTCGACCGCACCGACGAATCGGGCTCCGTCGTCGAAAACAAGATCCTCACCACCGACGCCCTGGTCCTGGCCGCCGGCAGCCTGAACACGACCCGCCTGCTGATGCGGGCCGCCGCCAAAGGCCAGATCACGGACCTGCCCGACGAACTCGGCCACGGCTGGGGCACCAACGCCGACCGCATCTACATGTGGACGGACCCCGCGGCGAACTTCGGTGCGGTGCAGGGCGGGCCCGTCGTCTACGGCAGCAAGAACTGGGCCGACCCCCACGCCGCATTCACCGTCATCCAGGCATCGCTGCCGTCGTTCGGGATCGACACCCACACCACCACCCTCGTCGGCTACGGGGTCAGTCACGGCCGCGGCAACTTCACCTATGACACCGGCCGCGACGATGCCGTCCTGCACTGGCCGTACGAAGGCGACGCCGACATCCAGACCAACCACATCGACCCTGCCGTACGACGCATCACCGGCGATGCCGCGGTCCTGGTCGACACCAACAAGGTCGTGCCGTCCACCTGGCATCCGCTCGGCGGTGCCAACATGGGCAGCGTCTGCGACCTCGACGGCCGCGTCCACGGCCAGCGCGGCCTCTACGTCCTCGACGGTGCGCTCATGCCCGGCAACTCCGCTGCATGCAATCCGTCGATGACCATCGCCGCCGTCGCCGAGCGTGCCCTCGACAATCTCGTCGCACAGGACGTCGGCACCGTCATCTGATACTGCCACCCGTGTGTCTTTTGGGACCCTGAGGAGGCCCGAAAGGCACACGGGGGTCAGCGGTCGTGCAGATGCAGACGGCGCGGTCCTGGACCTTGCTGGGCGAGAACGTCGCCCGGGTTCGCCAGCGGACAACTACTCAGGCTCAGGCAACCGCAGCCGATGCAACCGGAGAAGCTGTCGCGCAGTTCGGTGAGTTCTTCGATGCGTTCGGTGAGCCGGTCGTGCCAGCGCTGCGACAGTCGCGCCCAGTCCTCGGTGGTGGGCACGCGGTTGTCCGGTAGGGAATCGAGCGCATCGCGGATCTCGTCGAGCGACACCCCGACACCCTGCGCGACCCGGATGAACGCCACGCGGCGCAGGGTGTCGCGCCGGTAGCGCCGCTGATTGCCGGACGTGCGGCGGCTCGCGATCAGGCCGCGGGACTCGTAGTAGTGCAGCGCGGAAACGGACACGCCGGAACGTTCGGACAACTGCCCGGGGGTCAGCCACACGGACGCGGTCATCGGCACCGTCTTCGGGATTCGGGATTCGGGATTCGGGGAGCAAGCCCATCTTCTGCGGTGCACAGTACCGACTCGGTGACCGGACCGGCGTCCGCCACGCGCACCAACTTCCGGGCGCGCAGGGGAGTGCCCGCACGAGGTGGTAGGCACCGCGTTGCGTCACGGTGGAGCACCGAGACATCCCCGGCGGCGTCGACGCACGCATCGGAATGGGAATCGCCGGTGTGCGCCGGCGAGCGGGTGCCGGAGTGCGGCGCGGAGCAACGACCGTCCGTGCCGGCCTGTCGGCGTTCTGCACGAAGGGGTATGAACGGAAAGAGAAGCGCCACAATACAATTGATGGATAACGGTGATTATCCATCATTGAGATGAGTGGGGGTCGAGGGGTGAGCGGGGGCGGGTGCATGCGAGAGGGGCGATGGGACCGTTGCGCTTCGGTCGCCGGCCACCCGGGATCGGTCGATGCCGATCGCGCAGTCGCATACTGCACGTCCGCGGACCGCGGTGCGGTGCGTCGACTCGCGGTGCGGACATCCGGTCGGTGGCAGGCGTGAGCCCTCGGCCCGGCGAGTGGGGGCAACGAGTCCCGGAGGCGACTCGGCGCGCTCCGTGATTCGCGGAGCGGAGTGCGCAGTCGTCCGGTACCCGGTATCCGATTCGCGGAAGCCGAACCGACTCCGGGCCACCACCGAGCTGCCGGTCGGGAAGGCCGGAATCCCGACTAGTTGACATAATGTAGATTATCGGCAAATTTGATATGCGGTTTCACCCGGGGTTTCGCCGAGGTCGCCGGAGTCCGTCGCTGCGCATCGACCGCGTGTCGCACGGTGGTTCGCCGGCGCATCGCTCGCCGACTCCACTGGTGGTCGCCGCACTCGATCAGCCGCACGCGATCATCGGATGCGTGTACCCGTCCACGCCGCGGTCCGCGACCGCCACGCGGTAGG
>NZ_JBAQXC010000398.1:0-8021 GCF_049299235.1 Rhodococcus sp. (in: high G+C Gram-positive bacteria) | reverse complement strand
GAGCTGATCGGCCGCGGCGACACCCTGCTCCAGGTCCGCGATCGCCGCGGGCAGGGTGGCCATCGCGTGCCGGATGTCGGTCTC
This sequence comes from Rhodococcus sp. (in: high G+C Gram-positive bacteria), assembly GCF_049299235.1. Taxonomy (GTDB): domain Bacteria; phylum Actinomycetota; class Actinomycetes; order Mycobacteriales; family Mycobacteriaceae; genus Rhodococcus. The sequence goes on along the minus strand of NZ_JBAQXC010000398.1, from coordinate 7,937 downwards.
GGCGTGATCGACACCGTCGAGCAGCGTGGACGCCTGGGTCAGTGCGCTCTCGGCGGCCCGGATCGCACCGACCGCCGGGCCCTGCTTACCGGCCGGCAACGCGACCGCGTTGCGGCCGTCGGCGATGGACTTCTCGGCGAATTCGAGCTGCTCACGGGCGAGCGTCGTGTTGTGTGCGACGGGGGCGAGGGTGTCGACCGGGAACTCGGTGCGCAGCGCCGTCAGGACCGCTTCGCAGGCGGGTACCCGCGAAGTGAGTGTCACCACCCGCTGGGTGAGCGCGTCGAGCCGGGCCGGGGCGTCGAGCAGCAGATCGCGCATGCCGTCGAACTCGCTGACCCGGGCGTCGAGCTCGCGGTCGGCGCGACCGCACGTCGAGATGAGGTCGACGAGCATGTCGCGACGTTGCTGCGGGGTCTCGGGAATCGCATCGTCGAGGCGCTGCCGGATCTCGAATGCTTTCGTGAGCGCCGCGCCTGCCTGCGTGAACGCCGCCGCGAACGGTGCGACCGCCTGCTCACCGAACTCGCCGCGGGCAAGTTCGAGTTCCTCGGCGCTGGTGCGTACCGCATTGTCGGTGTCGACGAGGATGTCCTGTGCCCTGGCATCGAGCACGTCCAGCGGTAGCGCCGCCAGTGCCGCGGTGTCGGTCGGATCGATCGAGGCCGCGGCCTCGGCGCCGGCCTCGGCGCGCTTGCGCTTGGACCGCCGCGTGTACAGATAGAGGCCGCCGCCGCCGGCGACGATCACGCCGCCGCCGATGAACAACGGTGCCATCGACGCCGGGGCCAGCGCATCGCCGAGCCCGTCGGCCGCGGCGACCGCGGCACCGGCCCAATCCCGGTTCACCAGCCGCGGGCGCACCTGGTCGGTGGCGATCGACTCGATCTCGGAGTCGGAGACGTCGGTCACGTCGTTGGACACCCACAGGTTGTAGTCGCCGTCGGTGGCGACGGCGAGCAGCGCTGTCTTGGGTCCGAATCCGCTCGCCTTCGCGGTCGCCTCCGTCCAGTCGCTCCCCGACATTCCCGAGAAGCTCGGTACGTACGCGACCCATAGCTGCACCTGGTGATCCGAGTACAACCCGTCGAGTGCCGCCTGGATTTCGGACTGTGCGCTCGAGTCGAGCACTCCGGCGTTGTCGGTGATCTGCCCGGGCAGACGCAGGGGAGTGTCGGCGGATGCGGCCGCAGGCAACAGCAACAATGCCAGCAGGGCCAGCGCTGCCGGCAGCACGGCGAGGATCGGGAGAGGGACCGGTCGGGTGGGCGCCGCCACGACAGCGGACGAGTACACGGGCATGGCACGAATCTAACGGTCGCGGCCGTGCAGCGTGCGAGGCCGTGGCGCGTCGCCGGGGGAACCCGTTGCGGCCGCTGGCAGAATCGGAGGAGTGAGTACCGCAGCCCGCAGATCCCGGCCGTCTCCGCCGCCCGCATCGGAGCGACGCAGCGCCGGCGTCGGCATCGCGCGGTGGCTCCGGCGGATCGTGGCCGGACTGGTGCTCGCCGCGATCGTCGTCGTCGGCGGGACCGCCGTGCGGGTATGGCAGGTCGCGCGCATCGACGACTGGACTCATGCGGATGCCATCGTCGTGCTGGGTGCCGCACAGTATTCGGGAACGCCGTCGTCGGTGTTCCAGGCCAGGCTCGATCAGGCGGCGCGGCTGTACGAGAACGGGGTGTCCGAAACCGTCGTGACCGTCGGCGGCAAACAGGAGGGCGACCTGTACACCGAGGCCGCGGCAGGCAAGAACTATCTGATGTCTCTCGGCGTGCCCGGCGATGCGATCCTCGCGGTCGAGGAAGGGTCGGACACGCTGCTCAGCGTCGAGGCGGTCAGCCGGGAGATGCACGCTCGGAACATGTCGTCGGCGGTGCTGGTCAGCGACCCGTGGCATTCGCTGCGGACCCGAACGATGGCGCGCGACGCCGGGCTCGAGTCGTGGACCGCTCCGACCCGGACGGGCCCGGCCGTGTATACACGCGAATCGCAGTTCCACGGAATCGCCCGGGAAACCGGGGCGTTGGTCTGGTACCAGTTGACGCACGGGTCGGCGGATTTCCCCTACACCGCGGCCCAGTGATTCTCGGTGCTGTGATTCCGGGTGCTGTGATTGGTCGGTGCACTGAGCGAAGGACAGGTGGATGCAGGGATACACCGAACACGAACTCGAGCGCCGCGTCGCCGAGACGCCCAAGCGTTCCGGGATTGCCGGCGCGGAGGCGGCCGCAGCCGAACGCAGCCCGTTCGTTCGTGACCGCGCTCGCGTCCAGCACTGCGCCGCGTTGCGTCGGCTGGCCGACAAGACACAGGTTGTCGGTCCCCGCGACGGCGACACCCCCCGCACGCGGCTGACCCATTCGATGGAGGTCGCGCAGATCGGGCGCAGCATCGCCGAGGGTCTCGGCGCCGACCCCGACCTTGTCGATCTCGCAGGCCTGGCCCACGACATCGGGCACCCCCCGTACGGGCACAACGGTGAACGCGCGCTCGACGAGGTCGCGGCGCTGTCCGGCGGATTCGAGGGGAACGCGCAGAACCTGCGCATCCTCACCAGCCTGGAACCGAAGGTGCTGTACCCGGACGGACGCAGCGCCGGCCTGAACCTGACTCGTGCGGCCCTGGACGCGACCCTCAAGTATCCGTGGACGAGGCCGAAGCCCGGCGCGAAGTTCGGTGCGTACGACGATGATGCCGAGGTTCTCGCGTGGATCCGCGACGGCGCTCCCGAGCGGCACAAGTGCCTGGAAGCGCAGATCATGGACTGGTCCGACGACGTCGCCTATTCGGTGCACGACGTCGAGGACGGGGTCATCGACGGGCGCATCGACCTGCGGGTGTTGTCCGACCCGCGGGCCGTGCAGGGACTTGTCGACGTCGGTATGCGTGAGTTCAGCGGGTTGATCCCGGACGAGTTGGTCGAGGCAGCGGGCCGGTTGTCGCGGATGCCGGTGATACTCGGCGTCGGTGTCTACGACGGCAGTCTGGCCGGTTCGGTCGCGCTGAAGACGCTCACCAGCGAACTCGTCGGCCGCTTTGCCACCGCCGCGATCAGCGGGACCCGGGAGACCACCGGTGGTGCGCCGGTCACCCGATACTCGACGGATCTGGTGGTGCCCGCGGTCGTCGCGTCGGAGGTCGCGCTGCTCAAGACCATGGCGTTGCAGTTCGTGATGTCCGACACCGCGCACCGCGCCCGGCAGGAACGTCAACGCGACCGCATCCACCGGGTCGCCGAGTGGCTGTTGCGGACGGCTCCGGTCGGCCTCGATCCGCTGTTCGTTCCCGCGTGGAACGAGGCGAAGGACGATGCGGCGCGGGTGCGGGTCGTCGTCGACCAGATCGCCTCGTGCACCGAATCGAGACTGGAACGGATCGACAAAGACAGTCTCGCCGCGCAGGCGGACTGGGGGTAGGTCAGCACGCGATCATGCTGCGCGGATCGGTCGTGGTGTCCAGCCACTTGCCGTAGGCGTCGGCACCTCGTGCCTCGACCGCGGCGCAGACATCGGACGGCGCCGTTCCGGCTGGGAAGTACACGGTGTAGATGGGGTTCCCTTCGTCCGTGGCCTGACGGAGCGACGGGCACGATCTGTCGGTGCGCAGATAGCTCGCGCCGGGATGTGCCGCCAGGTGTCCAGCGATCTCCTCGGCATACGAGCCGGGTGAGGTCGCGTTGGCTACGACGGCGATTCCCGAGCCGGTGCACGTGGGTACCGTCATCGGTGTGGACAGACCGAGGTCGCCGGGACCGCCGAGAGAAGCCGTGCCGGTGGCCGGGGGTTCAGTGGGTTCCGGTTCCGGGTTCCCCTGCGGCGACGAGCGTGCGACGATCCGCGCTCCGATCTCGTCGTTGGTACAGACACCCGAACTGCCCGAATGTGCCGCGGACGCCGCAGTGGGGATGCTGCACAGCCATCCGTCGAACTCGGCAGGCCAGGTGTTACCCGCGGTGTGTTCGACGGTCGGGTCGTGAAGATAGCGATCGAAGATCGACTGTGCTGCTGGACATGTCACAGGCCCCGACTGCACGAACAACGTGGCGGTGTTGCCGGTAGCAGGAAATCGGACGGTGCCACACCCGTCCGGTGCCGTCATCGCCGATTCGGGCCCAGCAGGCGACTCTGCCGGCGACGCCGGTTGCCGAGCGGCGGGATCGACCTGACCGGAACCGGACACCACCGGAGCGGTGACCTGCGTCTTGGCGATCGCACCCGAGTCGTCCGGGGTGTTCCGGGACAACAGAAGCCACCCGACTGCGGTGGCGACGAGAAGTATCACGACTCCCAGCAGTGCAAGAATCGTTGTCGCTTCCCTGCGGTCTGCGGCAGGAGGTGGAGACGTAACGATCGGCTCGGGCTCGGGTCCTGCAGCGGCAAGAGGTCGGGAATGCCTGGGCGCTGCGAGCGTCGGCGAGGGAGCAGTAGTGCCGACTACGGTGACGACTGCGGTGCCGACCGCGGTGCCGGACAGTGCGGCTCGGGCAGTTCGCGCGAAATCCCCGGCCGAACGGTATCGATCGGCCGGGGACTTCGCCATTCCCCGAGCGACAACCCCGTCGAACGATCGCGGAATCCACGGTCGTCCGGCGCTCGGAGTCGGGGGTGGTGAGTGCAGATGCGCGGAGATCGCCTGCTCGATGCTGAGACTGTCGAAGGGGACACCGCCGGTCAGTGCCTGGTGGAGGACACACGTCAGCGAATAGATATCGGTGGCGGCATCGGCGATCGTGCCGTGGCCGAACCGCTCCGGCGCCATGTAGGCATACGAACCCACGACGGTCCCATCGGTGGTCAACTGCGTATCGGCCTCCGAGTATGCGATACCGAAATCGGCCAGATACGCGAAGTCCGTGGGGGTGAGAAGGATGTTGTCCGGTTTGATGTCGCGGTGAACGAGGCCGCTCCGGTGGGCGGCATCGAGCGCGGACGCGATCTGCTCGACGACAGCAACGGCACGTTCGGGTGCCAGCGGTCCGGATGACCGCAGTAGTGCTCCGAGGCTGGTGCCGTCGACGAGACGCATGTCGATGAACAGCGCGCCGTCGATCTCACCCCAGTCGTGGATCGGGATCACATGTGGGTCGTTCAGTCGCGCGGCCACCTGGGATTCGCGACGGAAACGCAGCGCGTAACGCGGGTCGCCGGCCAGATGGGCGGGCAGTACTTTCAACGCCACCGTGCGTTCCTTCACGGTGTCGTAGGCCTCGTAGACCTCGCCCATTCCACCGCGGCCCAGAAGCGACCGCACGGAATATGGGCCGAACAGTGACCCTGTCCTCGAACCGCAGGGGCCGTCCATCGCAATCGTGTCCTTCGGCAGCACACCGCTTCGCTGATACCGGCGCCGCGGATCAATCTCGGAGAGTAGACCGGATGATAGTGGCACAACCCCACGCTGCCGCCGAGCGCACCGGGCGTGGATCGTGTTGTTCGCTGCGGGCGCTACCAGGTAACCGCCCCGGTCCCGGGGCCGCCGACGACCACCTAGACTTGCCCCCGTGGCCGGCCGAATTTCCGACAGAGACATCGCGGCCATCCGCGACCGCATCCGCATCGAGGATGTCGTCGGCGACTACGTTGCCCTCAAGCGCGGCGGCGCCGACTCGATGAAGGGCTTGTGCCCGTTCCACGACGAGAAGTCCCCGTCGTTCCACGTCCGGCCCAACCACGGTCATTTCCACTGCTTCGGGTGCGGTGAGGGCGGCGACGTCTATTCGTTCCTGCAGAAAATCGAGCACGTCAGCTTCGTCGAAGCGGTCGAACAGTGCGCCGAACGTGTCGGTTACACCATCAGCTACGAGGGTGGCGGCCCGTCCGTGCAGCGCGACCGCGGTACCCGCGCGCGGCTGGTCGCAGCGAATGCGGCCGCTCAGGCATTCTATGCCGAGCAGTTGCGCACGCCGGACGCCCGGGCCGCGCGGGACTACCTGACCGAACGCAACTTCGACGGCGCCGCCGCGCAGGCGTTCGGTTGTGGCTACGCACCTGCCGGGTGGGACGCGCTCACCAAGCATCTGCTGTCGAAGGGCTTCGAGTTCGCCGAACTCGAGGCGGCCGGATTGTCGAAGCAGGGTCGCCGCGGTCCCATCGACCGGTTCCATCGGCGGTTGCTGTGGCCGATCCGCAACCTGGCCGGTGACGTCATCGGATTCGGTGCGCGGCGCCTGTTCGACGACGATACGCTCGCCGCGAAATACGTCAACACCCCGGAAACGGTGCTCTACAAGAAGTCTCAGGTGTTGTTCGGTCTGGATCTGGCGAAGCGCGAGATCGCGAAGTCGCATCAGGCGGTGATCGTCGAGGGCTACACCGACGTGATGGCGATGCACCTGGCCGGTGTCAAGACCGCGGTGGCCTCGTGCGGTACCGCCTTCGGCGACGAGCACCTGTCGATGCTGCGCAGGCTGCTCATGGACGACAGCTACTTCCGCGGTGAGATCATCTACACCTTCGACGGTGACGCCGCTGGCCAGGCCGCGGCGATGAAGGCGTTCGAAGGCGATCAGAAGACCGCCGCCAAGACGTTCGTGGCCATCGCACCGAAAAACATGGATCCGTGCGAGCTGCGTCAGGCCAGTGGCGACGGCGCGGTGCGCGACCTGGTTGCCCGCCGCACCCCGATGTTCGAGTTCGTCGTCCGGTCGATCCTCGCCGAACACGACCTCGATACCGCGGAGGGTCGCGTGGAGGCGCTGCGACGCTGTGTGCCCATTGTTGCCCGCATCAAGGACCGCTCGCTGCGCGACAACTATTCGGTGCAACTCGCGCACTGGGTCGGTTGGGACGACATCCCCACCGTGCGGCGCCGCGTGCAGGAGGACGCGCGTCGCGGGAGTCGTGCACCAGCGCCGAAGTCTCGTGCGACCACCGGATCGTCGGCTTCCGCGGTACCTGCGAGCGCGCTGCGTCGCCCGAGGCCGAACGATCCGTCGCTGTGGCCGCAACGCGACGCGTTGAAGGCCGCACTGCAGTACCCCGGCATCGCGGGCACCGTATTCGACTCGTTGCCGGCGGAGACGTTCACCGAACCCGCCTACGCCGCGGTGCGTGAGGCGGTCGCGACCGCAGGTGGGAGTGGTGCCGGGATGGGCGGCGCCGAATGGGTCGACGCCGTGAGTCGTGCCGCCACCGATCCGGTTGCGCATTCACTCGTCAGCGAACTCGCGGTGGAACCACTGCCCGCCGACGAGGAACGCATGCCCCGCTACATCGGGGGGGTGCTGGCGCGGTTGCAGGAGGTATGGGTGGGCGAACAGGTCGCCGAACTCAAGTCGAAGCTGCAGCGTGTGTCGCCGGCCGCGGAGTCCGACGAATTCCATGCCCTGCTGGGTGATCTCGTGGCGCTCGAGCAGTATCGCCGAAGCCTGCTGGACCAGGCCATCGGCGACGTAGGCGGCGAGGGCCTGGCGGGCTGAGCTGCTACTTCTTCAGCTGATCTCGGGGGATCATGATCGTCGTCTGTTCGTCGATCGGCTTCATCGGCTCGAGTTTCGGCTGCGGGTTGAGGGAATCTGCGAGCTTCTGGCGGCCCACCTCGATGGCTTTTTTTGTGACCGGGCTCGCCGCTACGGCTCGTGCGGTCTTGCTGATCTGTTCGTACCGGGCCCGGCCGGCCCGGGTTCCGAGCACGTACCCCGCAGCGACCCCGACCAACAATCGCAACAATGTGTCGTCCTTTCACCTGTCTGTGCGCGTCGCACCTGTTGTTTGCGCGTCGTGTCCATCCTGCCCGATCCGATCCACCATGCCCACATGCAGGCGATTTGGCGCCGTGGAGGGTGGGACGCTACAGTTCTTTTCGCACCGAGGGAAACCGCCGGTGTGCGTTGGGACAATCCCCTGTAGCTCAATTGGCAGAGCATTCGACTGTTAATCGAACGGTTGCTGGTTCGAGTCCAGCCGGGGGAGCGGAGAAGAGGCCCCCACCCGATC
>NZ_JBAQXC010000397.1:0-3726 GCF_049299235.1 Rhodococcus sp. (in: high G+C Gram-positive bacteria) | reverse complement strand
GTCCCGGTGACGTCTTCGGTGTCACCGGGACCGTGCCGGGGCCGATGCCGATAGGCTGGGCGGTATGAGTGATCAGCACAGTCACGGATTCTCCACCCGAGCCGTCCACGCCGGCTACGAACCCGATCCGCAGACCGGCGCGGTCAATGTGCCGATCTATGCAAGCTCCACGTTCGCGCAGGACGGTGTCGGTTCCATGCGCAACGGATTCGAGTACGCCCGCACCGGCAACCCGACGCGCAGGCCGCTCGAAGCGAATCTTGCTGCGATCGAAAATGGTTCGTACGGAAGGGCATTCGGGTCCGGTATGGCCGCGACCGACTGCGTCCTGCGGTCGATGTTGCGTCCCGGCGACCACCTGGTGATCCCGAATGACGCGTACGGCGGCACGTTCCGTCTCATCGACAAGGTTTTCACCCAGTGGGGCATCGAGTACACACCGGTCGCGGTCAACGATGTCGACGAGGTGCGTGCGGCGATCCGCCCGGAAACCAAGATTGTCTGGATCGAGACGCCGACGAACCCGTTGCTCAACATCGGCGATATCGCCGCGATCGCCGAGGTCGCGCATGATGGAAACGCAAAGATGGTGGTGGACAACACGTTCGCGTCCCCGTATCTGCAGCAGCCGTTGACGCTCGGTGCCGACATCGTGCTGCACTCGACGACGAAGTACATCGGCGGCCACTCCGATGTGGTCGGCGGCGCGTTGGTGACGAACGACGAGGAACTCGACACCGCGTTCGCGTTCCTGCAGAACGGTGCCGGCGCCGTGCCCGGACCGTTCGACGCGTTCCTGACGCTGCGCGGCATCAAGACGCTCGCGTTGCGGATGGAGCGGCACAGTGACAACGCCGAGCAGATCGTCGACCTGCTCGCCGGTCACCGGGCCGTGAGCCACGTGCTCTACCCGGGGCTCGAATCGCACCCCGGGCATGCACACGCGGCCAAGCAGATGCGCCGGTTCGGTGGGATGATCTCGGTGCGCCTCGCCGGTGGCCGCGACGCTGCGCTGGACTTCTGCAAGCGCACCGAGATCTTCACCCTCGCCGAATCCCTCGGCGGCGTCGAATCTCTCATCGAGCATCCGGGCGCGATGACGCACGCGTCGACCGCAGGCTCGGCGCTGGAGGTGCCCGACGACCTGGTGCGCCTGTCCGTGGGCATCGAGGATGCCGCGGACCTGATCGCCGACATCGAACAAGCGCTGGGCTAGAGATCGCCGTGAGCACGGACTCCGACTTCCCGGACGCAGTCACCGTCGCCGCGCTCGACGTGCTCCGGCGGCATGGTCCGCTGACCGACGAGGACCTCGCCGCACACCTCGTCGAGGCAGGTTTCGACATCGACGAGGACTCGGTGATCGACGTCGATCACCCCCTTCTGGACCTGCTGCCGGACGGGCGGAACGTCGCGTGTGATGCCCTGCTGGACGGTCGGGTGTTCACCCATCGGCTCTCGGCCGCGGAGATCGCGGCCGACGCTGTCGGCGTCGCCGAGATCGGCATCGTGCTGTTCCCGGTGTGGGGTGGCACGGACGAGCGCCATGCGTTGGTTCTCAACGACCCGGACGACGGACGCCTCGTCGAGCGGGGACTCGCGGACGGCGACCTTCCGGACGACGAGATCCTGCTGCTGCCGCGTGGGTCGCTGGCGGGCTGGGCGGCCGGGGATGTGATCGCCGTGACGTCGGCCGACGGTCACGTGCGGTGGCGCCGGGTCGACGGCGACCTCGCCGCGGGGCCCGACCTGACAGCACTCGTCGCTGCCCTGATCGACGATGCTGCCCTGATCGACGACGCTGCCCTGATCGACGACGCTGCCCTGACCGATGACACTGCCCTGATCGACGGGGCCGGGTTTCCGCTTGTGCTCGACGACGTGCTGTTGACTGCTGTGGCGACCGACCCGGCCGCGTTCGCCGAGCCGGCCGTTCCGGTCGACGAATGGATCAATGGCGCCGGTTTCGACCGATTCGGGGATTTCATCGCCCCACGTGGATTCGACTTCACCGAACACGCGCGCGAACGCAGTCTCGCGCACTACGCCGACATACTCGAACTCGACCGGGACGTGCTTCCGGATGTTCTGGCGTTCCTGGCGCTCGTCGAATCGTTCGACGACGGTGCCGAACCCGACATGCGATTGGTCGACGCCGGTGCCGCGCTGTATCTGGGACTGGCCGATTCGTACGTGGCATCGGTCGTGATGGGCGAGATCGTTCGACGTGAACTCACGCCCACCGCGCTCGCGCGCGCGGCGGACGTCCTGTTGGCCTTCGGATCCCGCCGTATCGCGGCGCCCGCGCACTGGTTTGCGGGGCGAGCAGCCGAGTTCGACGGCCGGATGCAGGATGCGGAGAGCCACTACGAGCGGTCGCACGGTGCCGACATCGATTTTGTGCCCGCGCTGATCGCGCTCGCGCAGATCGCCTCCGACCGCGGTGACGCGGCGCGCGGCCTCACCCTGCTCGATCAGATCGTCGGTGGAGACAACGAACCACTGTACGAGGTGCTGCGATTCTATCGGCCGGTCGACCGTCCCGATCTCGGCCGCAACGATCGCTGCTGGTGTGGTTCCGGCCGCAAGTACAAGGTGTGTCATCTCGGCAAGGCAGACCATCCGCTGATCGAGCGCGCGGCGTGGCTGTACCAGAAGGCCGTGCTGCACACCGAACGTCCCGAGTGGTCCGCGCTGTTGTTCGAGCTTGCGGAGGTTCGCGTCGCGCACGGTGACGGTGGTGACGAGGCCTATCTGGCGGCGATCGTCGATCCGCTGGTCACCGATGTGACGTTGTTCGAGTTCGGGGCCTTCGCGCAGTTCGTCGAACAGCGCGGTGCCCTGCTCCCTGAGGATGAACGGGCGTTGGCGGGGCAGTGGCTGGCGGTGACGCGTTCGCTGTTCGAGGTGGAGAATGTTCAGCGAGGTGAATCGATGGTGTTGCTGGATCTCCGCACCGGCGGGACCTACGAGATCGCGGACCGGGCTGCGAGTCGCAGTGTGCGCGCCGGCGACCTGCTGTGTACGCGGGTCGTCCCGGTCGAGGACGCCTGGCTGATCGTCGGAGGCGTCGAAACGGTCGCTCAGCAGCAGCGGTCTGCGGTACTCGGATTGCTCGACGACCCGGATCTCGACCCCACGGTTCTTCTGGATCGGTTGTCGGGCGGAAGCGACTGACGACGTGCTCGCACGTCCGGCGGGTGTCGCCGGTCACGTGCACCAAGTTTTCTGTAACCTCGGGTACGGGGTGACGGCAAACACGCCGGCAAGCCGAATAGTGAAACACGTTCTCACATATATGTGATATGAACGTGGGGAAACCGTACCGGTGATTGATCTCACAACGTACGGTGAAGGCGTTCCGGATTCGGATGGTGGGGAGTTCGCGTATGTCAGTCGACGCGTCGGCCGTGATCGTTGCGGTGGCTACGGCCGCAAGCGCACTGGTGCAGGGAATCGACATTCCGGGGGAAGTCAAGGATCAGGTAACACAGGTCATCGAGTCGTTCGAACAATCCGCGCCGGGTGTCGACAAGCAGGTGGCAGACATGGTCGCCGCGCTACCCGAATCGGTGCGGCCTGCCGCGCAGCAAGCGGTCGCCGACGCGACGAACTCGGTGGCGACAGCGATCGAACCGCACCTGCCGCCGGAAGCGGTCGCGGCACTCGTGGCGCCCGGTGACGGTCCACCGCCCGGACTCGCGCCGGCCGCTCCCGCCCCGCGTC
>NZ_JBAQXC010000396.1:0-45155 GCF_049299235.1 Rhodococcus sp. (in: high G+C Gram-positive bacteria) | reverse complement strand
CAACGGCACACCACCCGATCACCCCAGGTCGCGGCTCCGGACCCGCCACCAGCCGAGGGCACAGATGAGCAGTGCCCAGCCGATCAGGGCGAGTGGTGCCGCCGGCCACTGGACGGCCATGTCGCCGGTTTCAGGCATGTCGATGACCCCGACGATCGTGTACCACGTGAGCTGGACCGGAAGCAGATCCGCCATCGTGTCCAGCCCGAGGCCGCGCAGGATCAGGGACACGATCAGCTCACCGAACGGGATCCACGCGGAGATCGCCAGAACACTGCCGACCGTGGAACCGGTCACGAGGCCGAGCCCGGACCCGAGGAGTGACCACAGCACGGCGCAGAGTGCGCCGGCGCCGAGTACGGCCGCGAGTTCGCCGAGATCGGACCCGGAGGATGCGCCGCCGTTGCCGCCCGCGAACATCAGAACGGTCAATACGGCTGCGATCTCCACAGCGACGCAGTACAACAGCCCGAACGCAGCGGCGGTAAGATATTTCGCTGCGATCACCCCGTCCCGACCGCGTGCGGTGATGAAGGTGGTAACCATCGTCCGATGCTGAAATTCGGTGCCGCCGTTGACCGCGCCGAACAGTGCCGCGAACAGGAACACCAGCGCCAACGCCAGCGCGATACCGATCGCAGCCGCAACGGTCGACGCGAATCCCTCACCGACGACGTCTTCGACCTGGCGCGCGAGCGGCAGCGTCAACGCACCTGTGAACAGACCTACGACGACCGGTGTGATGCCGAGTATCCACCAATAGCGCAGACCGAGGACTTTGCGGAATTCGGCGGTCAGGAGCGCGGTCAACGTGGGAATCCTCCCGGTCCGAACGGCGGCTGTTGAGGGGTGGGTGTGCTCTGCGGATACTGCTGCTGCGTGTGGCCGGGTGGCTGCGAGTACTGCTGTTGTGACGGGTACTGCTGTTGCGGCGGGTACTGCTGTTGCGATGGGTACTGCTGTTGCGATGGGTACTGCTGTTGTGGCGGGTACTGGGGCGCGGCGAAGCGACCGCTGGTCATGGACAGGAACACCTGCTCGAGGTCGACGTGTTCGACATGCGTGCCGAACACCGTCACATTCTGTTCGGCAGCGGCCGCCGCGATCCGCTCGGGCTCGGCCCCGGCAACCGCGAGCCGGCCATCGCCCTGGATCTGTGCGTCCGTGATTCCCGCGGCGGCCAGCGTGGCGGCGAGGCGGGCCGGATCGGAACAGGCCACCAGAATCCGCGAACGGTACGCGCTGCGCAGGTCCGCGGTACTGCCCTGATGCACGAGCGTGCCGTTGCTGACGATCACCAGATGGTCGGCCATCTGTTCGACTTCCCGCAGGATGTGGCTCGACACCAGCACCGTGTTGCCGGAGCGGGCGTAGGTCAGGAGGAATTCCCGCAGCCACGCCATACCTTCCGGGTCGAGACCGTTGGCGGGTTCGTCGAGCAGCAGGTAGCGAGGCTGCCCCAGCAGCGCGGTCGCAAGGGCCAGTCGCTGGCGCATCCCGAGGGAGAATTCGCCGGTGCGCCGGGTTGCGACCGATCCCAGCCCGACCAGGTCCAGGGTGGTCCTGGCCTGCGAAGCCGGGACGCGCATCGCTGCGCAGTACACCTCGAGATGAGTGAGTGCGGTGTGCTTCGGGTGCGCACCCTGCGCGTCGAGCACGGCGCCGACGACCCGCCCTGGTTGCGGCAGCGCGGCAAACGGGACGCCGTCGATCAACGCGATTCCCGCGGTGGGGCGCACCAGGCCGAGGAGCATCCGCAGCGTCGTCGTCTTGCCGGAACCGTTGGGGCCGAGGAAGCCGGTGATCGACCCCGGTGGCACGGTGAACGACAGGTTCGACACGGCCGGGACGTTCTTGTACGTCTTGGTCAGCGACTGAACGGCAATGCCGGGTGGCGGTCCGGACGCGGCGAACGCACCCGGTGCCTGCGCGAACTGTGCGGTCAAGAACTTCCCCCGTCTCTGCCGGTTCACATCGTCGGGGCGAGCCTACGTGCCCACATCCGTGGCGGCGCGACTAGCGTTCGAGAAACGGCAGAACCGCACCGAGAAATTCGGCGGGCGACTCGAGTTGGGGACAGTGCCCGGCGTCGGGAATGATCACGACTCGCCGATCCGGACGGGCGACGACGCGGCGAGATGCCCGAGCGGGCGTAATCCGGTCGTGCGCTCCCCACAACAGCAGCGTCGGCATCGTCAGTGCGTGCACCATCTGCGGAATGGGCAACTTCCCGAGTTCGTGCACCACGGTCCGGCCGACCCGCAGCATCGTGTCCACTTGATGCCGGTCGGCGAAATTGGCGGTGAACGCGGTCAGGGTCGCCTCGTCCATCCGTTCCGGCCGGTACAGTGCCGCGCGCGTATAGAACTCGCCGATCGCCCGCTGCATCACCGGCATCGGAACCGGCCGGGACAGAATGCGTGATACCCGGTCCACGGGAAATCGTGCACTCTGCGTCCAGGAACGGGGAATCCCGGCCAGACCCGGCATGTCCGACAGAACCACTCGGTCGGTGCGGTTCGGATGTGCCGACGCGAATGCCAGTGCGGTGACGGCCCCGAGCGAATTGCCGACCACAGCGACCGGTTCGGTGCTGTCGGCGACCAGATCTGCGACGGTGTCGACGTAGTGGTCGAACACGGGGGCTTTCCACCGGCCGGAACTGCGGCCGAATCCGGGCAGATCCACGGTCAGCACCCGGTACCGTTCGGCCAGATCCGGTTCGACCTTGCACCATGTGCCGCCGTGATCGGAGTAGCCGTGCAGGAGTACGACGGTTCGGGGCCCGGCACCCGACTCTCGGACGAACACCGCAGGCCCCGCCATGTCAGGAGCCGTCGACCGGTGCGGTGCCGGACAGGTTCGTGCGCGGCAGCGCGGTGCGCTGATCCGGCCCCAGCGCGGTGCGCTGATCCGGCCCCACCGGCCATCTTGCGGGTGCGGGCCCGAATGCGGTGCGGGCGTTGCTGATCGTGCGCTTGCCGAGTGCGCGATTGCCCGCGCCACCGATGACCGCGCCGACCCCGGCGGGCACCAGTTTGCCGAGGATCAGCGCGCTGCGCTTCGCGAAATACTTGCGGACGAACTTCTTGACCAGCGAATTGTTGACGATCCGGAGTTGTGCGCCGGGGATCTTGCCGGTGACGGCGGACGACCAGTTCTTCATCGCCACACCGGTCGCCTTGCTCACGACCTCCATCCCGGTTTCGCCGAGTGCCACGGCGAACACGAGCGCGCGTCGCTGTTCGTGATCGTGCGGTTCGATACCGTGGACGGATGCAACGGCCAAGGTCAACAGGGCCGATGCCTCGAGAAAGAACACTGTCTCGGCGCCGACCGCGCCGACCGCGGTGAGGGTCCCGACACCGGGAAACGCCGCGGCCGCGCCGACCGCCGACCCGCTGCCTGTGACGCCGGTCAGGAACATCTTCTCGAGTCGTTCGATGATCTGTGCCGGTGACTCGTCGGGATGTGATCTTCGGACTCGGTCGACGTACTTGGCGACGGCAGGCCCCTGCAGGCGGCTGCCGTTGTCGAGCAGTGTGACGAGGAACTTTTCGATTGTTCCGACTCGCTGGCTCATCGGTGTCGTCCTTCTGTCGTGCGTGTGCAGGGCCGACTATAGATATTGCCGCTGACATGCCGGTGGAAACCGACCTGGCCGCGTCTACGCTGGCAATTGTGCCGGGTGTCTCCGACGGAGCGCGACGACGGCCTTCGCCGTCGCTGCGGCGATATGTGCGCTGGTACGACGGTTACCGGCTCGCCGGCTTTCCGCCCGGAGAGCACCGGGGACTTCCGTCGACGGACCTGACGGTCGTGCTCACGATCGGGGAGCCACTCGAACTGTCGGTGCCCGCTGCGCGCGGTCAGCAACCCGGCCGCTTCACGGCACTCGCAAGCGGCTTGGCGACCGTGCCTGTGACGATCGCGCACGACGGCAACCAGCACGGCATCCAACTCTCGATCACTCCTGCCGGTGCCCGTGCCCTGTTCGGCATGCCCGCGTCGGCACTCGGCGCGTGGGTCGTCGACCTCGAGGACGTGCTCGGTGCCGGTGCCTGGGAGTTGCGGGAACGGATCGCCGCGACCGACGATTGGCCGGACCGGTTCGCGGTCCTCGACGAAGTGCTCGGCAGAGCCGCGAACCACGACAGTGCGGTCGACACCGGATTGTCGCGGGCGTGGCAGCGACTCACCGACAGGGACGGTCCCCGGGTGAGTGCGATCGCCGACGACATCGGCTGGAGCCGTCGGCATCTCACCTCCAGGTTCACTGCCGAGTTCGGGGTGGGACCGAAGGACGCGGCGCGACTCGCACGGTTCGAGCGGTCCCGGCGGTTGCTGGGTCGGCCCGGACGGCATCGACTCGCTGATATCGCGGCGCGCGCCGGGTTCTACGATCAGGCGCACCTGGCCCGGGACTGGCGCGACCTCGCCGGGGTGCCGCCGACGCAGTGGATGTTCGACGAGGTGTTCCCAATCGTCCAAGACACGGACAGTTGTCCGAGCGCAGGCTGGGAGGCATGACCACAACAGCAGCGACCACAACAGCAACTACCCCAGCGGTATCGATCCCAGCAGTATCGATCCCAGCAGTGTTTCCGTGTCTCACCTACGACGACGCGCGTGGCGCGATCCGCTTTCTCGTCGACGGGTTCGGGTTCGTCGAATCGGCCGTGTACGGCGACGGCGACCGCGTCGACCATGCCGAACTCGTGTGGCCACACGGCGGTGGCATCATGCTCGGCTCGGGTGGCCGTGACACCCCGATCGATCTGCCGGCCGGCACCGGATCGGTCTATCTCGTGCTGCCGGACTCCGCGGCCGTCGATGCCGTGTTCGAGCGGGCCGTCGCACACGGTGCCGTTGTCACGCGCGGTCTCCGCGACGAGGACTACGGATCGCACGGGTTCACGTGCCGTGACCCGCAGGGAGTGCATTGGAGTTTCGGTACGTATCGCGGTCACGCGGCGAGCGGTGAGTGACGGGTCGGGACCTGCTCGTCCGGGCGGGGAGGGAGTGGTGCCGTACCGTCCCCGAACGGGCGCCCGCCGAGCACTTCACGTCCGTGTGGGGTGAGCCAACCCGACAGATCCGGCCCTTTCGGGACGATTCCCGTCGGGTTGATGTCGGTGTGCACGAGGTAGTAGTGCTGCTTGATCTGCACGAAATCGACGGTGTCGCCGAATCCGGGTGTGGTGAACAGATCCCGCGCGTACCCCCACAATGCGGGGAACGACGTGAGCGGACCACGGTTGCATTTGAAATGCCCGTGGTACACCGCGTCGAAACGGGCGAGGGTCGTGAACAGACGCACGTCCGCCTCGGTGATCGTCTCGCCGACCAGGTAGCGGCGGGTCGCGAGCCGATTTTCGAGCCAATCGAGCCGGGCGAACAACCGGTCGAACGCGGCGTCGTAGGCGTCTTGTGAGCCGGCGAATCCGCACCGGTACACGCCGTTGTTCACATCCCGGTACACGAGGTTCGCGACATCGTCGATCTCGGCGCGCAGCGCCTGCGGATAGAGGTCGGGAGCACCCGGCCGGTGGAACCGGCTCCACTCGGTGGACAGGTCGAGCGTCATCTGGGCGTAGTCGTTGGTGACCACCTGCCCGGTGTGCACGTCGACGATCGCAGGGACGGTGATGCCCCTGGCGTAGCCGGGATCCCGGGCGAGATACGCGTCCTGGAGCCGTTCGATGCCGAGTACCGGGTCGACACCGCCGGGATCCAGGTCGAAGGTCCAGCTGCGCTGGTCGTGGGTGGGGCCGCACAACCCGAGCGACAGCGCGTCCTCGAGCCCGAGCAGGCGACGCACGATCAGGGCGCGGTTCGCCCACGGGCAGGCTCGCGCGGCCACCAGTCGGTAGCGCCCGGCCTCGACGCGATAGCCGTCGCGGCCGTCTGCCGTGATTCGGGTGCTCAGGTACCGGGTGTCACGGTCGTAGCCGCCGGACGCGACGTAACCGCCGGAATCGTTGTCGGATCGGGTGGTGTCGGAATCGGATCGGGCTGTCATGGATCTCCTCCCGTATGCAGTCGACTACACGCTAGCGCGCAGTGGCACGGAGAGGTGGATTCCGCACTCCTCGTATCCCAGCGCTGCGGCCAGACCGCGGCCGGCGAGGTTGTCGCGGCGGACCCGCCACTGCGGAATCAGCCCGGCATCCAGGGCGTCGTGTGTCGCCAGGGTCGCGACGGTCGCGGCCAATCCCATCCGCCGATGCCGGGGCACGGTCAGCGCCACCACATCCGCGAGGATTCCGTGGATTTCGCCGTATCCGGCCGCGGCCAGCGGCCGATGGTCCTCGTCGAGGAGCACGAACACGCGGTCGTCGTCGGCGGGTGTGGCGTCGATCGTGTCGTCCGGCGGGCAGTGTCGCCGCAGTTCCGCGAGATCACGAGGATCGTGTGAGATCAGTGGCTCGCGTACCCGGCTCGCGTCGGTCCAGTCCGCGCAATACTGCAGGACGTGGGTGCGGGCGCCGTACCCACCTGTGGCTTCCCGCACCGTCGTCGCATCGAGCGCGGTGTCGGGGACGTGTTCGAGGGCGGCGACGGCGTCGGCGGGACCGACGACGGCGGTTGCCGCACCGAGGTTCAGGATCTGCAGCCGGTCGGCGGTAGCGTCCACCCGCGTCACGCGTCCGGACTCCGCGAGCGCGTCGTCGTCCAGTGCGAGTTCGCGGCACCAGGCAAGCTGCACGATGTCCAGGAGATGTCGGTCCACGGGGCTACCGTAGACCCGTGCGGCAGAAGGAGAGTTCGTGAGCGCCGAGATCGGGAGCACCAGGACCGAGCCGTGGCCGGCGCTGTGGGCGCTGTGCCTCGGCTTCTTCATGATCATGGTCGACGGCACCATCGTGGCGGTCGCGAATCCGGTGATCCTGCGCGAACTGCACGCCGACATCAACTCCGTCGTGTGGGTGACCAGCGCGTATCTGCTGGCGTACGCGGTGCCGTTGCTGGTCACCGGCCGGCTCGGCGACAAATACGGACCCAAGCGGGTGTACCTGGCGGGCCTGGTGCTGTTCACCCTCGCATCGCTGTGGTGCGGTCTGTCCGGCACCATAGAGGTACTCATCCTGGCCCGGGTATTCCAGGGGTTGGGCGCGTCACTGATGTCACCGCAGACGATGGCGGTCATCACCCGGATTTTTCCGCCTGCCCGGCGCGGTGCCGCGATGGGCATGTGGGGTGCGGTGGCCGGTGTCGCCACCCTCGTCGGGCCGCTGGCCGGTGGTGGCCTTGTCGACTGGCTCGGCTGGGAGTGGATCTTCTTCATCAACGTCCCGGTCGGCGTCCTCGCGTTCGTGGTGGCGGTGCGCCTGGTTCCGGACCTGGAAACGCACCCGCACAAATTCGATCTGGTCGGGGTTGTGCTCAGCGGCATCGGCATGTTCCTGCTGGTGTTCGGCATCCAGGAAGGCAACACGTACGACTGGTCCGCGGTGGTGTGGGGTCTCATCGCGGGAGGGGTGGTGCTGCTGGTGGTGTTCGTCCTCTATCAGGGGCGGATGCGCGGCGAGCCGCTGGTACCGCTCGAGTTGTTCCGGGACCGCAACTTCTCGCTCGCGAACATCGGGATCGTGTCGATCGGTTTCGCGGTCACCGCAATGACACTGCCGCTGATGTTCTATACGCAGGCGGTGCGCGGGCTCAGCCCGACCGGTTCGGCGTTGCTGATGGTGCCGATGGCGTTGTTCACCGGCATTCTGGCGCCGTTCGTCGGCCGTCTCGTCGATCGGGTGCATCCGCGTTACATCGCGGGAACCGGTTTCGCGCTGTTGGCGGTCGCGTTGTTGTGGATGGCTGCGGTGATGACACCGGATTCGCCGATCTGGTCGCTGCTGTTGCCGTCCGCTCTGATGGGGATCGCCATGACGGGGATCTGGTCGCCGCTGTCGGCGACCGCGACGAACCGTCTGGCCCCGCACCAGGCGGGTGCAGGTTCCGGTGTCTACAACACCGACCGGCAGATCGGCGCGGTCCTCGGCAGCGCCGCCATCGGCGCGATCATGACCTCGAGGCTCGCCGCGGAGGGAATCGGTGGGGGCGGTTCCGAGATGGGGACGGGGGTGCTGCCGGAGCAGTTGCACGATTCGTTCTCGACGGCGATGGCGCAATCGATGTGGTTGCCCGCGGCGGTGCTGATCGTCGGGTTCGCCGCGTCACTGTTCTTCGCCCGGCCTCCGAGTCAGGTGCAGCGGGGCGTGGACACAGATCCGGACACTGCGGACGCCCGGCGCGGTTGAGCACGCCGAACCCACCCCGGAATGTGATGCACGCCATATAGTGCGAGGCACGCAGACGATCGGAGGTGGCGATGTTGCCGGCGTTGGTGCAGTTCTCAGGTGGTGCCGAATGGCTGCGCGACGACCGAGTCACCCGGCGGGCGGGCGTCTTCCGCTACGAAGGCCTCGAGCCGTGCCTGGCCGAGCTTCTCGATCGGAGCGCGCTGCGGTTCTCGCAGCGCACCGCCGCCGTCGACCGGACGGGTCGTACCGTCACCTACCGCGAGATGTGGGCCGCTGCTGCCCGGGTGGCCGGCGGTCTGCTGGACCAGGGAGTGGGACCGGCGGACCGCGTCGTCGTGCACTTGCCCAACGGTTTCGACTGGCTCCACGCGTTTCTCGGTGTAGTCCTCGCGGGCGGTGTCCCCGTCCTGCCGGATCCGACGTGCAGCGCCGCCGAAATCAGTTGGGTCGTCGCCGACAGCGGTGCGCTGACCGTGCTCGACGGGACGCTGCCCGACGGGGTCGCGTTTCTCGACGGTGGTGCCTCGCCCGACGAACTGGCGTTGCTGTACTACGTGCGCAAATGCGGTGGCGGTCTGCACGGCGTCGAACTGAGCAACGAGAACATCCTGTCGACCATCGAAGCGGTCGTTCATGCGATGGATCTGGGTATCGGTGGCGCACGCACCGTCATCACCGCGCCGTTGCCCACCGCCGTCGGATGTGGTGTGCAACTGCTGCCCACCCTGTCGGTCGGTGGCACCGTCGTCGCCGCAGGTGCGCGCGGAATCCGGGTTCCGTGGCGGCATCTGCGTGCGTCGTTCCCGACCGCCCGATGTGTGCGCGGCTGGGGTGTCGCCGAGACCGGCGGCATCGGGCTGGTGCTGCCCACCGAGTTCCGGAAACGACACCCTCGCAGCGTCGGGATTCCGTTCGGTGGGATGGAGGTCGCGCTGTTCGGTCCCGACGCGGAGCGTGGCGTCGGCGAACTATTGTGCCGCGGGCCGAGCGTGGCCCGGCGGTACTGGAACGACCCGCAGTCCACCGCCGACACATTCGGCGACGGTTGGTTCCGCACCGGCGACCAGGTGCAGATCGACGACGACGGCTTCGTCACCCAGCTAGCGGTACGGGTGACGTGAAGTGTGGTGGACTCCGGTATACACCTGATACGCCGTGACCCACGCCGGGTCGGCGCATCCGATTCGCTCAGTGGAGGTACACGCACATGTCCGACGAGGTTTTGCTCGAGCGTCGCGGTCGAGTCCTGATCATCACCATCAATCGGCCCGACGCGCGCAATGCCGTCAACGCTGCCGTGAGCCATGCGCTCGCCGACGCGATCGACCAGCTCGACGGTGACGACGACGTGTCGGTGGGCATCCTCACCGGCGCGGGCGGCAACTTCTGCGCGGGTATGGACCTCAAGGCGTGGGTCGCGGGTGAGAACGTGCTGGTCCCGGGCAAGGGGCTCGGCTTCACCGAGGCGCCGCCGCGCAAGCCGCTGATTGCCGCGGTCGAAGGCTTCGCGCTCGCGGGCGGTACCGAACTGGTGCTGGCCACCGACCTTGTGGTCGCCGCCAAGGGAGCCAAGTTCGGGATTCCCGAGGTCAAGCGTGGGCTCGTCGCCGGTGCCGGTGGCCTGCTGCGCCTGCCGACACGTATTCCGTACCAGAAGGCCCTCGAGCTTGCCCTGACCGGCGACACGTTCACCGCCGAGGACGCGCACGGCTTCGGGTTCGTCAACACACTCACCGAACAGGGTGGGGCGCTCGACGGTGCTCTCGCGCTCGCCGAGCGGATCACCGCCAACGGTCCGCTCGCGATCGCCGCGACCAAGCAGATCGTCGCCAAGGCGGCGGACTGGTCGTCCGACGAGGCGTTCGAGAAGCAGTTGGAGATCGCCGCTCCGGTGTTCGTGTCGGAGGACGCTCGTGAAGGAGCGACCGCGTTCGCCGAGAAGCGGGCCCCCGTTTGGAAGGGCCGCTGACACCGGCGGTGTCCGCCTAGATCGGTACCGGCGGTGTCCGCCTAGATCGGTACCGGCGGTGTCCGCCCGGATCGGTACGGGCGGGCACCGCGGTGCGCCGAGGCGCGAGAGAAGCAGAACATATGAGCGCCGAACTGCACGTGCACATCGAGGGCACTCTCGAACCCGAACTGATCTTCGCGCTCGCCGAACGCAATGGAGTGCGCCTGCCGTACCGGGACCTCGCGGATCTGCGTTCCCGATACGACTTCACCGATCTCGGATCGTTCCTGAAGTTGTACTACGCCAACATGCAGGTTCTGCGCACGGCGCAGGATTTCGCCGATCTGACCCGCGCGGCCCGCGCGGGTGTGACCCGCGCCGAGTTCTTCTTCGATCCGCAGGCCCACACGAGCCGCGGCGTCCCCCTGCGAGACGTGGTCGACGGGCTGGCCGACGCCGTCGCCGGAAGCATTCGGGAGTTCGGAGTCGACGCCGCGATGATCGCATCGATCGTGCGGGACCGGCCGGTGCACGAGGCGGGCGAGGTATTCGGTGAGTTGCTGAGACTGCGTGCCCCGATCATCGGCCTCGGCCTCGATTCCGCCGAGATCGGCTACCCGCCGTCGTTGTTCGAGGACGTGTTCGCCCGTGCCCGAGCGGAGGGCCTGCACGTCGTCGCGCATGCCGGCGAGGAAGGACCGCCGGGCTACGTGTGGCAGGCCCTGGATCTGCTCGGCGCGGAACGTATCGACCACGGCATCCGGTCGCTCGAGGATCCCGCGTTGGTGGCGCGGCTCGTCGATGAACAGGTTCCACTCACCGTCTGCCCGCTGTCGAATGTGCTTCTGGGAGTGGTTGATTCGATCGAGAAGCACCCGTTGCGCCGGATGCTCGACGCGGGACTGCTGGTCACCGTCAATTCCGATGATCCCGCCTACTTCGGCGGCTACCTCGACGACAACGTCGCGGCACTGCACACCGGGCTGGGGCTGACCGACGCCGAGCGTCGGATTCTGGTGCGGAACTCGCTCGACGCGGCCTTTCTTTAACGGCCGAACATCTTTAACGGCCGAACACCCGCTCGAGATAGGGATTGGTGAACATCCCGTCCGGGTCGACCCGGTCGCGTACCGCCAGGAAGTCGTCGAACCTCGGGTAGGCGGGGCGCAGATCGTCCGCGGCGCGCTCGTGCAGCTTGCCCCAGTGTGGCCGGCCGTCGACGCCGCGCACGATCTCTTCGACGGCAGCGAAATAGTCGCGGTGATCGCGTCGATGGAACTCGTGCACCGCAACGTACGCGGTGTCGCGACCGTGCGCGGTGGACAACCACACGTCGTCGGCGGCGGCGAATCGCACTTCGACAGGGAACGAGACCCGCCTGCCGGTGCGCTCGAGGCTGCTGCCGATATCGGCGAGTACACCGGGCAGCGCATCCACCGGGATCGCGTATTCCATCTCCCGGAACCGCACGCGCCGGGGGGAGGCGAACACCGCGTAGCTGCGGTCGGTGAACACGCGAGGCGACAGGGCGCGACCGGCGACGTCGTTGATCCGAGGGATCAGGCTCGGTGCCTGCGCCCCGAGATGCTGAAGCGCGCCGAACATGCCGTTGGCGAGAAGTTCGTCGTCGACGAAGCCGCGGAGCCGTCCGATCGGCTCGGTCGGTTCGGCGCCGTCGATCCGGGTGTTGCGTTTGGTGAGAACCCGATCGGTGTGCGGGAACCAGTAGAACTCGAAATGGTCCACCCCGAGCCGGTCGTCGTCGAGCACCGCGAGGGTGTCGGTGAGGGTCGCGGGCGCCTCGGCCGCGCGCAACCGGTAGGCGTGGACGCAGTCGAAGGTCATCGAGGTCAGGACGCCGATCGAGCCGACGCCGAGCCGGGCCGCCTCGAACAGTTCGGGCTCCGCGGTGGCGGAGCAGTGCACGGTGCGTCCGTCGGCAAGCACGATCGTGACCGCCCGCACCTGGGTGGCGAGCCCGCCGAAGCCTGCCCCGGTGCCGTGGGTTCCGGTGGAGACGGCGCCGGCGATGGACTGGACGTCGATGTCGCCGAGATTCGCGAGCGCCAGTCCGTGGGACCACAGCAGACGGTTGAGGTCGTGCAGACGAGTGCCTGCGCCGACGGTGACGAGGGCGCCGGTCGCGGTCGGTTCGACCCGTTCGATCCCGGAGATCGCGTCGAGTGAGACGAGGACGCCGTCGGTGACGGCGACGCCGGTGAAGGAATGTCCGGCGCCGACTGCCTTGACTCGAAGGCCGCGCTCGGCGGCGCCGGTGATGACGGCCGCGACCTCGGCCGCGTTCGAGGGGGTGTCGAATGCGCGAGGAGTCGCGTGCTCGGTGCGTGCCCAGTTGCGCCAGGTTGCCATGACGCACATCGTCCTATTGGACAAGCGTCCAGGTCAAGTGTTGCGGGGATGTCGCGTTCCCCGCGACGGCGGCCGCGAACCTCTACGATCGGGGAATGCTGAACCGGTTGCCCGCGGACGAGCGTCGCGCCCAGCTCATCGAATCCGCACTCGACCTCGCCGAGCGCGGGGGTGTCGGCGGAGTCACGGTCCGGGCGGTCGCGGAGAATGCCGGTGTATCCCTCGGCGTGGTGCACTACTGCTTCGACAGCAAGGAAGCGCTCGTCGTCGCGATGGGGGAGACCCTCGTCCGCCAGCTCAGTGAGGCGATGCACGTCGCGTTCGACCTGCCGCACGACGGCCCCGACCCGCAGGGCGCGCGCGGACTCCGGCAAATGCTGCACGCCGGGCTCAACGCGATGTGGCCGATGATCGAGGCGACCGCGAATCGTCAGATCCTGACCTACGAGATCACCACCTACTCCCTGCGGCAGCGGGCCGCCGAGTCCGGCTTCGGCGGCCGGATCGCGACCGAGCAGTATCGAATCATGGACTCGGAGGCCTGCCGATTCCTCGCGGACAGCGCCGATCGCGCCGGGATGGCGTGGACCGAACCGATCGAGGACGTCGCCAAGGTGGCGCTGGCGATGATCGACGGTCTGGTGTTGCGCTGGCTCGTCGATCGCGACAGCGAGTTCATTGTTGCGGAACTCGACGACATGGCAGGAATCATCGCGGCTCGCGCGGTCGCGCGGCAGTGACCGATCGGTGTCGATCTGGACAATCGTCCATTCGGGTGTTCGACTGGTTCCACCCGTGACCCGACGATTGGACCCGCCGTGATTTCGCCCCTGGATCGACTCGACACCGCGACTGCCGACCTCGATCCTCCCTTCGCCGCCGCCGACCTGGCCACGGTACGCAGCAACGCCGCCGACCTGCTCCGGCGGGCGGGCGGCACACCCGTTCGGGTGGCGAGCAAATCCGTACGCTGCCGCGCGGTCCTCGAGGAAGTGCTGGGTACGGATCTGACCGGCTCCACCGGTGCCTTCCGCGGCATCATGGCGTATTCGCTGCGTGAAGCGTTGTGGCTGACCGAGTGTGGTGCCCGCGACGTGCTCCTCGGCTATCCGACGGTCGACCGTGGTGCGCTCGCCGAGCTGGCCTCGCGACCCGTCGCCCTGGAATCGATCACGCTGATGATCGATTCCACCGCCCAGCTCGGGGTGATCCGCGACGCGCTCGGTAGCGCACGGGTGCGTCCGCGAGTGTGTCTCGATATCGACGCGTCGTTGCGTTTCGGCCCTGTGCACCTGGGTGTGCGACGTTCACCGCTGCGCGGTCCGGACGACGCCGCGCAGCTCACGCGGTGCGCGACCACCGCCGGATTCGCGGTCGTCGGAGTCATGTTCTACGAGGCGCAGATCGCCGGCCTGCCCGACAGTTCGCCGCCGGTGCGACTGGTCAAGCGACTCTCGGCGCACGAACTGGCGACCCGTCGACGCGTCGTCGTCGACGCGGTGCGCGCCACTGCCGGCGAACTCGAGATCGTCAACAGTGGGGGAACCGGCTCGCTCGAGGTGAGTTCCGGAGATCCGGTCGTCACCGAGGTGACTGCCGGGTCGGGCCTGTACGTGCCGACCCTGTTCGACCGCTACCGTTCGTTCACCCCGAATCCCGCGTTGTTCTTCGCGCTGTCCGCCGTGCGCAAGCCGACGCCCGCGATCACCACCCTGTTCGGCGGTGGATACATCGCCTCCGGGCCCGCCGGAGCGTCGCGAGTCCCGAAGCCGGTGTGGCCCGCGGGTCTGCGGCTGTTGCGCAACGAGGGTGCCGGGGAAGTGCAGACGCCGGTCGCCGGGTGCAGCGCCGCGGACATCCCGATCGGCGGCCGCGTCTGGCTGCGGCATGCCAAGGCCGGTGAGCTGTGCGAGCGGTTCACGCACGTGCATCTGATCGACGAGGACGGTTCGCGACACACCGTCCCGACCTATCGGGGCGAGGGCCACTGCTGGTAGGCCGTGCACTTCGGCGGCGGGGACTGCCGAAACCACGCACCGGGGACAATGAACCTCATGCCGTTCATCGCCGGGGCCACGGGCCG
Source organism: Rhodococcus sp. (in: high G+C Gram-positive bacteria) (assembly GCF_049299235.1). GTDB lineage: Bacteria > Actinomycetota > Actinomycetes > Mycobacteriales > Mycobacteriaceae > Rhodococcus. The sequence continues at coordinate 30,490 of NZ_JBAQXC010000396.1, read as the reverse complement.
AATCCACTACCGATCGTGGAACACGGACGCGGCTGACGCCGCGATCGTGTTCGCCCACGGCATGGGCCAGCACACCGGGCACTACCACAGGTTCGCGGCGGGCCTTGCGGTCCACGGCATCGCACTGTGGGGTATCGACCTGGCCGGACACGGGCTGTCGGAGGGGCCACCGGATGTGCCCGGCGATGTCACCGCACACGCCGCGGATCTCGCGTCCGTTGCCGCGCTGGCCGAGGCGGGAGGCGTCCCGCTGGCTGTGATGGGACATTCACTCGGTGCCGCGACGGTTCTCGCTCTGCTGCGCACCGACGCTTCACGCTTCGACCGGGTCGTGTTGTGCGGGACGCCGCGCAGTGCGATCGGGCCCGCCACCTCGGGCGTCCTCGAAGCCGCTGCGCTGCCGGTGTTCGCGGTTCACGGTGTCGACGACCGGCTCGCTCCGATCGACCCGGTCCGTGCGTGGGCCGCGACCGTGCCGGGACTCGTGCTGCGTGAATACGTCGACGCCGGGCACGACCTGCTGCACGAGCCCGCGTATCGGACGGTCACCCGAGACATCGCGCATTTCGTGGCCTGAGCGTCGGTCGAGACGACTCGGCCCGTGCGTGTTCGAAACACGCACGGGCCGAGTCATTTCGGCGCCGATCAGTTGTAGATCGAGGCGATCGCGTCGCCGTGCACCTCGTGGATGATGTTGCGCTTGAGCTTGAGCGTCGGTGTCAGCTCACCGGATTCGACGGTGAAGTCGACGTCGAGGATCCGGTACTTCTTGATGGCCTCGGCCTTGGACACCTTCTTGTTGGTGTCGGCGACCGCGGTGTCGATTTCGGCGATCAGATCGGCGTTCTTGATCAGATCCGCGACGGTGGTGTCCGGCTGAACGTTGTTGCGTTCCTTCCAGCCGGGCAGAACCTCCGGGTCGAGGGTGATGATCGCGCCGATGAACGGTTTGGCGTCTCCGACGACGATGACCTGGCTGATCAGCGGATGCGCGCGCAGCGAGTCCTCCAACACGGCCGGCGCGACGTTCTTGCCGCCCGCGGTGACGATGAGTTCCTTCTTGCGGCCCGTGATCGAGATGAAGCCGTCGGCGTCGATGACGCCGATGTCGCCGGTGTGGAACCAGCCGTCGATGATGGACTCGGCGGTCGCCTTGTCGTTCTTCCAGTAGCCGTCGAACACGACCGGGCCCTTGAGCAGCAGTTCGCCGTCCTCGGCGATCTTCGCCGAGTGGCCGTTGAACGGGCGCCCGACCGAGCCGACCTTCTGATGTCCCGGAGTGTTCATGATGACACCGCCGGTGGTTTCGGTGAGGCCGTAGCCTTCGAGCACGTTGACGCCGATGCCGCGGAAGAAGTGGCCGAGACGTGCGCCGAGCGCGGCACCGCCGGAGACCGCCTGCGTCGCATTGCCGCCGAGTGCGGCACGCAGCTTGCCGTAGACGAGCTTGTCGAACACGGCGTGCTTGATCTTGAGGCCGATTCCGGGGCCGCCGGTCTCGAGTGCCTGGCTGTATTCGATGGCGGTCGCCGACGCCTTCTCGAAGATGCCGCCCTTGCCGCCGTCGTAGGCCTTCTGCTTGGCCGAGTTGTAGACCTTCTCGAACACCCGCGGCACAGACAGGATGAAGTCCGGTTTGAAGGAGGCGAACAGGTCGAGCAGCGAGGTCAGGTCCGAGGTGTGCGCCACGGTGACCTTGTTGTCGAACGCCGCGAACGAAATCAGCCGTGCGAACACGTGGGCGAGCGGCAGGAACAGCAGGGTCCGCTTGCCAGGGACGAGCGCGTCCGGAAGCTGGACGGTCGCGGCGGCCGACTCGGCGTACAGGTTGCGGTGCTTGAGTTGCACACCCTTGGGGCGACCCGTGGTGCCGGAGGTGTAGATGAGCGTCGCTGCGGAGTCCGCAGTGACCGCCTTGCGACGTTCCTCCACCTGCTCGTCGGTGATGGCGGCGCCGCGGGCGACGAGTTCGTCGACGGCGCTCTTACCACCGTCGCCTGCGACGATGCGGAGAACCTCACGGACGGTCGGTGCGCTGTCGGCGACCTCCTTGACGACTTCGGCGAGCTCGTCGTTCTCGACGATGAGCAGCGACGTACCGGAGTCCTCGAGGATCCACTGCGACTGGTCCGCGGAGGACGTCTCGTAGATCGCGACGGTGCACCCGCCCGCGGTCCAGATGGCGTAGTCGAGCAGCACCCATTCGTAGCGCGTGGACGAGAGGAGCGCGACGCGGTCGCCGAGCTCGATGCCCGACGCGATCAGTCCTTTCGCGACCGCCCGGACCTGGTCGGCGAATTCCTTCGCGGTGACCTTGACCCAGGTGCCGTCGACGTATCGCTCGAACGGCACGAAGTTCGGGGACTCCTTCTCGTGCCGGAAGACGGAATCCGCCATCGAGGCGTCCTCGGGAATCGAGAACGTCTGTGGCACCGAAATCTCACTCACTGCTGACCCCTCCATCGTTATTGCTTGGGATGTGCATTGCATCACAGGTCGCAGCGTTTTGCACCTGTCTCGGCGCCCGTTAGGCGTTATTTCGAGGCGTGTCGCGGGTGACTTCCGTTACGTCCGAATCCTGCGGTAACTCGTCAGTAGCCAATTGCGCTGGTCACGGCGATTTCAGCAGTTCGGCGGCTTCCGAATCGGTCAATTGGTGAAAATCGGTGTAGGCCGCCCCGACGCTGTCCTGATCGGCCGGGCACACCGGACAGATGACGTCGTCCGCGACCGTCAGCAACCGACGAATCGCGTCGGGTGAGGCGACCGGCACCGCCACGACGATCCGTTCCGCACCCTGCGCGCGGGCGGCCAGGCATGCCGCGACGGCGGTCGCTCCGGTGGCCAGACCGTCATCGACGAGAACGACCGTGCGGTCCGTGATCGGAATCCGGGCACGGTCGTCGCGCAACAACCGCGCCCGCCGGTCGAGTTCGATCCGTTCACGGTCCTCGACCCGGGCGACGGACTCGTCGTCGATCCGCCCGCGCCGCAGGACGTCCGCGTTGAGGATGCGGGCACCGCCCTCCGCGATCGCGCCCATTGCGAGTTCCGGTTGCCAGGGCACGCCGAGTTTGCGGACCACGAGCACGTCGAGTGGGGCATCGAGTTCCCGCGCGACCTCCCGTGCCACCGGTATTCCGCCGCGGGGCAGCGCCAGCACCACCGGCTGGGCATCGCGCAGGTGCCGGACCGAGCGGGCAAGTTGCCGCCCGGCCTCCTCACGTCCGGCATAGCGCACGACTCCAGTATGAGCGCCGAAACCCGACGCCGGTGGGTGGCAAGTGCCGTCAGGCCAGGTCGCCCGACAGGTAGGCGTGGTAGGCGGGCAGATCGAGCTGTCCGTGCCCGGACAGGCCGATCACGACGACCTCCGGATCGTTCAGTCCCTTCGCGTACGCTGCGGCCGCGGCGATCGCGTGCGCCGACTCGGGCGCGGGCACGATGCCTTCCGTGCGTGCGAACTGCACGGCGGCGGCGAACGCCTCGGTCTGGGGAACCGCCTGTCCTTCGACGTACCCGAGTTCGACGGTGTGGCTGAGCAGCGGCGCCATGCCGTGATAGCGCAGGCCACCCGCGTGGATCGGGTCGGGAATGAAGTCCTGGCCGAGGGTGTGCATCTTGAGCAGCGGCGTCAGCCCCGCGATGTCGCCGTGGTCGTACCGGTACTCGCCCCGGGTGATGGACGGGCACGCCGCCGGTTCGACGGCCACCACGCGCGTGGCCGCGCGTTCGTGCAGCACCTCGCGGATGAACGGAAACGCCAGACCCGCGAGGTTCGAGCCGCCCCCGGCGCAGCCGAACACGACGTCGGCGTTCTCCTCACCGGCGGCCCGCAACTGGGCGACGGCCTCGAGGCCGATGACCGTCTGGTGCAGTACGACGTGGTTGAGCACGCTACCGAGGGTGTAGCGGGCCGCCGGGTCCTTCACCGCGACCTCGACGGCTTCGGACACGGCGATACCGAGGGAGCCGGGGGTGTCCGGATGATCGGCGAGGACCTGCCGGCCCGCATCGGTGAGTTCGGACGGGCTGGCGTGCACGGTGCCGCCGTACGTTTCGATGAGGAATCGGCGGTAGGGCTTGGAATCGTACGACGCGCGGACCTGCCACACCTCGAGGTCGATGCCGAACTTCGCGCATGCGAAGGACAGGGCGGATCCCCACTGGCCGGCCCCGGTTTCGGTGGTGAGCCGGGTGACGCCGTCGATCGAGTTGTAGTACGCCTGCGCGACCGCCGAATTGACCTTGTGGCTGCCGACCGGGCTCACCCCCTCGTATTTGACGTAGATGCGGGCGGGGGTGCCCAGTGCCTGCTCGAACGCGCGCGCCCGGATCAGCGGGGTGGTGCGGTAGCTGCGGTAGGCCTCGCGGACCGGCTCGGGGATCTCGATGTTCGTCTCGGTCGACAGTTCCTGCTCGATCAGGCCCTTCGCGAACAGCGGGGCGAGATCGTCCGCGGTGATCGGTTCCCTGGTGCCGGGGTGCAGGTGCGGCGGCGGAGCGATGGGCAGGTCGCCGGCGATGTTGTACCAGTGGGTGGGGATGCTGACGGGTTCCGACACCGGGTCGTCCTTTCGGTCTGAAACGAGAACGGGTTCAGTGTGCCAACTCACACTTCGAGACTCGTCGGCGGCAAGGGCCACCTCGGCCGACGGGGCGATTCGAGGGCGCCGGACGGAGGTCGGTATGTCAAAGATTCGGGGTCGACGACACTCATCCGATAAACTGCAGGTCAAATGAGTGATACTGTGCAAGACCCCGACGCCGATTCCGCCCCCCTCACGTTCGCCGATCTAGACATCGATGCTCGTGTGCTGCAAGCGCTTTCGGATGTGGGCTACGAATCTCCGTCGCCGATCCAGGCGGCCACCATCCCGCCGCTGCTGGCGGGACGGGACGTCGTCGGTCTCGCGCAGACCGGTACCGGCAAGACTGCTGCCTTCGCCGTGCCGATTCTGTCTCGGATCGACACCTCGAAGAAGCGCCCCCAGGCGCTCATCCTGGCACCGACTCGCGAGCTTGCGCTGCAGGTCGCGGAGGCTTTCGGTAAGTATTCCGCGCATATCCCCGGGCTGCACGTGCTGCCCATCTACGGGGGCCAGGCGTACGGTGTGCAGCTGTCGGGGCTGCGGCGCGGTGCGCAGGTCATCGTCGGCACCCCGGGACGTGTGATCGATCACCTTTCCAAGGGCACCCTCGACATCTCGGAGCTCGAGTTCCTCGTCCTCGACGAGGCCGACGAGATGCTCACGATGGGTTTCCAGGAGGACGTCGAGCGGATCCTCGCCGACACCCCGGACACCAAACAGGTCGCCTTGTTCTCCGCCACGATGCCCGGGGCGATCCGCCGGTTGTCGAAGCAGTACCTCAACGACCCCGAAGAGATCACGGTCAAGTCGAAGACCACGACTTCGTCGAACATCTCGCAGCGCTGGGTGCTGGTGTCGCACCAGCGCAAGCTCGACGCACTGACCCGCATCCTCGAGGTCGAGACGTTCGAGGCGATGATCATCTTCGTCCGGACCAAGCAGGCCACCGAGGATCTCGCCGAACGATTGCGCGCCCGGGGGTTCTCGGCCGCCGCGATCAACGGCGACATCGTGCAGGCGCAGCGTGAGCGGACGATCGGTCAGCTCAAGAGCGGTGCCCTCGACATCCTCGTCGCGACCGACGTCGCCGCGCGCGGTCTCGACGTCGAACGCATCAGCCATGTCGTGAACTACGACATCCCGCACGACACCGAGTCGTATGTTCACCGGATCGGCCGCACCGGTCGTGCCGGGCGCAGCGGCGACGCACTGCTGTTCGTCGCGCCGCGCGAGCGGCATCTGCTCAAGTCCATCGAGCGGGCCACCCGGCAGCCGCTCACCGAGATCCAGTTGCCCACCGTCGAGGACGTCAACGCGCAACGGGTGTCCAAGTTCAACGACGGGATCACCGAGGCCCTCACCTCGGATCACCTGCAGTTGTTCCGCACCTTCATCGAGGACTACGAGCGCGAGCACGATGTTCCGCTCGCCGACATCGCCGCCGCGCTGGCCGTGCTCTCGCGTGACGGGGATTCGTTCCTCATGGAGAACGAGCCGGAGCCGGTCGCTCCGCCGCGCCGCGAGCGCGAGCCGCGGGAGCGTCCTCCGCGCCGGTTCGACGACGACGGAGCGTCCCGCGTCGGCCGCGACGGCCAGGAGTTGGTCACCTACCGCATTGCCGTCGGCAAGCGGCACCGCGTGCAGCCGGGCGCGATCGTCGGCGCCATCGCCAACGAGGGCGGTCTGCGCCGCAGCGACTTCGGGCACATCAGCATCCGTGCCGATCACAGCCTCGTCGAGTTGCCCAAGGACCTGTCGGCGCAGACCCTCGACGCGCTGCGGGCGACCCGGATCTCCGGAGTGCTCATCCAGCTGCAGCCCGACTCGGGTGCCCCGACGGGTCGGCCGTCGTCGTACAAGCCCCGTGAGGACCGCGGCGAGCGTCGCAGCAGCGACCGTCAGTACGGTGGTCACAAGAAGGAGTGGGGCGACCGCGGTGGCCGAAAGGACTTCGGCGACAAGCAGAGCCGTGGTTTCAAGGACCGTGGTGACTTCAAGGACCGCGGGGACTTCAAGGATCGGGGTGGCGACTTCACCCATCGCAGCGACCGCAACGACCGTGGGGGCCACGGACAGGGTGGGCGCAGCGGCGGCGGATACGGCGGTCGCGACTGACGTTCCACCGGTTCACGCCCCCTGCGGCGTGCGAGGGGCGCCCTGGTGGTCGCGGCCGACCGGGTCGATCACCAGGTGCGGCCGGCGAGGCTGTCGGCGGGCGCACCGTCGATCGACTCGCGGATGATGTCCGCGTGGCCGGCGTGGCGCGCCCACTCCTCGATCTGGTGGACCAGCAGGAACCGCACCGTGAACGGCATTCCCTGGCTCAGATACCGGGCGACCTCGTCCGGGATGTCCACGACGTGGTCGAGGCCGGGTTGGTCGCGGACCAGTTGTTCGAGCCGGGCGGCGGCCGCGTCGAGCGCGGCGATCTGATCGGCGACGGTCGCGTCGTCGGCGACCTGCCAGGCGGACATCCACGCTTCGGTGGGGTCGTCGGCGCGGCTGTTGGTTCCGGCCAGGTGGTCGGCGGTGGCGACTGCGCCGTCGGTGACGTGGGCGAGCAGCGATGCCAGGCTCATCGACGATGCGCTGGGCGCGGAGCGCACCTGCTCCTCGGTGAGACCGGACATCGCATTGCGGAAGGCGTCCTGCTGGTTGGTCAGGACTCGGAGAAGTAGGTCGGCTTCTGTGGGGATGCTCATGTTCCCAGTATCGATTCCATTGCGGACGACTTCGGTCCTGAATCAGCGAACTGGGTGCGATAGAGCTGTTCGTACCGCCCGCCCGTCGCGAGCAGTTCGGTGTGCGTGCCCCGCTCGACGATGCGCCCCTCTTCCACGACCAGGATCTGATCGGCAGCCCGAATCGTCGACAACCGGTGTGCGATGACCACCGATGTGCGTCCGGCCAGCGCCTCGGTCAGCGCTTCCTGCACCGCCGCCTCGGACGTCGAGTCCAGGTGCGCGGTCGCCTCGTCGAGAATCACGACACGCGGTTGCGCGAGCAACAGACGCGCGATCGTCAACCGCTGGCGTTCGCCACCCGAGAGGCGGTAGCCGCGCTCACCGACCACGGTGTCGAGGCCGTCGGGCAGCGACGCGATGAGTTCGTTCAGCCTGGCCCGCCGCAGCGCGTCCCACAACTCGTCCTCGGCGGCACCGGGCCGGGCCAGTGTCAGATTCGCCCGGACCGACTCGTGGAACAGGTGCCCGTCCTGCGTGACGAGACCGACCGTGCCCCGGATCGACGCGGCCGTCAGGTCGCGTACGTCGATCCCGCCCAGCAGTACCTGCCCCGCATCCACGTCGTACAGCCGTGGAATGAGTTGGGCGACCGTCGATTTTCCGGCACCGGACGAGCCGACCAATGCGACCATCTGTCCCGGTTCCACCCGGAAGTCGATGTCGTGCAACACGGTGTCGCCGCCGCGGGTATCGAGCACCGCGACCTCCTCCAGCGACGCCAACGACACCTTGTCGGCGGACGGGTACGCGAATCTCACGTCGCGAAACTCCACCGATACCGGCCCCGGTGGTACCGCGCGGGCGTCGGGCGCCTCGACGATCAGCGGCTTCAGGTCGAGCACCTCGAAGACCCGCTCGAAGCTGACCATCGCGCTCATGACGTCCATCCGTGCGCTGGCCAGCGCGGTGAGCGGTGAATACAGGCGGGTCAGCAGCATCGCCATCGCCACCACCGATCCGGCGTCCAGTTGGCCGCGCAGTGCGTAGAAGCCGCCGAGACCGTAGACGAGTGCCAGCGCGAGCGCGGAGACGAGAGTCAGCGCGGTGACGAAAACGGACTGCAGCATCGCCGTGCGAACCCCGATGTTGCGGACGCGACGAGCGCGGACCGCGAACTCGGTGGATTCGTGGTCGGGCCGTCCGAACAGCTTGACCAGCGTGGCGCCCGGAGCGGAAAACCGCTCGGTCATCTGGGTGCTCATCACCGAATTATGGTTGGCGGCTTCACGACTGAGCCGTGCGAGTCGAGTCCCCATGTGCCGCGCCGGAATCACGAAAATTGGCAGCATCAGCAATGCGAGAAGCGTGATCTGCCAGGAGATCCCGAACATCACCACCAGTGTGATCGCGAGGGTGACGATGTTGCCGACGACGCCGGACAGGGTATCGCTGAAGGCGCGTTGTGCGCCGATCACGTCGTTGTTCAGCCGACTGACCAGCGCGCCGGTGCGGGTGCGGGTGAAGAACGCGATGGGCATCCGCTGGACGTGATCGAACACGGTCGTGCGCAGGTCCAGGATCAGATCCTCGCCGATGCTCGCCGACAGCCAGCGGTTGACGATCGCGAGCCCGGCCTCGACGATCGCGATGCCCGCGATGAGCACCGCCAGCCCGACGATCACGGACAACGCCGCATGATCGACGATGGCGTTGACGACCCGGCCCGCCAGTACGGGAGTTGCCACACCGAGTGCCGCGATGACGACGCTGAGTACCAGGTAGAAGGAAATATTGCGGCGATGCGGCCGGGCGAATGTCCCGATCCTGCGCAGGCTCTCGCGGGAGAACGGCCGCCTGTCGTTGTTGGCGTGCATCGCGTTGTACATCGCGTTCCACGCGGTGACTTCCATGCTCATCTCGCGGAGCCTCCCTCTCTCGTTGCCCCGACGGTAGAACCTCGAGCAGGCTCGAGGTCAAGGGTAGTTGGCGACACCTCCGCCCTACAGGGTCGTTCCCTCAGGCCCTTCCAGCAGGGTCGCGCGGCATGCATGGTCGTGGTGGTAGTGTCGCCCCGCCGGAGGGGAGCCGGAAGGGCGCTACGCGTCGTCCGTTGAGCGGGGGGAATTGGAATTATGACCGGTGCGGTTCCGAAGTTGTTGAAACCCCGCGTTGCCACCGACGGGCTGTACTGGGGTACAGCGACGGTGACGGTGCCGATCACGCTCGCACTGGTGAGCGCGATCGGCATAGCCTTCGTCGACGGATTCCGGATGGGTGATGCAGGTGAACGTGAACTGCTCGCGGCGTTGGTGGCTGCCGCGGCGATTCTGATGCCGCTCGCCTCGGTGGTGTCGATGCGGACCGCGTCGCGGGTCCGCGCGGGGATTGCGATGGGGGTGGCGGTGGGCTCACTGGTCGCGGTGTACGGCGGAGTGATCCTGGTGGTGCGGTAGTGGTAGCGGAGGGGGCGGCCCGGTCGGTGGCCGGACGAGTGTTCGGTCCGGCGAGTCTCATCGGTGTGGTCGTCGGCCTCATGGTGCAGATGACCGTACCGTTCTGGGTGCCCCGCGAATTCGGTTGGATCGCGCTGGCTCTTCCGTCGGTTCTCGGTCTCGGGTGCTGCCTCGTCCCGGGGCGTGTGCGCCACATCGGTGTGGGTTCGGTTGTGTCGATGCTGGCGCTCCCGCTGGCGTTGCTCGTCACCTTGGCTGTCGGCGCGATTCTGCACGCGATGCGGTACTGATCGCGGTCGCGCGAGGGGGTCGCCCGTGGGAACGGGTGGTGGTGCTCGCCTGGCTGTTCCGCCTCCTCAGCGCGCCACGTCGATCACGAGCCGGGTCGGGCCGGTGAGCGAATAGACCGAGAACGCCGTGCCCGGCTCGGCGATTCCGATGAACGACTGGGTGACACCCTCGAACACGCCGGCGCCGTTGACTTCGACGACCGAGCCGCCCGGCGCCGCGAGCACCGGCTGCGGTCCCGCGTACGGGTCGACGCCGCTGTCGAACGGGTACGCGGAGCCGTCGATGAGTACCTGCAGGATCGCGCCGCCCGCAACCGGAACGTCGTTGCCGCTGCCGTCCTGCACGGCACGGTCGACGTAGCCGACGCGCCAACCGGGGGCGCCGGTGCCGCCGAGTTCGTACACCACGCGGTCGAATCCGTCGTGGACGCCGGTGCGGATGTCGGTGACGGTGAGCGTGGAACCCGGCTCCGGCTGCGCCGACTTGTCGGTGGCGTCCACCGGCAGGTTCGCCGATTCTGCGGGCCCGGTGGCGGTGGTGGGTATCGTGCCGGCCGAGGCGGGCGGTGCGGGGCTCTGCGCGTCGGCGCACCCTGCGACGGTCAGGGCCGCGGCGGCGGCGATGGCGGCGACGGCGATGCGACGGTGGTTCATGGGATCGATGGTACGGCTGTGGCCCGTGAGAATCAGGGATTGACCGGTCCGCATGTGGGGTTGACGGTCACCAGAGGCGAGGCGCACAATTCAACGGACGATGATTTCATCACCTGATGAATTGAGTCCTGATGAACCACTCCTCACCGGCCGTCGACATCCGTGACCTGAACGTCCGGCGTGGTCCGCACCGCGCGCTCGAGGGCGTCAGCGTCACAATCCCGAGAGGCTCGATTACCGGCCTGCTCGGACCGTCGGGTTGCGGTAAAACCACGCTGATGCGATGCGTCGTCGGCACCCAGATCGTCGAATCCGGCACGGTGACCGTGCTGGACCGGCCCGCCGGGGACGTGAGTCTGCGTCGGCGGGTCGGATATGTGACGCAGGCACCGAGTGTCTACCTCGATCTGACGGTCGCCGAGAACGTCACCTATTTCGCCGTCCTGTACGGCACATCCGGCGCGGTCGTCGACGAGACGATCGCGGCCGTCGGACTGGGCAGCCACGCGAAACAACACGCGGGCAGCCTGTCCGGTGGTCAGCTCGGCCGGGTGTCCCTGGCGTGCGCACTGGTCGGCGATCCGGAACTACTCGTCCTCGACGAGCCGACCGTCGGCCTCGACCCGGTGCTGCGGGTGGAACTCTGGGAGCACTTCCACTCCCTCGCCGCACGCGGAGTCACGCTGTTGATCTCGAGTCACGTGATGGACGAGGCCGACCGCTGTTCTCGACTCCTGTTGATGCGGGAGGGCAGGGTCCTCGCCCAACTCACCCCCGGTGAACTGCGGGAGCAGACCGGCGAATCTCAGCTCGAGGACGCATTCCTCCGGCTCATCCGGACCGGCGAGGGAGGTGCGGCGTGAATGCGACCATCTTTGCCGCGACGACGACGCGGATACTGCGGCAGTTGCGCGGCGACCGTCGCACCGTCGCGATGATCGTGTTCGTACCGAGTCTGCTGATGATCCTGTTGTTCTTCATCTACCGGAATGTGCCGGCGCCACCGGTGGGCCCGTCCCTGTTCGATCGCATCGCGATCACGATGCTCGGGATCCTGCCGTTCGTGGTGATGTTCCTCGTCACGTCCATAGCGATGCAGCGCGAACGCGCGTCGGGCACACTCGAGCGGCTGCTCACCACACCGCTCGCGAAGTTCGATCTGCTTGCCGGGTACGGCAGTGCCTTCTCGCTCGCCGCTGCCGTGCAGGCGGGCCTGGCGTGCCTGGTGTCCTTCGGGTTGCTGGGTCTGGCAACCCTGGGAAACGTCGGGTGGGTCATCCTCATCGCCGTGCTGGACGCAGTGCTCGGAGTCTCCCTCGGCCTGTTGTGTAGTGCGTTCGCGCGCACCGAGTTTCAGGCCGTGCAGTTTATGCCGGTGCTGGTCATACCCCAACTGCTCCTGTGCGGGCTGCTCGTTCCGCGCGATCAGTTGCCGGAATGGCTGCAGTGGATCAGCAATGTGCTGCCGCTGAGTTACGCGGTCGAGGCGCTGCAGCAGGTCGCCACCCATCCGGGGGTCACCGCCGTCATGGTGCGCGATCTGGTGGTGGTCGCCGGCTTCGTTCTCGCCGGATTGTCGCTGGGGGCGGCGACGCTGCGGCGGCGGACACCGTGACAAGGTCACGTTCGGGTCGGCGCCCGGGCGTGTCCGGCAGTCGCGACCGCATTCTCGACTCGGCTCGGGAGCTGTTCGCGGCCAATGGTTTCGTGAAAACGACGATCCGTGCGGTCGCGGCCCGTGCGGATGTCGATGCCGCGCTGGTGCACCACTTCTTCGGCAGCAAACACGACCTGTTCGTCGCGGCGATCGCGCTGCCCGTCGACCCCGTCGACGTCCTCGCGCCCGTGCGCGACGGACCGGTCGACGAGATCGGGTCCCGGCTGGCGCGTGCGTTGCTCGACGTCTGGGACTCCCCGAACCGCGATGCGATCATCGCGGTCTTCCGCACCGTGATCGGCGGGGGAGGAGACGTGGGTCTGCTGCGAACCTTCTTGTTGGACATCGTCTTCGACGACATCGTTCCCCGCGTGGATCATCCGCCCGGCACCGGTCCGCTGCGCGTGGAGTTGGTCGCGTCGCAGATGGCGGGGCTCATGGTGACGCGCTACCTGGTGCGACTGGAGCCGCTTGCGTCACTGCCGTCCGACGAGTTCGTCCGGATCGTCGGTCCGACCCTGCAACGATATTTGACCGGTGTGCCCTTTGGGCCCCTGGAGGGACCCAAAGGGCACACGAGTCCGTGAGCACTGCCGGGATTGCCTATGCGTCGGGTTCCCCGACCTGGATCGATGTTCCGAGTTCGCTGTCGTGGCTGCACGCGCAGCCGTCGCCGCAGCCCCCGCCACCGCATTCGCCGGCGTACGAGTCGTCCTCGGTGTCGCAGTCGAGGACGCCGCCGAACCGGGCCGCGAATTCGTCGTCCAGTTCGTGGGTGAGTTCGTGGATCTCGCCGACCAGATTCACCAGATGCTGTGGGGTGAACGGGTCGGCATCGAGGATCGTCGACACCAGCAGATGACCCTGCTGGACGGCGAACCGCAGACGTGGCCACTCCTCCGACAGTTCCGTCACGAGCTCTGCTGTGGTCGGGCCACCGGCGACCTCGCTGAGCAGCGACGCCCACACGTGCAGTTCCGGCGTGTCCTCGGCGACGGTGACGAACACCCCGAAGCCATGGACGGGGATCGCGATGTCACCGTCCTCATCGGTTTCGGGTGCGCTCCCGAGCAGTTCGGTCAGTGCGCGGACACTCAACTCGGCCAGTTGCTGTTGTTCATCGGTTGCGACGGCGAGGTCGCCGTCGAGACGGATCGGGCCGTCGTGCGTGTCGTGCTCGGTCATCGTGTTCTCCAGGTGGGGTGCCGACGCGGGCGGTGCTGCCTCGGTACCCGAGCGTAGGTGATGAGCGCTCTATCGACCGGGTGGCGGCCATGCATCCGCGTTACCGATCACCGGGATCCAGCGGCCCGACCCCGCACCGATCTGTTTGCATACCGAACTGCATGCAATGACGCCGGTCCGCACCGACGCCGGCGTGCACCACCACAGAAAGGTCGTCCATGGGCACACTCGAGGGCAAGGTCGCGTTCATCACCGGCGCAGGGCAGGGCGTGGGGCAGGGGGTGGCGTTCGCGCTCGCCAGGGAGGGCGCGTCGATCGCCGTCACCGGCCGTACCGAAGCAAAGCTTGTGGACACGGTGGATCAGATCCGGGCGTTCGGCGGCACCGCCGAACCGATCCTGTGCGAGATCACCGATACCGAGCAGATCACGACGGCGATCAACAAGACCGTCGAGGTGTTCGGTGGTCTCGACATCCTGGTCAACAACGCCAGCCTCAACCCGATCGGACCGTTGCTCGGCCTCACCTCCGAACTGATGGCGAAGGCATACGCGTCCGGTCCGATCGCGGCCTTGCACGCCATGCAGGTGGCATATCCGATGATGAAGGAACGCGGTGGCGGCAACGTCGTCAACATGGTGACCTCCGCCGCGGTGCGGTGGGACACCAGCGGTTACGGCGGATACGCCTCGGTCAAAGAAGCGCTCCGGTCGCTGACCCGTACGGCCGCCTCCGAGTGGGGACCGGACAACATTCGAGTCAACGCGATCGCCCCGCACGCCCTGTCACCGGGTCTGAAGTGGTGGACGGAGAACCGGCCCGAGGAAGCCGCCGCGTTCGTCCAGAGCATTCCACTGCGCCGCATCGGCGATTGCGAGGAGGACATCGGACGCGCCGTCGCGTGGATCGTGAGCGACGGCGCCCGTTATCTCACCGGTGCGACCGTCCCCCTCGACGGCGGTCAGGCGCGCTGGAGCTGACCGTATCCGGCCACTCGGGGCGGTATCAGGGTGGTCCCCGATGGTGGCCGGACACGAGACCGGCAAAGATGGAGCCCATGTCATTCCACAGAGCCGCGGCCGCCCGCGCTATCGACCTGAAGAAAATCTACGGAACAGGTGAGACCTCGGTACACGCTCTCGCCGGGGTGACCGCCGATTTCGCGGCGGGGGAATTCACCGCGATCATGGGCCCGTCGGGCTCGGGCAAGTCCACGCTCATGCACTGCCTTGCCGGCCTCGACAGCGCGACGTCCGGGTCGGTGCTCATCGGCGACACCGACCTGACCACCCTGACCGACAAGCAGATGACGCAGTTGCGCCGCGACCGCATCGGTTTCGTGTTTCAAGCATTCAACCTGGTACCGACGCTGACCGCGCTCGAGAACATCACGTTGCCGCTCGACATCGCCGGACGCACGGTCGACCGTGAGTGGCTCGATACAGTGGTGGCCCGGCTCGGACTCGGTGAACGTCTGGGGCACCGTCCTGGTGAGTTGTCGGGCGGCCAGCAGCAGCGTGTGGCCTGCGCTCGCGCCCTGGCGGGCCGGCCCGACATCATCTTCGGTGACGAACCGACCGGCAACCTCGACTCCCGGTCGTCGGCGGAGGTGCTGTCGATCCTGCGGGCGTCGGTCAACGAGTTCGGCCAGACGGTCGTCATCGTCACGCACGATCCCGGTGCCGCGAGCTACGCGGACCGGGTCGTGTTCCTCGCCGACGGCTTCATCGTCGACGAGATGCGGCGCCCGACCGCCGGCGCCGTGCTGGACCGCATGAAGCGGTTCGATACGACCACCGTGCCCGTGGCGGACTACGGGACGCGCCGATGAGTTCGAATCCCATCAACAAGGTTGCCTTGCGCAACATCGCCGCGCACAAGGTGCGGTTGTTGCTGACGGTGCTGTCCGTGGTCCTCGGCACCGCGTTCGTCACCGGTTCGTTCGTGTTCACCGACACCCTGCAACGCACCTTCGACGACCTGTTCGCCGATGTCGCCCAGGGCGTCGATGTGCGGGTGAGCCCCGAGCAGGCCGGGGCCAGCGGCGTTCCGGTCGAGGACATCGATGTGGTCGCCGCCGTTCCCGGCGTGCAGACCGTAGTGCCGTCGTTCGGGGGCGGCGTCATCGTCCTCGATTCCGAGGGTGCCGCGATCCAGACCGGTGGGGCACCCGCCGAAGGACTCGCCTACCTGCCGCCGGACCGCAGGCTCGGCGACCCGGAGACGTTCGTCGCGGGAGGGCCGCCGACCGCGGACGGCCAGATCGCGCTGAATTCGAGCGCGGCGGAACGCGGCGCTCTCGAGGTCGGGGACACGACGAAGATCCTGACCGCTGCCCGGGGCATCCAGCCCGTGACGATCAGCGGAATCTACGACGTCAAGAGTGATTCCGGCGGCTACGTCGGTGCGTTGTTCACCGAGGATCAAGCCCGCGCCCTGTTCACCGACGGGCGGCACGTGCAATACGTGGATGTCGCGTCCGACGGCAGTGTGACACCGGACGAGTTGCGCGATGAGATCGCTGCAGCCGTACCGGACATGAAGGTGCAGACCGGCGCCGAAGTCACCGAGGAGGTCAAGTCCGACGTCGAGCAGGCGTTGAGCTTCCTGAACTATTTCCTACTCGCGTTCGGGGCTATCGCACTGCTGGTCGGCACGTTCATCATCTACAACACCTTCTCGATGATCGTCGCCCAGCGACTGCGCGAGCTGGCGCTGCTGCGTGCTGTCGGTGCCAGCCGTCAGCAGGTGGGTCGTTCGGTGACCCTGGAAGCGCTGGTGGTCGGCCTCGTCGGCAGCATCTTGGGCATCGCCGCCGGTGTGGCGTTGGCGTACGGATTGCGCGCCGCGCTCGGAGCCGCCGACATCGGTCTTCCGTCGGGTCCGCTGCAGCTCGCGCCGCGCACGGTGATCATCGCACTGCTCGTCGGTGTCGTCGTCACCGTCGTCAGCGCGTACGCGCCGGCACGCCGCGCCACGAAGGTGCCGCCGGTCGCCGCGATGCGCGAGGAATCCACCGCCACCGTCGAGTCGCTGCGTATTCGCACCATCGTCGGTGCGGTCGCCGCGGTCGCAGGCGCTGTACTCGTCGTGATCGGGGCGCAGGGCACGGGAGGCGGAGCCGCCTCGACCGTCGGGGTGGGTGCGCTCGCGCTGATCCTGGCGGTGCTGCTTGCTGCGCCTGCTCTGTCGCGGCCGATCGTCGGGGCACTCGGAGCGGTGTTCGCCCGGCCGTTCGGCGCGGTCGGGCGTCTCGCCCGCACCAACGCCGCGCGGAACCCGCGACGTACCGCGGCGACAGCGTTCGCGCTGACTCTTGGCCTGATGCTGGTGTCGGTCATCGCCGTGTTCGGCGCATCCGCCAAGTCCAGCGTGAACACACTCGTGGACACGGGCATCAAGTCCGAGTTCATGCTGACCGGCCCCCAGATGATGGGTGTTCCGGCCGGGGCGGAGGCTGCGGCGGCCGAGGTGTCCGGGGTGACCGAGGTCGTCGGCGTGTTCGGCGCGCAGGCGAAGTTCGGGGAGACCGACGAGTTCGGTGCGGCGATGTCCGGCCCCGCCGGTGATGTTCTGTCCCTCGACATCACCGCCGGCACGGAGCAGCTCGCGGGCGACGAGATGCTGGTGTCCACCGACACCGCTGCCACGCACGATCTGCAGGTCGGTTCGACCGTGCCGCTCACCAACCGGGACGGCGACACGATCGAGACGACGGTCGTCGGCATCTTCGAGGACAATCAGGTCGTCGGGCCGTGGGTGTTGTCGGAGGACATGCTCGACCGGTTCGTTCCCGCCGCCTCGCGGGCCCCGATGGTGGTGCTGCTCAATACCGCCGACGGCAGCGACCCGGAGACGATCCGCGCCGGCCTCGAGGGCGCGACCAAACAGTTCGTCGTCGTGCAGGTGCTCGATCGGGAACAGTTCAAGGGCCAGCAGGCGGCGCAGATCAACATGTTGCTCGGCGTCCTCTACGGCTTGTTGGCGCTCGCCGTGGTCATCGCGGTCCTCGGCATCGTCAACACGCTGGCGTTGTCGGTGGTGGAACGACGGCGGGAGATCGGTATGTTGCGCGCGGTCGGTATGCAGCGCGCCCAGGTGCGCCGCACCATCTACCTCGAGTCTCTGCTCATCGCGGTGTTCGGTGCGGTGATCGGGTTGGTGCTCGGCCTGGTGTTCGGGTGGGGCTTCGTCCGGACTCTGGCCGATCAGGGGCTCGGTGAGATCACCGTTCCGTGGGGGCAGGTGCTGGCAATGCTGATCGGATCCGGTGTCGTCGGTGTGCTGGCAGCGCTGTGGCCGGGCATCCGTGCGGCGAAAACCCCGCCCCTGGAGGCAATCGCCGATATGTGAACGGAGGCAATCGCCGATATGTAAGCAGAGGCGATCGTCGGCGTGTGGTGGCCCGTCGGGCAGTTGTCCACAACCGCGTGATCTATCCACAGGAACCGGCCCGCGACGCTTGTCGCGGGCCGGTTTCCGTCGTCATCCTCTACTGTGCTGAGTCGGGGGTGGTGACGGATGGATATCCGGCAGTTGCAGAAGTGGAATCCGGACGCGCTCGAGAGGTTCGGCGGCGCACTCGGTGGGTTCGCCGGACGTGTCGAAAACGCCGGTGTCGATGTTGTCGCGACGAGCGGATTCGGCCGTACCTGGATCGGCGGGGCATCCGACTCGGCGGCCGGGAACGTCGCCCGCGCCGGCAAACGCATTGCTGATCACGCGGATTCGTACAGGCGGGTGGGTCGGTGTGCCTTGGATTGTGCGCCGAGACTGCGTGCGCTGCGCGACCGGCTCGATGCGACGGTACGCGGTGCCGCACAATCGGGATTGACGGTCGCACCGGACGGCACGGTCACGCCGCCCGGCTCCGCCGAGGCCGAGGATGTCCGCATCCGGATCGTCGCGATCCTCGAATCCGCCGCGACCCTGGACCGTGAGGCCGCGGCGGCACTGGCCGAGGTTGTCGGCCTGGGCGGTTCCAGTGGATCGCCGTTCGGTGGAATTCACACGCAGGGGCCGACATTCGTGCCGGTGCCGAGTCCGGGCACGGATCCACGTGAGGTGACTCGCTGGTGGGACATGCTCGGCGAGCAGGAGCGGGAGAAACTGCTCACCACTCGCCCGGGTGAGATCGGTGGCCTCGACGGAATTCCCGGCGCGGACCGGGATCGCGCGAATCGCGCATTGCTCGACAGTGAACGCGTCCGGCTCGAACGGGTCGCGCGGGAGCTGACCGCCGAGCTCGACGCCAATGTGTTCGGTGGATTGTTCAGCAACGCCGACGCCGGGCTGGAGCAGACCCGCAACAAGATCGCCGCGCTCGACGCTGTCGCGGAGGTACTCGCACGCGGCGACCGGCAGTTGCTGACCCTGGATCTGTCGGGGCGCGAAGCGATGGCAGCGGTCGCGGTCGGCGATATCGACACCGCCGACCACATCTCGGTGTTCACTCCGGGGGCGGGGTCCACCGTGCAGGGGAACCTCCCCGGTTACGACGAGCAGATCGCGTCTGTTCGAGGCCAGGCCGAACGCGGAGTGGGTTCGGTGGGCGGTGCGGGCGGTGCAGTCGCGTCGGTGACCTGGTTGAACTATCAGGCCCCGCACTGGGGTTGGGGGCTCACCGTGACCGAGAACAGTCCGGTCTCCGATCTCGCCGCGACGCGTGCCGCACCGCACTTGGCCGCATTTCTGTCGGGTCTCGATGCGCGCGAGGACAATCCGAATGTGACCGCGATCGGGCACTCGTACGGTGCGCTCGTCACGGGGCTGGCGTTGGCGCAGGGCGCTCCCGCTGATGCCGCAGTGTTCCTGGGCGCGCCGGGGATCGGTACCGACGATGTGGACGATCTGGGTCTTGCGCAGGGAGCGGCGTTCCTCGTCGAGGCCGATCGGGATCCGGTCGCGGATGCCGGTACGTTCGGCGGTGATCCCAGCTTCATCGACGGGCTGATCCGGCTGTCGTCCGACCCGGCGGTCGATGCGTCGGGCCGGTCGTACGACGGTTCGGTCGGGCACAGTTCGTATTTGAGTCCGGGAACGACGAGTGCTCACAACATCGCGCTGGTTGTTGCCGGGCTCGCCGCGCAGGCGGTGCGATGAGCGCCCGGCGGTTGCTGTCCGTCGCGGTGTTGCTCGCGGTGACAGTCGGGTGTGCGTCCGGTCCGGAGTTCCGCGCAGTCCCGGAGCCGGTCGCGGACTCTATCGAGGGGGCTGTCGTCCACTATCTTCGGGTGCATCAGGAGATCGCCGATGCGTTGTCGGCGGAGTTCCCGGAGTTGGTGTTCGTCGTCAGCAGTTCTCGGTTGAACTCGGGGTGTTCGATGCAGGGCGGGGGGACCGGGTGGACGTCCTATCTTCCGCGGTTGCGTGCCCTGGACAATGTGCCGCACGATGTGGACCGCGCCATCGAGGTGTTCGACCGGGCTGCGGCCCGTGCGGGTTTCTATCAGCGGGTGGTGCTCCCGCGGGTGACCCCGAAATTCGACGAACGGCGGGTCGCGGCCGATGGTTCGGCGGTGACTTTCGGTGCCGGGACGTCGACGGTGCTCGGACTCGAGGTCCGCTGCTACCCGCAAATCCGGTGACGACGGCTGTGTCGGTTACGCTCGGGTGTCCGTCCAGTTCGGTCCGAGTGGGCGAGGGGGAATTCGATGCGGGCAGTGCTCGGTGTGTCGGTCGACGACGGTGAGATCAGTGCCGTGCTCGTCGACGCGGATGTCCCGGCGCTCGGCCCGTTCGATTCTCAGCGGTGGGCGGCTTCCGGTTCCGGCGACGCGACTGCTGCGGTGGTCGGTGCTCTCGCCACCATGACCGAGCGCGCGGACCGGGCAGGGTTGGTCATCGGCCGGATCGGTGTCGCCGCCGAATCCGGTGTCGTCGATGCGATCCGTGCCGCCGCCACCGTCGAGGTGACGTCGGTCGAGGTGGATGCGGCCCGATTCGCGTTCCTTGCCAATGCCCCGGAACTGGCCGAAACCCCACTGTTGGCGCTGCACACCAGGGACGGGGGAACAGAGACCGTTTCGGTGGTCGACGGTCACGTCGGGACGGTGCTGTCGGCTGTGTCACCACCCGGTGACCACTTCCTGGGATGCGGTGATCTGTTGCCGGACGCGATGGACGAGGCCATCGCTCGGGCCGGCCGTTCGCCGCAGGCCGTGGTGTTCCTCGATCTGCGCCCGGGTGACGCCGGTCCTGCGCGCGATCTGGCGAGTGTGCTCGATGTCCCGTTCGTGACTCCGCACGGCGTGCCGTGGCATCGGGCGACCGGTGCGGCACTGGTCGCGGCACACCTGGATGCGCCGTCGCTGCCGGTCGCCGTGCGACGTCCCGGCCGGGTCGCCGCAATGGTGGGGTCGGTGGTCGTGTTGCTCGCGATTCTGGGGGCGGGTCTGGCGGTCGCGATCGGTGGTACGGGCACGTCGGGGGATGCCGGACCTACCGTCGTGTTCGGTGAGCAGACCGCCCCGGCCACCGCACCGTTTGTTCCGGGGCACACCGACAGTGCTGATCCGGTGCCGTGTGTGTCGGGTGTACCCGACGAACCCGGGATCCGCCCCGCGTCGTGGCCCGGCCGAGCGTCGGATCCCGACCCGGCGTCTCCCGGTCCTGCCCAGACGCCCACTCCCGGACCAGCCCCGACTTCCGAACCCGCACCTGCACCGGTGCTGCCACCGTGTCCCTGAATCACCGTGTCCTGAACCACCGTGTCCCTGAACCGTGTGCGGGCACGGGTCAGCGACGCAACTGCGCTCCCGCCGCTCGCATCGCCGCCGGGTCGGTGGCGACCACGACATCGGTGAACCGGTCGCGGAAGTTGCCGAGGTCGTCACCGACCGATCCGACGATCGCAACCACGGGTACCGCACCGGCCCGGTCGAGGAGGACCGAAACGATCTTCCCGGCGCGGCTCTGTCCGTCCAACCGCCCCTCGCCGACGACCAGCAGGTCAGCGGTTGCGAGGTGGCGATCGAATTCCACTGCGTCGAGCACGAATTCGGCTCCGGAACGCAACTCGGCGCGGTACCTGGCCCACATGCCGCCGGAGAAGCCGCCGGCCGCGCCGGTCCCGTCGACGCACCGTGGGTCGCGGGGCAGCGCCGTCGCGGCCGCGTCGAGTCGTCGCGTGAGCAGTTCCACCGTGGCCGGGTCGGCGCCTTTCTGTGGTCCGAACACCCGTGCCGCATCGACGTATCGGGTGGTGACGTCGGTCAGCACGGTGATCGACGCGCCGTGCAGGCCGCCGGACGAATCGAGGGCCGCGATCGCCCCGAGACCACCGTCGGTGGTTGCCGAGCCACCGGCCGCGACGACGATCCGGTGTGCGCCGCGGCGTGCCGCCGCGGCCATCACCAGGCCGGTACCGTAGGTGTCGGCGGTGACCGGATCACGGACACCGGTGTGTGCGGTGGTCATTCCACTCGCGGTGGCGAGTTCGACGACGGCGGTGCCGTCCGGTGCCAGGCCGAAGGTTCCCGGACACGGTGCGCGCCACGGGTTGACGGTCTCGACGTCGATGTGAGTGAGCCGCATCGGTGGCGTCAGCGCCTCCAGGGTGCCGTCGCCGCCGTCGGCCACGGGAAGCCGGATCGCCTCGTGTCCCGCGGATTCGGCACCCGCTGCGATGGCGGCCGCAATGTCGCCGGCACGATAGGTGCCCTTGAAACTGTCCGGGGCGATCAGAATCCGCATGCCGACGGCCTGGTCACGAGCGCAGCACCCAGTCGAATGCGGTGGCCTCCGACCGTGCACCCTGGGTAGCTCGCGCCCGGTTCGGTTCGTCGAGTTCGGATGCGAGCTCCTCGCCGAGCCGGACCAGATCGGCGAACACATCCGGTGTCAGCCACCGTGGGCGTGTCGCGAACAGCAGGTCCTCGGTGGCGGTGTTGCCGCTCGCGCCGGGCGCGAACGGGCAGCCGCCGAGGCCGGCGAGGGACCCGTCGACGACGTCCGCGCCGGCCGACGTCGCGGCCAGGCTGTTCGCGACGCCGAGACCCCAGGTGTCGTGGCCGTGGTACACGATCCGGCGCCGGGGGGATTCGGAACGAACCCGCGACACCAGGTCCGCGACCTGCGCGGGTACGGCCTGACCGAGGGTGTCGGCGAGCACGATGTCGGCAGCGCCGTCGGTGCGGGGGTCGCAGGCGATGTCGAGGACCCGGTCGGCGTCGACGGGGCCGTCGAACGGGCAGGTGAACGAGGTGGCCAGGCACAACTGGATGCTGCCGCCCGCGGCGTGGGCGAGTTCGACGGCGGTGGGCATAGCGGCGATGCTCACGTCGGTATCGCGGCCGATGTTCGCGTTGTTGTGGGCGTCCGACACCGAGAGGCAGTACTGGAAGCGACGCGCACCCGCGGCGATCGCCTTCTCGACGTGCCGGGGGGTGGCGACCCACACCCAGCAGCGGTCGAGTTCGTCGTCGGTGAGCGCCGAAATCAGTTCGAGCGTATTGGCCATCGGCGGGACGAGGTCGGGGCGGGCCAGCGAGCCGATCTCGAGTTCGGGGATGCCCGCGTCCAGCAGGGACCGGACGAGACGCACCTTGCGGTCGGTGGGCAGGAGTTTGCCGGTCAACTGCAAACCGTCCCGCAGGGTCACGTCTCGCAGGGCCACCGTAGTCTCCGCTTCGTCGGTTCTCCGAGACCCGAGCGTACTGTGCACGTGGCGTCGGGAGTGACCGGGAGTGGATCGTCGGCCACTTCGGAACCCGGTGTCGCGGTGTTTGTGACAGATGACACTATTGATGCCTGTCGGATTGGGGCCTTGTGGAAGGTGCGTGGTCATGAGTGTGGTCATCGCGAAGGCAGTGCTGTGGTGCGCGCTGCTTGCCGGGGTTGTCGGAGCCGTCGTCGCGATCAACGCCCTGCACGTCTACGGGGCGGTCGCGTCGTTGATGGTGGCATTCGTGGCGGCCCTGGTGCTGTTGCGGTTACGGCCGGCCGCGGGAGACGCCCAGGATTCCGACGTCGCGCCTTCCTGAGTGTTCCCGCTTCACGGGCACCCCGGCGGTGCGGGCACACCCGCGAGACGATCGGCGATCCAGTCGAGCATTCCGGGCGCACCCGCGATCGCGGCCGTCAGGTGCTCACCCCACACCGGCACGTAGGTGACGTTCGCGCCGCCGGCGCACCATTGGTGTTGCAGAGCAAGGACTCCCGACTCGGGGATGAACTCGTCACCCAGAAAGACCTGCGACGAACCGTGGTACAAGTACATCGGTGACTGCGGAGCCTGCCCGCCGAGCCGGTTGTCGTCGAGTACCCGCCGGACATTCGGGTCGTCGAACGGGTCGGGGACGGTGGACAGCGCCTCGACCCGAATCATCGCGATGCCCGCGGCTGCCAGCACGATCGTGCACTGGTCCTCGAGCGCGGTCGCAGCGAGTAGTCCGCCCGCCGGTCCGACCAGAGCAAGGAGTTCCGGATACTCGCGGGCCACGCCCACTGTCGCCGCCAGGAACAGACCCGATCCGAGTTGCCCGTTCATCGTGGTCCGCAACAACGACAAATCCGCGGGCAGCCCACCGGCCGCGGCGCCGACGAACCGCACATCGGGAGCGTAGGTCGGCTGGAGTTGCGCGGCCCAGCCCGTCGCGATAGCGCCGCCGCTGTATCCGGTCATCGCCAGCGGAGCATCCGCGAGTTCGGGTGCGACGGTCCGCAACCCGCGCACCGAGTCGAGCACCGCGTGGCCGGCGATCCGGCCCGCGGCATAGGCCATGTGCGGCCCCTGGTGGTCGGGGACGAGCACGGCCCAGCCGCGTGCGAGCAGAATCGGCAGCATCGGAGGAGCGTCGATGTCGACGACGTCGTGCACCATGCGATACGACGGGGTGCACCGGGTGCCGAGCGAATCGATCGCCATGTTGTAGACCACGACCGGACGCGGCCCACTCGGCCACGGGGTGCTGGGAAGCACCAGTGTCGCCGTCACCGGTATCGGCCTGCCCGCCGAGTCGGTCGACCGCACCATGAACTGCTGTGCCGTGTGTGGGACGACCGCCGCAGGCAGCGCCCGCATCTGCGCCGGGCGCTGCCGCAACACGGTCCCCGGCGGGTAGGGGCCGAGGTCGCCGGGCGGATCGAAGAACGGGTCGTCGTCGATCGGTGTCGGCGTGATGTCGTCGAGGGTTATCGGTGGTGGTGTGGGCGGAAACCCCAATACGGGTGACACGGGAACGGGAGATGCGGGAACAGGAGGAGCCGGGACTGGCGTCGCGGCTGCCGTGCCGACGGTCAGCAGGACACTCGCCGCGACAAGAACCGCGGTCAGCACCGAGCCCTTCGACAGCGCCGAGAGCGCGTGACGTGGTCGTCGCATCGGAACTCCTCACCCGAGACGAACCCTCGATGACATGTCCGCCCGACCTCGTCAACGGTACCGCCGCTCGGCGCCCGAGCCGGGTGAATCGTCGGCATCTGCTTCAGGATCGGTGCACACATGGTTCGCGGTGGCGCACCGGTAGAGTTCATCGCGGGGCGGCCCGGGGTTCGTGGCAACATCCCCCGGAAGTCGCCGCCCCCGGAAACGTCGAAGAGGAGCGCCCGGTCGTGTCGCTGTGGTCCATAGCGTTGTCCGACAGTGAACTCGGGGAGCGTCGCTGGCTCGACCTGATGCCGTGGCTCGTCCACTACGGCGCTGCCCGCACCGCGATCCTGTCCGAACTCGCGCCGGTCGATCGCTGGTGGGAGATCGAGTCGCCCGCTGAGACCGCCATGTCCGCCGACGTTCCCGGAATCTGTTCCGCACTCGCCCACCTCTACATGACCGACCATCCGGACGCACCCCTGGCCGACGGGTTCGCCGACGACATCGATGTGCCGGTGGCGGCGCTGGACCTGAGTGCCGCCGCTGCCACGGTCGTCGACCGTCTCCGCGGAGTCACGACCACCGCAAGTCTGTTCGGCCGTACGCCGTCGGAACTGTTCGCGGCGCGCGGTGCCACACCCGACACCGTCCACGAAATCGTGTGTGCGGCGATGGTCGTCGCGATCTTGCGGGATCCCGCTGTGCTGTCGGCGCACGGCGGGGCACCGGCCTGGCCGGACGTGCCCGCACTCGATCTGCTGGTCTCCGATCTCGCCGAGCTCGGTCGGTGGAAAACGCTGCGCGGACACCGCGACCGGCCGTTGCTGCGGGTCGATCTCGAGGAAGGGGCGCCCGAAGAGATCCAGGACGTCGCCGCGCGCATCACCGCGCTCACCGCGCAGGACCTGCCGCTACCCGGCCCGCTCGATCCGATCACCGAACTCGGCGACTACGTCGCGGCCCTGACCGCCCCGGACCGAGAGAACCTGCGGCGGCGGATCGAGGAGGATCACCCTGCGGACCCGTCCGCCCCGTCGACATTCCCCTACGGCACGTCCGTCGGGAACCTGCTCGCCGCGCTGCGCGTACTCGCACGTCCGGTCGCCTCGTTCGAGCGGATCGTCGCGTTGTATCCGATTCTGTCCCGGCATGTTCCGGGTCTCGACGTTTCACTCTTCCAGGTGCTGAACCGCCTCGACGACCGCTTCGACGTCGCCGACGGCTGGATTGCCGTGCCGAACCGGCCCGAGGCGGAACGGCAGACGCGCGCCCTGCTCGCCGAGTTCGAATCGGAGAACGGGGTCGTCGAACCGGCCGCCGTCGCGGCACTGTGGAACCTGCCTTCCGATGAACTCGTGGCGTGGCTGGGGCACTGCGGCCTCCCGGTGATCGACGGGCGGGTCGTCACTCGCCAGGACAGTCTCGCGGACCGTGCCGCTCAGGTTCTCGAGATCCTCGGTGACGCGCTGCCTGCCGCCGACCTCGTCGCTCGTATGCAGACCACTGTCGACACCGCGATCGTCATCGACGAACTCGCCACCGACGAACGGTTCGTCGTCACGGGATCGGGGATGTGGTCTCTGTCCCAGTGGGACAACGATATTCCCGGCGCAGTCCGATCCCGCATCGCCCGGATCGTCGATGCCGCCGGCGGGGCCACCGACGCACAGGCACTCGCCGATGCGTTGGCCGCGCGGTTCGAGATCTCGGTGGCCGCAGCGTTGATCTTCGCGGCCGGCGGCGATTTCGAGATCGTCGACGGCCGCGTTCGGCGTCGGGTGCGTGCCCACGCACCGGTTCGGTCGCCGCGCCGCACCCGCAGGCTCTATCGGCACGGCGACGTCGCCCGGTTGCGCGTCACCGTCACCCGTGACCACCTGCGCGGCGCCGACTTCCCGATTCCCACCGCCGTCGCGGGAATCGTCGGATGTCCCGCGGGTGACGAACTGGTGCTCGCTTCCCGGCTGGGAGCGCAGGTGATGCGGTGGGCCGGTGCCACTCCGCACCTCGGCACGGTGCGCCGATTCCTGGAGGATCTCGGGGTCGACGAGGACAACGAAGTGTTCCTCGAATTCCACCCCGACGGGCACTTCGATGTCGTGCCGCTGCGCACCGTCGCCGACAATGCCGAACCGGTGCGTAAGGCGTTGGCGTTGGTGGGGTATTCGACACCGGAGATCGTGCCCGACGCGGGTGCGGCCGCAGCGCTTGCCGCCGCGATCGGCGACGACGGCGAGACCCGGCCGCGTCGCGTCCTCAGTTCGTACCGGGCTCGCCGCGAGATCGACGTCGTTGCGCTGCTCGAAGTCGCGTGGCTGCGTTCCCCGGACTGATGCGTGCCCCGACTACCCCGGGTACTGCGTGCGTCCGGAATCCGGACGTAGCACCATGGACACATGACCGACGAACCGAACCACGACGTTCCCGCCGGCGCAGCACTCGACGCGGTGATCCGCGCGTTGCGCGCCGCCGTCTCATCGGTGGAAGCCGCGGTGGTCCGAGTGTCGTCCGGGCCGGCCGGTTCGGACACCGTCGGACAGGTACTCGAACTCGCAGGCGCCCCGGATCTCGGCGATGTCGTCGCCCACCACAATGCGCTGACCAGGGCCGTTGCGATCGTCGACCAGTCCGGGGCGTTGCCGTCCCGCGAATGGGACTCCGTCGCGGCACTCGGTGACCCACTCGCGGTCGCCGTGGTCCGGCTGCGCGCCCACGCGAGCGGGGTTCTCGCCGCCGCCGATGCGGCCGAACCGGATGCGCTGGCTCCGGAGCGGCGGCTCGGCGAGACCCTGCAACTGCTCGTCCTCGCCGAGGATTCCCTGAATCTGTGGCACCGGCTGCGCCTCGATCACCTGCGTGCCGTCGATCCCGGTGCGCTGCCGGAGGCGATCGGCGAGGCCCGCGGGCTCCTCGTGGATCACTTCGAGTACGACGGTGAACTGCTGCGTCGTGCGCGTCGGGTGCTGGCGCGATCGGCCGAGGGGACGACGTTCGAGCTCGTACGGCGCATGTCGTCGACCCGCACCGTGAAATACCTCATCGAATTGCGTCAGGATCTCGACGACTTCCGGGTGGCGTGCCGCGCCGACACGGCCGGCTGGCTCGACGACGAGGAGCCGGAAGTGGCCCGCGCGCTGGACGAGATCTCCAGCCCCGTCCGTGTCGTCGGTGGTGCGATCGGCGTCAGCGCCAAAGCGTTCGGGGACCGCGCCGCCGACGTGGGCACCTCCGGTATCGAACGGATCGGCCGCGGCATCGCGAAGGTCGCCGAGTCCCGGCAACGACACGACACCGACGACCGTGACCCCGACGACCGTGACCCCGACAGCCCGGAGTTCGTCGTGCCGAACGACCACGCTTGACCTGGAGTGCACTCCAGGAGTGACACTCGTCGTGTGAATGTCACCGGAATTCCCATTGCCGACGCCGCCGCCAGGCTCGGCCTGACCGTCGAGACGTTGCGGTACTACGAACGCGACGGATTGCTGCTGCGCCCGGTGCCGCGGTCGGGCAGCGGCCACCGCCGCTACCAGGACGCCGATCTGAAGTGGATCGAACTGGTGACCCGGTTACGCGCCACCGGCATGCCGATCCGTGACGTCCGGCGGTACGCCGAACTCGTGCGTGCCGGCGACGGCACAGAACCCGAGCGGCTCGCACTGTTGCAGGCGCACCGACTCGAGGTGCTGCGTCAACTCGCCGAGGTCACGGCCCACCTCGGTGCGATCGACTACAAGATCGGCATCTACACCGACCGGCTCGAACGCATGGACCGGGAAGTCGACGCTTGACCTGGAGTGCGCTCCAGGATGTTGGCTGAACGACATGAGCATTCACCACCGCACACTCGGCACCACCGCATCCCTCGACGTGTCGGCCCTCGGCCTCGGCTGCATGGGCATGTCGGAGTTCTACGGAACACCCGACGAGGCCGGCGGCATCGCGACGATCCGGCGTGCCCTCGACCTCGGTGTCACCTTCCTCGACACCGCCGACATGTACGGTCCGTTCACCAACGAACGGCTCGTCGGCCGCGCCATCGCCGGTCGCCGCGCCGAGGTTCAGCTCGCCACCAAGTTCGGCCACGAACGCAGCCCCGACGGTGCCCGCGTCGGCATCAATGGGCATCCCGACTATGTGCGCGCCGCGTGCGATGCGTCGCTGCAGCGGCTCGGCGTCGACCACATCGACCTCTACTACCAGCATCGCGTCGACAAGACGGTGCCGATCGAGGACACCGTCGGCGCGATGACCGAACTCGTCGACGCGGGCAAGGTCCGGTTCCTCGGCCTGTCGGAGGCGTCGGCCGCGACCATCCGCCGAGCACACGCCGTGCACCCGATCACGGCCCTGCAAACCGAATACTCGCTGTTCACCCGCGATATCGAGGACGAGATCCTGCCTGTCCTGCGGGAACTCGGTATCGGGCTGGTTCCGTATTCGCCGCTCGGCCGCGGGCTGCTCACCGGGGCGGTGCCGGAATCCGGGTTCGACGCCGGCGACAGTCGCGGATCCGGATACTTCCCCCGATCGAACGGTGCGAATCTGCACACCAATCTGGCGCTCGTCGAGCGGGTCCGCGCGCTCGCCGACGCCCACGGCTGCACACCGGGCCAGCTCGCCCTCGCGTGGGTCGCCGCGCAGGGCGGCGACATCGTGCCGATCCCAGGGACCAAGCGGGTGCGCTACCTCGAGGAGAACGTCGGGGCGCTCGACGTGGATCTCGGACCGGAGGACGTCGCAGCGCTCGACGCGGCTGTGCCGCGCGGCGCCGTCGCCGGTGCCCGCTACGGCGACATGAGCAGTATCGACGCTTGACCCACGGGTGACCACACCACACCCCTGGGGTGTGTTCACCGCGCAGGCTCCGCGCGGGACGGTGGAGAAGCCGGATTCGTACCGGCGAACCGAAGAATCCACCGTCCCGCCGCGCACCCGCGGCACCAGCGATCAGGGGTTGTGAATCGATGGACCGCACCGCGCCGACCACCGCCTACGAGCCGTTCCCGCTCTCGGCTGCCCAGCACGGACTGTGGTTCGCGCAGCAACTCGCACCCGACGTGCCCATCTGCATCGCCCAGTACCTCGACATCCGGGGCGCGCTCGACGTCGCATTGTTCCGCGACGTGGCGATGCGCGCCGCGCACGAGTTCCAGTCGGTGTTCCTGCGGATCGTCGACGTCGACGGCACACCACACCAGGTGGTCGACCCGCCAGTCGACGCGGCGATGGGATTCCACGATCTGCGCGCCGAACCGGACCCGCTGACGGCAGCTCAGGCGTGGATGCACGCGAACTACACGTCCCCGGTCGATATCGACCGCGACCTCCTGTGCGAGTCGACACTGCTGCGGGTCGGCGACGAGCACTACCTGTGGTACAGCCGGATCCACCACATCGCCCTCGACGGGCACGGCGCGGCGACGATGGTCGGCCGGGTCGCCTCCCTGTATACCGCCGCGGCGGAAGGATCGGTGCCGGAACCGAACCGGGCCGCGGACCTGCGTACCCTCGAACAGCTCGACCGCGACTATCGCGCGTCCCACCGGTTCGCAGCCGACCGCGACTACTGGGCGCAGCGGTGCGGCACCCGCACCGACGGCGCGACCCTCGCCACGCGCGACGCACCACCGGTCGCGACGAGCCGCACCGTCCGTACCGCAC
>NZ_JBAQXC010000395.1:0-11155 GCF_049299235.1 Rhodococcus sp. (in: high G+C Gram-positive bacteria) | reverse complement strand
GGCCCAAACGGCACACGGGGCGTCAGCCCACTTCTTCGCGCAGTACCGGGGACGCCGGGGCGTGGAGCGTGTCGAGCGATCCCGCCGACTCGGCGCGGGTGAGGCGCGAACGCCGCCAGGACACGGTGAGCAACGCAATCCAGCCGGCCGCGATCAGCAGGTACACCAGCACCGTCACCGGTCCGGTGACATCGAACGACATGAACAGTTTCTGCGCGTTGGTGATGACGATGATGCCGCCCACGGCCGTACCCAGTAGTGTGGCGGGAACCCGGCTGACGAGCCACGCGGCGAACGGTGCCGCGATCGCGCCACCGAGCGCGAGACCGGCGACGACGAGCAGATTCTCTACGGATTCACGGCCGAGCCCGATCAGAAAGCCGAGGCTGGCCGCGACCGCGACCATGAACTCCGATGCACTGACCGATCCGATGATGGTGCGCGGTGCGGTCTTGCCGCGGGAGAGCAGGGTGCTGGTGGTGATCGGCCCCCATCCGCCGCCGCCGCTGGCGTCGACGAATCCGCCGAAGAATCCGAGCGGGGACAGGAACTTTGCGGTGTGCGGGGAGGTGCGGGCATGGGCGACGGCGGGCGGGCGCACCGAGAATCTCAGTGCCACATACACACCGATCGCCAGCAGGATTCCCGCGGTGACCGGGACGGCCGCTTCGGTGGACAGGCTCGACAAGACCGTCGCGCCGAGAAACGCACCGATCGCCCCGGGGACGCCGAGTTTCGCGACGACCTTCCAGTCGATGTTGCGGAACTTCCAGTGCGCGATGCCCGAGACGAGGGTGGTGCCGACCTCCGCCAGGTGCACGGCCGCGCTGGCGTGCGCGGCACCGACACCACTGAAGATCAGCAAGGTGGTGGCGGTGACACCGAACGCCATGCCGAGAGCGCCGTCGACGAGCTGCGCGCCGACACCGACGAGAGTGAAGATCAACAAATTGAACAAGGCATGCTCCGACCGCGAACGTGGCTACCGAAAGGGGAGGGGAGCGGAGAACCGCTCAGCAACACACCTGGCAACAACACGCGCCGTCGAAACATGCGCCACGACGAGTCGGCCAGAACGCCATCAGCGCAAGCAGGGTGGCCGGTGCGGCCTCGATGCTCGTCGCGTGCACGTTTGTCGTCCTTCGTCGTCGATGTCGCCGAGGACACGGCGACCGATCGAGCATAGCCGGTTCCGGGACGGGACGACACCATCGGTACCGGAGTGTCGCCCCACCCCGGTGGTCACGGCAGCCGACGGGTGGTGATCTCGAATCCGGCCGTCCGCAGCCGTTCGGTGAGGACGTCGCCGAATGCGACCGCGGGAGTGAGCACCCCACCGCCCGGATGGAGCGCCGCACCGCCCACGGCGAGCGACAACGCGGACTCGCCGAGCATCACCGCAGTCGCCTGATAGCCGGGATCGCCCTGGGCAGCGAACCGGGCGGTGTAGCGAGCGCCGGAAGTC
Source organism: Rhodococcus sp. (in: high G+C Gram-positive bacteria) (assembly GCF_049299235.1). Classification (GTDB taxonomy): domain Bacteria; phylum Actinomycetota; class Actinomycetes; order Mycobacteriales; family Mycobacteriaceae; genus Rhodococcus. The sequence continues at coordinate 9,690 of NZ_JBAQXC010000395.1, read as the reverse complement.
GTCGTGGTGTACAGGTCGATCGTGAAGAATCCACGCCGGCGGGTGGTTTCGGACGGGCCGTCGCCCGGTCCGGGCAGGGCCTTGTCGAGCAGGAAACGGGTCGGGGGAAACGACAACCCCAGTGCCAGCGCACCGATCCCGGCCGCGAGACCGCCGGCGAGGACCGGGGAGACCGGCGACGACCCGACGTTCATCACTTCGCGGTACCGGAACGCAGGCCCGTAGTCCCAGTCGGTCAACGCGTTGCTGCGGCGCACCACCCTGGTGTTGTAGGACGCCATGAAGAACGGGGCCTTCCAGCCCGCCAGCTCCGGTGCGATGGTTTTCCCGTCGACGAGCGCGAGGTCGTTCTGCCGGCCGAGCTGCGGTTCCCGGGACGGGTCGGGGCTCAGTGAGTACGGCCGCGCCGCGACTTTCCGCAGGCCGGTGTCCGTGCGCACCGCGTCGATCTGGGTGCGCAGCGAATCGATGGTGCCGCCGCTGATCCCGCCGCGCAGCGCGGTGACGACCAGGGTGGTGTCGGTGAGCGCGCCCGCGTGATCCGCCTGCGCCGCCCGGTGCAGTGCGTGCACACCGAGATCGGACGGGACCGAATCGAATCCGCACGAATGCACGATCCGGGCGCCCGTGCGGCGGGCGGTGTCGTCGAACCGGTCGATGCTCTCGCGATGGAACAGCACCTCGCCGGTGAGATCGACGTAGTCGGTGCCGGCCTCGGCGCACGCCTGCACCAGAGGCAGGCCGAACTTGGCGTAGGGGCCGACGGTGGTGAGCACGATCCGGGTGCCGGCGGCCAGCGTGGCCAGCGCTTCGGGGTCGGTCGCGTCGGCCTCGATCAGCGGCCACTGCGCGGCCGCGCCGCCGAGTTCCGCGCGCACGTTCTCCAGGCGGTGCCTGGACCGCCCGGCGAGGGCGACCTTCAGGCCGGAGGGGAGATGCTCGGCCAGATAGGCGGCCGTGAGCCGGCCGACGAACCCGGTGGCTCCGTAGACGACGATGTCGAGTTCGCGTGGGACAGCAGTCATGCCCACACCCTACTGTCGGGTAACCCCGGATGCGGTGAATCTCACACGCCGCCACAGACCCACCCACGACACCACGACGCAGATCACGACGAGCACCCGGATCAGGCCCACCGCAGACTCCGGGTAGATCACCCCGGTCAGATAGTGGTCGATGAAACCCGACGACGGCAGACCGGCCTCCCCGGCTCGATGCCGCGCCCAGTTCTCGGCGTGCGTGAGCGGACAGTCGAACCCGACGAGTACCGTCGAGAATCCCCACACCACCGCGCACACGTGCGTCGCGATCGTCCACGGCCACCGCCACGCCACGAACCCGCCGAACACGACATACAACACGAACAGCAGGTGTGTGACCGCGATTCCGTCCGCCAGCACCCGGTAGGGCATGACACCCAGGGTAGGCCTTCGGCTACCGGTCGGGATCCTTGACGACGAGCACCGGCACCGGTAGCTCGATCAGCAATCGCTGCAGCGGACGTTCGAGCAGGAACTTGCCGAGTGCGTTGGCACCCCGGCTGCCCACGACGACACGCCCGGCGCCGCTCGCGGTGGCCAACTCCACCAGCGTGCCCACCGAATCGCCGTCGTGCACCGCCGTGCGCACGTCCCATCCGCTGTCACCGGCGACCGCGCGCACCGCGGTACGCACCGATTCGACCTCGGCGTCGGTGGCAGCATCGTCGTCGTCGAGTACGTGCAGGACGAGCAGATCCTCGTGCCGGTCGGCGGCCTCGCCCGTGGCGACGACAAGCGCGGCGTGTCCCTCGGGGGTGGCGGCGTGAACTACTGCGACTGTCATGACGGTGCTCCTGGGAGGTTCGGCCGGCAGAAGTTGGACGGCAGGGGTTGGACGGTACTGCCTCCAGTATCCCGGCGCCGAGCCGGACGAGCACCCTCGAAAGCGTGTGGAACCTGTCTCGACCTGGTATTTCCTGTCGCGTGGATCTCAGTCGTTCACCACGGAGCCGGCTCGTAGTTCTTGAGGAAGCAGCCGTGCAGATCGGTCCCGGCCTCGCCCTGCACGATCGGGTCGTACACCCGTGCCGCTCCGTCCACGAGGTCGAGTGGCGCGTGGAAACCCTCCTCGGCCAGACGCATCTTCGTGTGGTGGGGGCGTTCGTCGGTGATCCAGCCGGTGTCCACCGCCGTCATCAAGATGCCGTCGGAGAGCAGTTCTTCCGAGCTGGTGCGGGTGAGCATGTTCAGGGCGGCCTTGGCCATGTTGGTGTGCGGATGACCGGCGCCCTTGTAGCGGCGACCGGCGAACTGCCCTTCCATCGCCGAGACGTTCACCACGTACTTGCGGCGAGCAGCGGCTGCCGCCATCGCCGGACGTAGCCGGTTGACCAGGATGAACGGGGCCACCGAGTTGCACAACTGCACCTCGAGCAGTTCCAAAGGTTCGACCTCGCCGACCGTCTGCACCCAACTGTTGGTGTGCACGAGATCCGGCAGCAACCCACCCGCGTCGACGGCGACGCCCGCGGCGATCCGGTCCGGTGTCGCGGACCCGGCGACCATCGCCAACGCCGTGACCGACTCCGGGTCCAGCGCGTGCACGGCGAGTCCCGTCGGCAGCGACCCGGCCAGCGCCGTCGGATGCGCATCGGACGGCTTGCCGAACGTGATCATCTCGGGGCGCGGCCCGGACGGCAGCGGCCCCGTTTCGGCATCCGCCAGCGCCGAATAGGCACCGGGGGAGCGCCGGACCGTCTGGGCCGCATTGTTGATCAGGATGTCGAGCGGCCCCTGCGCCGCGACATCGTCGGCGAGAGCCACCACCTGCGCCGGATCACGCAGGTCGATCCCGACGACCCGCAGCCGGTGGATCCAGTCGGCGCTGTCCTCCATCGCCGAGAACCGGCGGATCGCGTCGTGCGGGAATCGGGTGGTGATCGTCGTGTGCGCGCCGTCCCGCAGCAGACGCAACGCGATGTACATGCCGATCTTTGCGCGACCACCGGTGAGCAGCGCCCGCCGACCCGTCAGGTCGGTGCGGGCGTCGCGCTTCGCGTGGTTCTCGGTCGCGCAGGTCGGACACAACTGATGGTAGAACGCGTCGACCCTGGTGAACTTGTCCTTGCAGACGTAGCAGTTCCGGGGTCGCAGCAGTGTGCCCGCGGATGCACCCCGTGTCGTCGAGGTGAGGGTCAGGCCCGCGGTTTCGTCGTCGATCCTGGTCGGTGACCCGGTCGCGGTCGCGGCCAGTACGTCGCGGTCCGCCTCGACCTTCAGGGTGCGTGTCTCGTTGCGCCGCAGCCGCTTGTATTTCTTGAACATGTGGGCGGCTGCCCGCTGCACGGCGATCGCATCGGGATGACCGGCGTCCAGAGTGCCCGCGAGGTCGAGGACCTTCAGACAAGTATCGAGGTCGGCGGGGTCGATCACGCTCGGTGGTGCGGTGACAGTGTCCGCGGCCGGGGTGTTGCTGTGGGAGTTCATGAACCTTTTCCGATGTCGTGCGGTAGCAATGAATGGTATCGGGCGCAGCAGGTGCGGCCGACCACACATCCGAGGAGCAGCAGGACGATGAGCGCTGTCAAGAAGAAGTTCGCCGATTTAGCCCCGTGGCAGAAGACGGTGGTTCTTACCCTGGTGAGTGTTCAGGTGTCGCTGGCGGCGACGGCGTGGGCGGATCTCGCCACGCGCCCCGCCGGCAAGATCAACGGCAGCAAAGGCAAGTGGGCGCTCATCACCCTCATCAACTTCGTCGGCCCCATCTGGTACTTCCGGAAGGGTCGCCGCACCTGACCGATCGCGCTCTGTGTGGAATTGTGTCCGCCAGGCGGTCACAATTCCACACAGAACCGATCCACGATCGGCGCCCACCGTGCGCGATGCTGCGGGAAGCAGGCATCGAGTAGCTCGATCATGACCGCGGGCGCGATCGAGGCACCCGGGGAGGCACCGAGCAGGCCGGCGATGGTGCCGTCCGCGCCGGTGACGACCTCGGTGCCGAAGGTGAGAACACCGATCTTCCGCGGATGCGGGACGATCAACTGGGCACGCTGCCCGGCATCGATCAGCCGCCAGTCGTCGCCGCAGGCGGTGGGCACGAACCGTCGGAGTTGCCGCAGTTTCCGGGCGCGCGTCGCCACGAGTTGGCCGATCAGGTAGCGGACCAACGGCAGGTTCTGCGCACCGACCGCGATCAACGGGGCGATGTTGTGCGGCCGGATAGTGGCGAACAGGTCGGTGCGGCGGCCGTGTTTCAGCAGTCGGGTGCTGAAGGTCGCGTACGGGCCGAACATCAGCGACGCCTTCCCGTCGACGATCCGGGTGTCGAGGTGCGGGACGGACATCGGCGGGGCGCCCACGTCGGTCTGGCTGTAGACCTTCGCGTGGTGTGCGGCCACGATGTCCGGGTCGTCGGTGCGCAGGAACTGCGCGCCGATCGGAAACACACCATAGCCACGAACCTCGGGGATCCGTGCCTTCTGCAGCAACGTGAGCGCCTGACCGCCTGCACCGACGAAGACGAACCGCGACCGCACCGAGAACCGCGCGCGGCCCGCGCGGCCGGTGACGTTCCACCGCCCGTCGGGTTCGCGGCGCAGCCTTCGGACCTCGTGCCCGGTGCGAATCTGCACTCCCCGCGACCGCATACTGCGGAACAGGTCGCGGGTCGCGGCGCCGAAATCGACGTCGGTACCGCCCTCGTGGCGGGTCGCCGCCACCGGTTCGGTACCGGTGCGGCCCGCCATCAGCAGCGGTGCCCACCGCGCGATCACGTCGGGATCGTCGCTGTACTCCATCGCGGAGAACAACGGTGATCGCCGCAGCGTCGCGAAACGCTCTTTCAGGTAGGCCACGTCGCGATCGCCGAACACGACGTTCATGTGCGGTATCGGATTGACGAACGACGTCCCGGGCAGGTCACCGGATTCGGTGAGGGACGCCCAGAATCGGCGGGTGGCATCGAACTGGCGGCCGATCTGCTCGGCGCGGTTCGGGTCGGTCGGGTCGGGCATGTAGTTGAGCTCGCACATCCCGGCGTGACCGGTGCCGGCGTTGTTCCAGGCGGCGCTGCTTTCCTGCGCGACCCGATCGAGGCGTTCGAGGACGACGATCGACCAGTCCGGCTGCAACCGGGTCAGCGCAGCGCCCAGGGTTGCGGACATGATGCCGCCGCCGATCAGGACCACGTCGTAATCGTGGTCGAGAACTGCTGCGCTGCTGCCATTTCCGGGTTCGTCCATGTCAGATCGCCTTCGCTCGTGTGGATGTGCCCCCAGCGTCCACTCCGAACACTGATCCGTCCAATGATGGAATGGAGGACATATGATCCGAATATGGAATGGTTTCTGTCCGAGGAGGCCGCAGCCGCCGCACCGCTGCTGGCCGCGTTCGACGCCGCCGCGCGGGAAGGCCACATCACCCACGCCGCCGAGCGACTCGGCCTACCGCAGTCGTCGGTCAGCCGACGCATCAAGACACTCGAACAGGTGGTGGGGCTACCGCTGTTCCACCCGGTCGGCCGGGGGGTCGCACTCACCGCGGCCGGCCGCGAACTCCACGACCGCACCGCCGGCCTGATCCGCGACCTCGACGACGCGATCGGCACCGTCCGCAGCCACGCGGACCCCGACCGCGGTCTCATCCGGTTCGGATTCCCGCTTACGCTCGGGCCGGTGAGCATTCCGTCGATGCTGGCGGACTTCCATCGCGCCGCGCCGGGAATCCGGTTGCGCTTGGTGCAGTCGCACGGTGCCGCCCTCGCCGAGATGGTCCGCGACGGCCGACTCGACCTCGCCGTGATGATCCCGCCGCCCGACGATCTGCCCGCCACCGTCCTCGGCCACCAACCGCTGCTGCTGCATGTGGCCACTTCGCATCGGCTCGCCGGACGGGGCGAGGTCGCTCTCGCCGATCTGGCCGCCGAACACTTCATTGCCGGGCCACCGAGCTACCAGATCCGGCAGGTCCTCGAACGTTGCTGCGCGGACGCCGGATTCGCACCGCACATCGCTTTCGAGATCAGCGAGTTCGAGACCATCCGTGTCCTGGTCGCCCACGGGCTCGGCGTCGCGCTGCTGCCTTGCGCGGAAATCCCGACCGCGGGCGCCGTCACGGTGCCGGTCCGCGGTGTCGGCGACCGCACCATCGGTCTGGTGACCGGAACGCGCGAGTTGTCACCTGTCGCCGCGCGACTGCACGAGCATCTGAGCGCACACACCGATCGATTCGGTGGATGAGGCCGGGTACGCTGAATCCGTGGCACGGATCGTGGACGGACTTACGCACAGGCTGAACGTTGTTCAGCTCGCGTGGCTGTCCGTCCTCGCGATCCTGGTTGCGGTCACCGGTGCACTCGACGCCCCCACCGCGGTCGCCGCGGGCGCGGTCGCGATCGTCCTGATGGTCGCGCTCGCCGGGTACACCGTGCTGCCCACGGTGTGTGCGCTGTCGACGCCGTCGTCTGGGCCACCCCGCGAGGAGCGCCGCCTGCGCGGCGCGTTCCGCCGTCAGAGCGCCCCGAACACCCCCGGGCGTCCCCGACGCCCACGAGCACCCGGCCGGGAACTGCTCGCCGCCTGACGCTTTCGGGCGTCCGCGGCACGCGGTCCCTACCCGAGGTGTCGTCGGCCCGTGTCCGGCGCACCCGTCACCCGCACGATGCCGCCTGCCGCCGCATCGTGCCGGAAGGTGCTCGATGCTCGATTTCGTCTACTATCCCGTGTCCGCGATCCTGTGGTTCTGGCACAAGGCGTTCGGCGCCGTGCTCGAACCGGACAACGGCGTCGCGTGGGCGCTCGCCGTGATCTTTCTCGTCTTCACCCTGCGGCTCGTCCTGCTGAGCCCCTCGATCCGGCAGATCCGCACCACCCGCCGGATGCAGAAACTGCAACCCCAGATCCGAGCCCTGCAACGCACGCACGCCGACGACCGCCCCCGCCTGGCATCGGAACTCCAGAAGCTGCAGAAGGAACACGGGGTCAACCCGCTGATGGGTTGCCTGCCCGCGCTGGTGCAGATACCGGTGTTCCTCGGCCTGTTCCATGTCCTGCGGTCGTTCAACCGGACCGGCACCGGGCTCGGGCAACTCGGCATGACGCCGGACGAGAATGCGAACACCGCGAACTACGTCTTCAGTGCCACCGACGTGCAGTCCTTCCTCGGTGCCCGCCTGTTCGGCGCCCCGATCTCCGCCGCGATCGCCACACCGGAGAGCACACTGGCATCGTTCGTGCACTTCGGGGGTATCCCGACGGTCGGCACGATCGCGGCAGTCGCGATCCCGCTGATGGTGATCGCGAGCCTCGCCACCCACTTCAATGCGCGGGCGTCGCTGGCGCGTCAGAACCCGGACACCGCGGCGACCCCGCAATCCGCGGTGATGAACAAGATGATGTTGTGGGTCTTCCCGCTCGGTGCGCTCGTCGGCGGGCCGATCCTGATGATCGCGATCCTGCTGTACTGGGTGAGCAACAACATCTGGACCTACGTGCAGCAGCGGATCGTCTACGCCCGCCTCGACCGGGAGGATGCCGCCGAACAGCGACGCCGTGAGGAGCGGCGGCCGGTCGACGCCCCCAAGCCGGGTGCGCGGCCGGTCGCGAGGAAATCGCGGAAGAAATAGTGTTCTGTGTGGATTTGCATCCGCCCGGCGAACACGAATCCACACAGAACGGTCACAGCGCACAAAACGAGGTCACGATCCCTGTCGGGTTCGCGACCTCGTGTGTGCAGTTTCGGGAACTGCTGGAGTGTCCGAGGGGGGACTTGAACCCCCACGTCCGTTAATAGGACACTAGCACCTCAAGCTAGCGCGTCTGCCATTCCGCCACTCGGACCGGATGTGTATGGACATGCCGGTAGCTCCCGCTCCCGCGGGCGCTGACGAGAACAGTAGCGCACGCACGTGCGATTCCCCAATTCGCGACGACCGCCGGTACGCCGGCGGTCGGGAACGACGTAGGCCCCGAACCTGTCGGTTCGGGGCCTACGTCGTCTGTCTCAACTCAGAGTGTCCGAGGGGGGACTTGAACCCCCACGTCCGTTAATAGGACACTAGCACCTCAAGCTAGCGCGTCTGCCATTCCGCCACTCGGACTCACGTTGTTCACACCCGCTTTCCGTGGGTGCTGTGAAAGAGTAACCTACCGCGTCGACGTGCCCAAATCGCCCCCTTTACCTGCGTCGATGCGCGCCGGCGGTGGTAGACATGCAGACATGGCCGAACACGTGAGCACCCACAATCCGTCCCGCGCCGAGGACGAGGTCGTCGACCTGGTGTCCCAGCTCATCCGGTTCGACACCTCCAACACCGGTGATCCCGCGACCACCCGAGGCGAACGGGAATGCGCCGAATGGGTCGCGGCGCAACTCGCGGAGGTGGGGTACGACACCGAATACGTCGAATCCGGGCAGCCCGGCCGCGGCAACGTGTTCGCGCGACTGCCCGGGGCCGATCGCAGCCGCGGTGCTCTGCTGCTGCACGGGCACCTCGACGTGGTGCCCGCCGAACCCGCCGACTGGAGCGTGCACCCCTTCTCCGGGGCCGTCGAGGACGGCTACGTGTGGGGCCGCGGCGCCGTCGACATGAAAGACATGGTCGGCATGATGCTGGCCGTCGCACGCCGCTTCAAAGCCGAGAACATCGTCCCGCCCCGCGATCTGGTGTTCGCATTCGTCGCCGACGAGGAAGCCGGTGGCACGTGGGGCTGCCAGTGGCTCGTGCAGCATCGACCCGACCTGTTCGAGGGCATCACCGAAGCGGTGGGGGAGGTCGGCGGCTATTCGCTGACCGTGCCCCGCCGCGACGGCGGCGAGCGACGTTTCTACCTCGTGGAAACCGCGGAGAAGGGCCTGGGCTGGATGCGGCTGACCGCGAAGGGACGCGCCGGGCACGGCTCGTTCCTGCACGAGGAGAACGCGGTGACGATCCTGTCGAAGGCCGTCGCCCGGCTCGGCAGTCACACATTCCCGCTGGTGATCTCCGATTCGGTCGCCGAATTCCTCGCCGCCGCATCGGAGGAGACCGGGCTGGATTTCGACCCGCACTCCCCGGACATCGACGGCACCCTCGCCAAACTCGGGTCCATCGCCCGCATCATCGGCGCGACCCTCCGGGACACCGCCAACCCGACGATGCTGCAGGCCGGTTACAAGGCCAATGTCATCCCGCAGACCGCGCAGGCCGTCGTCGACTGCCGCATTCTGCCGGGCCGGCTCGCCGAGTTCGAACGCACCGTCGACGAACTGATCGGCCCCGACGTGACCCGCGAGTGGATCACCAGCCTCGACTCGTACGAGACGAGTTTCGACGGTGATCTCGTCGACGCGATGAACGCCGCGATCCTCGCGCACGATCCGCTGGGCCGGACCGTGCCGTACATGCTTTCCGCGGGGACCGACGCGAAAGCGTTCGCCAAGCTCGGAATCCGTTGTTTCGGGTTCGCGCCGCTGCAACTGCCACCCGATCTCGACTTCCCGGCACTGTTCCACGGAGTCGACGAGCGTGTCCCGGTCGAAGCTCTCCGGTTCGGCACCCGCGTCATGGAACACTTCCTGATGCATTCCTGACGATCCCGTCCCGAGGAAAGGACCACCGATGGCGTTCGACTACAACCCGTACGAGTTCCTGCCGAAGCTGCCCACGTTTCAGGTGACCAGCGACGACTTCGCCGAAGGCGAGGAGTGGAAGCTCGCGCAGGCCAGCGGC
>NZ_JBAQXC010000394.1:0-1527 GCF_049299235.1 Rhodococcus sp. (in: high G+C Gram-positive bacteria) | reverse complement strand
CACCGGGACCGCGCCGCCGTTCGTCAGGATCCTGCGCTGATGAAACCGAGCAGATCGTGGCGGGTGATCACACCGACGGGCTTGCCGTCGTCGATGACCATGAGTGCGTCGGTGTCACCGAACGCCTTGGTCGCGGCGCCGATCGACTCCCCCACACCGATGAGCGGCAGCGCGGGGCTCATGTGCTTGGCAACCGGATCGGCGAGCTGGGCGCGACCCTCGAACACCGCGCTGAGCAGCTCGCGTTCGCTCACGGACCCGGCGACCTCACCGGCGGTGACGGGTGGTTCAGCGCCGACGACCGGCATCTGCGATACCCCGTACTCGCGAAGGATTTCGATGGCGTCGCGCACGGTTTCGGACGGGTGGGTGTGCACGAGGTCGGGCAGGTCACCGGACTTGCCGCGCACCACATCACCGACGGTGGAGTCGTCGGGCTTGCCGTCCAGCGGGGACCGCAGGAAACCGTAGGACGCCATCCACTTGTCGTTGAAGATCTTCGACAGGTAACCGCGGCCACCGTCGGGGAGCAGCACCACGACGACCGCGTCGGGGCCTTCACGCTCGGCCACCTGCAGCGCGGCGACGACCGCCATGCCGCACGAACCGCCGACGAGCAGGCCGTCCTCACGGGCGAGGCGACGGGTCATCTCGAACGAGTCGGCGTCGGACACGGCGATGATCTCGTCGGGGATCGCCGGGTCGTACGCGCTGGGCCAGAAGTCCTCGCCGACCCCTTCGACGAGGTAGGGGCGGCCAGTGCCACCCGAGTACACCGAACCCTCCGGGTCGGCGCCGATGACCTTGACCTTCCCGCCGGACACCTCCTTGAGATAGCGGCCGGTGCCGGTGATGGTGCCGCCGGTGCCGACGCCTGCGACGAAGTGTGTGATCTTGCCGTCGGTGTCGCGCCAGATCTCCGGGCCGGTGGTCTCGTAGTGGCTGTCGGGGCCACCGGGGTTGGAGTACTGGTTGGGCTTCCAGCCGCCGGGCAACTCACGGGCGAGGCGGTCGGAGACGCTGTAGTAGCTGTCCGGGTGCTCCGGCGGGACCGCCGTCGGGCACACCACGACTTCGGCGCCGTATGCCTTGAGGGTGTTGCGCTTGTCCTCGCTCACTTTGTCGGGGCAGACGAACACGCACTTGTAGCCGCGCTGCTGTGCGACCAGGGCCAGACCGATGCCGGTGTTCCCCGAGGTCGGTTCGACGATGGTGCCGCCGGGCTTCAACTCGCCGGACGCCTCGGCGGCGTCGATCATCTTGACCGCGATGCGGTCCTTCGAGCTGCCGCCGGGGTTGAGGTATTCGACTTTCGCCGCGACGAGCGCCGAACCCGGCTTCACGACCGAGTTGAGCTTGACGAGGGGGGTGTTCCCGATGAGGTCGACGACGGAATCCGCGATGCGCATGGGTCCATGTTCTCATTCTGCGAAGCGGCCCGGACTGCCGACCGCAGGGCCGGGCCGAAAGAAACACGACAGAAACACTGCTGCCCGCGCGCGTTTGTCGGTAGCGGGAGCTACCGAC
>NZ_JBAQXC010000393.1:0-10102 GCF_049299235.1 Rhodococcus sp. (in: high G+C Gram-positive bacteria) | reverse complement strand
CTCCGAAGGAAGGTGCCGCCCACGACTGGTCAGGACGCGACCGTCACCGATTCGATCTGGACCGGCAGGTTGGGAGCGCCGCCGCCCACGCTGCCCATCGAGCCGTCGTCTCCCTCCGCCGCGACCTGTTCGATCGTCGCGAGGCCGGTCTCGTCGATCGTGCCGAAGACCGTGTACGCCGGTGGAAGCTGCGAATCCTCGTAGACGAGGAAGAACTGGCTTCCGTTGCTGCCGGGCCGCCCGGTGTTCGCCATCGCGATGGTGCCGCGCGGATACACCACGGCCTGTCCGAGTGCCGGATCGGACGGCGCGTACGCCGTCTCGGGGTATTCGGTGTCGAATCCGTAGCCGGGCCCGCCGGTTCCGGTTCCGGACGGGTCGCCGCACTGCAGCACCTGCAGACCCGGCGACGTCACGAGCCGATGACACGGCGTGTCGTCGAAGTACCCCTGTTCGGCGAGCGACACGAAGCTGTTGACGGTGCACGGGGCGGCGGCCGGGTCAAGGACGAGACCGATCGGGCCTGCGCTGGTGGTCATCGTCACGGCCGGTGCTCCCTCGGTGGTCACACCGCTCTCCGGTGGCGGTGCCACGTCCTTCGCCGCAGCGCCATCGGGTGTGTAGCTGCAGTCGACCGGTGCGCCCGCGGCGGGCCGCGCGGGCAGTGCGCCGGTCGACGCGGGCTCACTCGGTGTGGCCGTAGCGGTCCGGGTGGTGGTCGCGGACGTCGAGGTGTCGCTTCCGTCATCGGAGCAGCCGGTCAGCAGCAAGACTGCGCCGGCGGCGACGGCGGCAAGTCGGATCGGGGTACCGGGCATGGTCAGTCCATCCTCACGCTGGTCAGGGATGTTGCGAGTGCGGGCGGGCCGTCGGCGCCGCCACCCTCCACGCCCTCGGCGGCGATCGTGTCGAGGGTGGCCAGTCCGGTGTCGTCGATGGTGCCGAACACCGTGTACTGCGGCGGCAGCACCGAATCGCCGTACACCAGGAAGAACTGGCTGCCGTTGGTGCCTGGTCCGGCATTCGCCATTGCGAGTGTGCCGCGCGGATAGGTCATCGGCGTCTGCGCTGCCGGGTCGTCGGCGGCGAACTGATCGGTCGGGAACTCGTTGGCGAAGGTGTAGCCGGGCCCACCGCTGCCGGTACCCGTGGGATCACCGCACTGCAACACCTGCAGTGACGGCGACGTCGTCAACCGGTGGCATTCGGTGTTGTCGAAATAACTCTGTGAGGCGAGGGACAGGAAGCTGTTGACGGTGCACGGCGAATCAGAGTTGTGCAGCACCAACCCGATGTTGCCCCGGGTCGTCTCGACGCTGACGCTGACATCGGTGTTGGCCTCACCACCGGTCAGGATGCCCTCGGTGCGCGGTGGTTCCACCGGTCGCGACGGTTCCCGGCCGTCGGCCGGATACGCGCAGCTCACGGAGTCGGGTAGCGGCTCGGCGCGTCCCGCGGGCAGCGCCGCGTACTCGGTGCTCTGTTCGGTCTCACCGGACGCGGTCGTGGCGCTCTCGTCGTCGCCGCGGTTGACCGCCCACAGGGCGACACCCGCACCGATCACGACGATCACTCCGACGGCCGCCAGGCCGATGTTCCGTTGGCGGCGCTTGCGCTCACGCTCCGCACGGCGCGCGAGCTGCCGTTCGAGTTTGCGTTTCGCGGCTTGGCGCCGCTGTGCGTTGCTCGGCACTGCTGTAGTCCTCCCGTAACCGATCGGTCGTGGCTGAGCTGTGAAGTCAGGCCGGATCGAGTCTGCCACCCGAACCTGGGAGCGGACGGACCGGGCGTTGCACCTACGCTGTAGGAGCCCTCAGACCTGCCCTCACCGTAGGAGCGATGCTCGTGCTCGTCACCGGATTCCCCGCCGGGATGTTCCAGACCAACTGCTATATCCTCGCGCAGGACAACTCGAAAGACTGCGTTGTCGTGGATCCAGGCCAGGACGCCGCCGAACCACTGAGCGAGTTCCTGATCGGATCCGACCTGAAGCCGCGCGCGGTGCTGCTCACTCACGGACATCTCGATCACATCTGGTCGGCGCAGGTGGTGGCGGATCGCCACGACATCCCCACCTACATTCACGCCGGTGACCGGCACATGCTCACCGATCCGGGTGTCGGACTCGGTTCGAGCTTGGCACCGTTCCTCGAAGGCACCACCTTCACCGAACCGCACGAGGTGATCGAGTACTCCGACGGCGACGAGATCGAGTACGCCGGGATCCGGTTCGTCGTCGACCACACGCCCGGCCACACTCAGGGATCGGTGGTGCTGCGCACCGTTGCCACCACCCCCGACGGGATCGCGGTTCCGGTCGCGCTGACGGGCGACACCCTGTTCGAAGGATCCATCGGCCGTACCGATCTGCCGGGTGGTAACCACGAGCAACTGCTCGAGTCCCTCGCAGCGAAACTGCTGGTGCTCGACGACAGCACGAATATTCTGCCGGGCCACGGTGGGTCCAGCACGATCGGCCGGGAACGGACGTCGAACCCCTTCCTGGCCGGCCTGGCCGGATCCCGCTGACCCGGGCCAGCACGCACAGCGTTCCGACGAGAGAAAGCAGCGACAGGTGAGCAAGGTTTCCACGTTCTCGGCCCCCAAGGGTGTCCCGGACTACGTTCCGCCGCAGTCCGCGGAGTTCGTGGCCGTGCGCGACGGTTTGACGCGCGCCGCGCGACTGGCCGGCTACGGGCACATCGAGCTGCCGATCTTCGAGGACACCGGGTTGTTCGCGCGGGGTGTCGGAGAATCCACCGACGTCGTCACCAAGGAGATGTACACGTTCGCCGATCGCGGTGACCGATCCGTCACGCTGCGACCGGAGGGCACCGCCGGTGTGATGCGCGCGGTCATCGAGCACGGACTCGACCGCGGTCAGTTGCCGGTGAAACTCAGCTACTCGGGGCCGTTCTTCCGCTACGAGCGACCCCAGGCCGGCCGATACCGGCAGTTGCAGCAGGTCGGTGTGGAGGCGATCGGCATCGACGACCCGGCACTCGACGCCGAGGTCATCGCGATTGCGGACGCCGGGTTCCGTGGTCTGGGTCTGGACGGGTTCCGGCTCGAGATCACCTCGCTCGGCGACGACACGTGCCGTCCGCAGTATCGAGAGTTGTTGCAGCAGTTCCTGTTCGGCCTTCCGCTCGACGACGAGACCCGGCGTCGCGCCGAAATCAATCCACTGCGTGTACTCGACGACAAGCGACCGCAGGTGCGGGAGCTCACCGCCGACGCGCCGCTGATGCTCGACCACCTGTCCGACAGTGCCAAGGCCCACTTCGACGAGGTGCTCGGCCACCTCGATGCGCTCGGTGTGCCCTATGTCGTCAACCCGCGCATGGTCCGTGGCCTCGACTACTACACGAAGACCACCTTCGAGTTCGTGCACGACGGACTCGGCGCCCAGTCCGGCATCGGCGGCGGTGGCCGCTACGACGGCCTGATGGAACAGCTCGGCGGACAACCGTTGTCGGGCATCGGGTTCGGGCTCGGAGTGGATCGCACCATCCTCGCGCTCGCCGCCGAAGGCACGAGCGCAGCGACCCCGGCCCGGTGCGAGGTGTACGGGGTGCCGATGGGCGACGCCGCCAAGGGCACACTGGTCCGGATCGCCCACGCGCTGCGCGGTGCGGGCATCCGCGTCGACCTCGCCTACGGTGGGCGCGGACTCAAAGGTGCGATGAAGGCCGCCGACAAGTCCGGCGCGGTCGTCGCGCTGGTCCTCGGTGACCGTGAACTCGAGGCCGGTGAGATCGTCGTCAAGGACCTGCGTGACGGTGAGCAGTACACCGTGCCGCTCACCGACGTCGTCGCACGTGTGGGTGAGGTCGTTGCCGGGGCCTGACGGGCAGGCGTCCGGCTCCGTCGCGCTGGACCTGCTGCCGCCGCATCTGCTGCTGCCACGGGCCCGGCGTATCGCCTCGGGGGCGATACTCCTCGGCATCGTGGTCTGCGGCCTGACATGGTTGTTCGCACCGGCGTCGATTGCGATCGCACTCGGTCTGGTCGTCGGGATTCCCCCTGCTGTCGGAGCGTTCGTCGTGACACGTCGGCACGTCCGTCTCGACGGCACAGTACTGACCGTCTCGGGGCTCCTGCGCGCACACAGCGTGGAACTGCGGCACCTGGCCGGCGTCGAACTCCTCGTGCGGGTCGGGCGGGTCAGCCAGGTGATTCTGCGGGCCAACGACGGGGAGCACCGCATCGTGGCGGTGCCGCTCGCCCTGTACACCGACGGTGGCGGGCGAGAACTCGACGTGCTGGGGTTGCGCACACTCGCCGATGCGCTCGCCACCTCGGAACTGGCCCCGGCTGCGGCGTTGTCGTCGGTGCTCGTGGAACAGTTGCGGGCCGAGGCGCGGGAGGCACCGGTGGGGGAGCGGCCGTTGTACCGGGCGATCGACCTGGCTCGCCGCGAGGGCCGGGTGCCACAGACCACCCTCACCGATCACGAGGTGGCCTCGCTCGTCGACTGAACGCGCCGGCCCGGCCCCGCTGTTGTCTCCGCTGCCGACCACCCGGCGTTGCAGTTCGCTGAGGTAGGTGTCGTGGCAGTCGCGCGAGCAGTTCCGGGGTGCGTGGCCGACAGCCCGACGTCTACCAGCCGTCGTCGGCACCGCCGATCACCGACGGGACGACTTGCGGTAGTTCCCCGACTACTTCGGTGGAGTTCGCGGCCGAGACCAGGAACCCCGGCGTGCTCCGATGGTCGGGCTTGTCGTCTCCACGGGCGGCACCCGCCGCGGGAATCCCCCCGTACATGCCGCGTCCGGCCGCAGCGGCTACCGGTGTGGCCGCGCCGGTAGCTCCGGGTGCTGCCGGGCCGGGGAGGATGCCGCCGACTGCCGCTGCCGGAATTGCGCCGCTTCCGGGGCCGATTCCGGAACCACCGACGCCGGCAACCCCGACACCGGCCGGGGAGGACATCGGACCGACACCGCCGGCCGACGGTACCGTCGGCACCGCGGACGATGCCCGCGTCGGGGCGAACTCGTCGCCGGTACCGCCGAACATCGGTCCCAGTGCGGACGCCGTGTCGGACGCGAGGGACTTCACCGCGTCCGACGCGACTGCCGCGACCTTCCCCGCGTCGGGCAGGGCGCCCGGCGCGATCGGGGGCGGAACCGGGATCGGCGCGGTGAGGGTATTCATTGCCACGGTGTGCACGCTCAGCTCGCCGCGGCTTCGGGCGACCACAGCGAGGGCGGCCTGTAGGTGCTCGACGGCGGACGAGACCAGCAGAGCCTGACCCGGCGGTGTCAGAGCAACCGGTGCGGCCGCGGTGGCGACGGCCACGAACGACTGGGCGATCCCGGACAGTTCGATGTTTCCGCGTTCGACCGTTGCGGTCGCGGCGCGGGTCAGTTCACCGATTCGGTCACCGCGTTCGCTCAACTCGACCGCGCTGGCCTGCGCCTGACGGCCGTGGTCGACCGCTGCCTCGGCGGGTGCTCCCTCCCACGAATCGGGCAGCGCGTCGACCGCGCCGCGCCCGATCGACACCGCGGTATCGAGGAACCGGGACGATTGGTGCAGGATCGCAGCGGGGTCGAGGGCGTCCAGGATTCCGGTGCCGAACAAGCCGCCGAGGTCGGTCAACGGTGCAAGAAATTGGTCGATGCCCGGCAGTTGCGGTACCGGAATCGACTGCAGGAGTTCGACGATGGAGTTCAGTCCGGGGTCGGGTGGGGGTAGCGTAACGACGGGCGACGCGGGTAGCGGCATGTCGAGTACCGGGCCGATCGGTGAGCCGCGCAATGCGTCGAGGACGGTCGGGGCTGCCGCGGGCGTCTCCTGCCCGGTCATCGCGCGGACCCCGGGGTATACACGGCGGCGTTCTGCAGAGCTGCGGACTGATCGGCGACCACCGTTTCGTACCCGGATGCGGTGTCGTGTGCGGCGAGGCCGCTCGACGCGTAGGCGAGGGACAACTGCGCGACGGCTCGGGTGTGCTCGCTCTGAGCGGCGACGAACGCGGCCAGGAAGTCGCCGCCGATCAGGCCGAGAGCCGGACTCAGCGCCGTGACGTTCGCGTGTAGATCGACGGCGCCCGCCTGTGCGACACGATCCGCGGCTTCGAGCGCGGTGTTCCCGAATGCGCGCACCCCGTCGGGTACGACCTTGACCGAACTGCCG
This sequence comes from Rhodococcus sp. (in: high G+C Gram-positive bacteria), assembly GCF_049299235.1. Taxonomy (GTDB): domain Bacteria; phylum Actinomycetota; class Actinomycetes; order Mycobacteriales; family Mycobacteriaceae; genus Rhodococcus. The sequence continues at coordinate 3,961 of NZ_JBAQXC010000393.1, read as the reverse complement.
ATGCCTGCCGATTCACCCATGACGATCCCCCCAGATCAAGACGTCGTGTGCAGCACTCTAGCCGAGGCCGTGGCGCTGCGCGCCCCGTGTGCCTTTTGGGCCCCTCCAGGGTTCCGAAAGGCACACGGCAGCAGGCTATTCGACGATCGCGTCGGCTTCGATCTCGATGAGGAGTTCGGCGTCCACGAGGCTGCTGACCTCGACGATCGTGCTGGCGGGACGGATCTCGCCGAATACCGCACCGTGGGCGGCGGCGGCTTCCTCCCATCGGGTCATGTCGGTCAGGTACATGCGGGTACGGATCACGTCGGTCAGCGCAGCGCCTGCTTCGCCCAGTGCGGCTTCGATCGTGCGCAGTGCACCGCGGGTCTGTTCTTCGAGGGTCGCGCCCGGCGAGGTCGTGCCGGAGACCGCGACCTGGTTGCCGATGCGCACCGCGCGGGAGTAGCCGATCTTCGGTTCCCATTCGGAACCGGACGAGATGTTCTGGCGAGTCATGGCCGGAATTCTGGCAGGTGTGCGGTCGTCGAACGAAATTTCGATCAGCTGTTGACAGATACTCGCACGGGTGTTCGACTTTTGTGCATGAGGTGGGCGGCGCAGACGCTGGATGCCGACGACGGCGCGTTGCCGGGCTTCGGCAAGGCCAGGCTGGCCCGGAGCGTGCAGACGCCGGAGTTCGAGGGGATCACCTTCCACGAGGTGTTGTGCACGAGTGCGCTCAACAAGACGCCGGAGGCGTCCGCGCTGCCGTTCCGGTTCACCGTCAACACCTTCCGCGGGTGTAGTCACGCGTGCCGCTACTGCTTCGCCCGGCCCACGCACGAGTACCTCGGTTTCGATCCCGGCCACGACTTCGACTCCCAGCTCGTCGTCAAGACCAATGTGGCGGCAGTATTGCGGCGGGAACTGTCCCGCAGGTCCTGGAAACGCGAGCGGGTCGCGCTCGGCACCAATACCGATCCGTACCAGCGCGCCGAGGGGCGATATCGCCTGATGCCCGGTGTGATTCGTGCTCTCACCGAGTCGGGTACCCCGTTCTCGATTCTCACCAAGGGCACGTTGCTGCGGCGCGACTTGCCGCTGCTCGCGCTTGCTGCCGGCGAGGTCGACGTCGGGCTCGGGGTGTCCCTCGCCGTCGGCGACCACGATCTGCACCGGCAACTCGAGCCGGGGACTCCGTCGCCACAGGCGCGGCTCGACCTGATCCGCGCGTCCACCGACGCAGGGCTTCCCTGTCATGTGATGGTGGCGCCGGTCGTTCCGTATCTCACCGACTCGACCGGCCACCTCGACGAACTGTTCGCCGCCCTTTCGGCCGCGGGCGCGTCGGGCGCGACCGTGATACCGATGCATCTGCGTGGTTCCACCCGTGAATGGTTCCTGTCCTGGCTTGCTGCCGAGCATCCGGCACTGATCCGCCGGTATCGGCAGCTGTACGGCCGTGGTGCATACGTATCTCCGCAGTACACGCGCTGGCTCGAAGCCCGCGTCGTACCGCTTCTGGAGCGACACGGACTCTCGGCTGCCGATACCGCACGTCGCGAGCCGCACCCGACGGTGTCCGAGCGCGTTCCGGCGACCCCGGCGCTTACCCTGTTCTGAACTGCTCTGAACTGTTCTGACCACACGGGCTCCCGGCTGACGGCAACCTCGGGGGGATCCGGCGAGCGCCGTGACGGGCTGGTCGGGCAAGATCATTCTCCGTTCTACCTGTCGAGAAGATGTGAGGTTTGTCGGTGAAGGGTCGTGTGATGGCCGCGGTGTTCGTCCCCGCGGTGTTCGTTCTCGGCGCGACCGTGGCGGGTTGCGGTGGCGCGACCACCGGTACGACGTGCGACGACTTCGCCGCGCAGGACGACGCCACGCGCGGCGAGACCGTCCTCGCCCTCCTCGAACCCCATGGCATCTCGTCCCGGGACCTGGAGAGTTATCGCGTCGTCGTCGGCGAGATCAACGAATTCTGTGGTCTGCGTGGCGGTTCGTCCCCTGACAGCCGCGAAGCGACGCAGAACAACACTCAGCCGATCGACGAGGCCGTCGAGTGGGGCAGCCTCACCAGTTGACGTGATTCGTCACGACGTCAGCGCGCGCACTCCGGGACTGGTCGACCGGCGCACGAATGCACAATCGGACAGGCGCTCGGCGTCGGGTGATTCGACGACGAGGTCGACGGACTCCGCCAGCCGATACGGTCGGCTGTCCACCACTGCGCCCAGCGTGCGACGCAGCCTGGACACTTCCGCGCGCACCGCGACCGCGTGGTCGGCGTCGCCGAACAGTGCGTGACCGAGCTCGGTGACGGTCATTCCGTCGCGGCCGCGGTGGTGCAGCAGCAACAGGATCTCGGCGTGCCGTGCCGTCACGGGGCTGTGCCACGAGGCGGAAGTGCCGGTTACCGCCACGGTGGGATTCGGCGAAAGCCGAAGCGTGATAGCTATTTTGGAGGCAGGCTCGGCAGGGCGGATCAACCATCCGTTGGTGAGTTGTTCCGGCATGCACAGGCCGAGACCGGGAACGGTGAGCGCCCGGTCGCCCCGTGGGGCGGCGACCCGGCCGGTGGTCGCGACCCCGGAGGCGTGCGCCACCCATCCGTGGTCGTCGACGAGCAGCAGCGGGCCGGACACCGAGGCGAGCAGTGGCGCGGCACTCGTGCGTAGTTGATCGAGGCGTTGTTCGTGTCGACGCCACAATTGTGATTCGGCGAGGCGTACCGCGGTGTCGACCAGGGCGCTGATCGCCGGGTGCAGCGTGAGCGCCGGCCCGCTGACATCGACGATGCCGAGCACATCGCCGTTGATCGGATCGTGAATGGGGGCGGCCGTGCAATACCACGGATGCTGGGTCTGCTTGAAGTGCTCGCCGGAAAACAGTTGTACGGGAGCAGATTCGGCGAGCGCGGTACCGATCGCATTGGTTCCGGCGGCGGATTCGGTCCATTCGGAGCCTTCGCGGAATCCGAGTGCGTCGGCACGTGCCCGGACCTTCGCCGATCCGTTGCGCCAGAGAATGACCCCGTCGGCATCCGTCACTACCAGGAGTAACTGCGAGGCGTCCGCGACGGGTGCGACGATCTGGGTGAGGTCACCGATCACGGCGGACAGCGGAGACTGCCGGCGGCGGCGTTCGATCTCGTCGATCGGATGCGGGGCGCGGAGGCTGCTGCCGGAGGGGTCGAGGCCGGTTTCGGACACGCGCGACCACGATCGTGCAACCACGGCGCGTGGTCGCATCTCGGGTCGGCCGCCGCCGAGCACCGCATCGTGCATCCGGACGAGGTCGCGCGCGTGACGTGACAGATCGGTGCCGGGTGCGATCGCGCTGAAGCTGCTCACGGGCCCTCTCTGGTTGCGGGGTGTCCCACGGAGCATAGGCGCGTTGCTGTGTTCCGCGCCACACACATGCCGCGTCGGTGCAACCCGATGCAACGATTGCGGCCGCCGAAATTCGGGTGTGTGCTGGATCACAACAGCGAATGGAAGGTGTCCAGCCATGACCGATACCCTCGAGCAGCCCACCGGCCGGAGCGTCGATCCGCAACAACGGGTCGACGAGTGGCTGCGCGATTTCGAAGCTGCTCTCGCCGCGCGCGACGTCGACGCCGCCGCCGGCATGTTCGCGACCGACAGCTACTGGCGCGACCTGGTCGCTTTCACCTGGAATCTCAAGACGGTCGAGGGCCGCGACGGTGTCGCCGGCATGCTGCGCGAGCGACTCGGCGATACCGATCCGCGCGGATTCCGTACCTCGGAAACCCCCACCGAGGACGACGGCGTCGTCAGCGCATGGATCGCGTTCGAGACCGCGACGGGCCGCGGGGAAGGGCACTTGCGTCTCAGTGTGCATCTGAAAACTCGGTGAGCATCGGCGTGTGACGGGCCGGATACCGGCGAACTCCTGGTAGGCCAGTGAGTGCTTACGTCCCTGCCCTACCAGGAGCTCACTTGCCATCATCGCCTAT
>NZ_JBAQXC010000392.1:0-5256 GCF_049299235.1 Rhodococcus sp. (in: high G+C Gram-positive bacteria) | reverse complement strand
GCTTCGACCTGGGCGAGGACGCGGGTGGGTTCTTCGCCGCCTGCGGTGATGATGCGGCCGTCGAGGTAGGTGGCGCCGAGGCCGCCGCGGGGGGTGGGCATGTCGGGGAGTCGGGTCCAGGTGTCGGTGGTGGGGTCGTAGCGTTCGACGGTGGCGGTGTTCTTGTCGGCGGAGAGGTTTCGGCCGCCGAGTGCGTAGGCGTAGGTGCCGTCGGTGGTGGCGGCGAGGTGTTCGCGGGGGGTGGGTAGGTCGGCGACGGTGGTCCAGGTGGTGCCGTCGAAGACGTCGGTGGTGGGGACGAGTTGGTTGTCGGCTTGTCCGCCGAAGACGTAGATGTTGGTGCCGATGGTGACGGCGGCTCCGGCTGCGCGGGGTTGGGGCATGGGGGGCAGGTCGACCCACTGGCCGTCGCGAACCGCGAAGACGCGATCGGAGGTGGTCGCGGTGAGATTCGGTCCGTCGGGAATCCAGCCGCCGAGCACCACGGGCACCCCGTCCCACGTCACCGCCATCGCGTGATTGAGCGGAACCGGCAGGTCGGGGCCGCTTTTCCAGGTGTCGATCGCCGGATCGTAGCCTTCGTGCGCGGCCGAGGCGCCGTCGTCGTCGAGTCCACCGAACACCCACACGGTGCCGTCGGCGACCGTCGTCGCGGTCTGCTGCCGGGCCGTCGGGGCATCGCGCACCGTGCGCCACTGCGCGGTCGGGGGCAGTTCGCCGGCGCTCTCGCCTGCCGCGGTAGCGGTGTCGGAGCCATCCTGCTGGCGCAGGACCAGGTAGAGGCCGGTCCCCGCGACCGCGACGAACAGGACGGCGACTATTGCCAGCACGGCCCGCAGCGACAGTCGTCCGTTCGAATCTGCTGTCTCGGACGGCGGAGGGGGCACCGGACGCCGCGGCGGTGGTGGCGCGGCCGGGTTCCGGACGGATGTCGTGGGCGGGTCGGTGCCGGTGCTCGGCACCGCCGCCGTCAGGGTCGGGTGGTCCTGGGGACGGTGATGTCCCGGCAGGGCCATCTCGTCGATGTGCCGGCCGTGTGTGCTCTCGATCTCCTGCAGTTCCCGGCCGAACTCGGCTGCGGTCGACGGGCGGCTGTGCGGATCGGCGGACATGGCGTGCTCGAGCGCGGTGCACACGTCGTCGGGGATTCCCTGTGGCCGTAGGTCGGGGATGGGCTGACTGCTGATCCGCAGGAACTGGGCGACGATCTCCTCACCGGTGCGACGTTCGAACGCGGCCCTGCCGGTGAGCATCGAGAACATCGCCGCGCCGAGTCCGTACACGTCGGAACTGGGCGTCGGTGCCTTGCCCTCGAGTACTTCGGGGGCGGTGAAGGCGAGCGATCCGGTGAACGCGCCCGTTGCGGTTTCGAATCCGCCGGCAATCCGGGCAATGCCGAAGTCGGTGAGTTGTGGTTCGCCGTACTCGGTCATGAGGATGTTCGCGGGCTTCACATCGCGGTGCAAGGTGCCGGCCTGATGTGCGGTTTCCAGTGCGCCCGCGAGTTTGATGCCGACGCGGACGACTTCGGGCCACGGCAGCGGCCCGTCGCGCCGCACCCTGATCGCCAGCGAATCGTTCGGATGGTACGGCATCACGATGTAGGGCCGACCGCTCGAGGTGACCCCGACCTGCAGGATGTTGACGATGTTGGGGTGTCCGGACAGGCCGCCCATCGCGTAGCCCTCGCGCAGGAAGCGTTCCCGGTTCTCGACGTCGAGGTCGGAGGAGAGCACCTTGATCGCGACCGTCCGGCCCAGCGATCGCTGTCGGCACCGGTAGACGACGCCGAACCCGCCCCGTCCTACGACCAGCGCATCGTCGAATCCCGCGGCGGACAGTTCCGCGGTGATTCCCTGACCCGCCGGGCGGGTCGCTTCCGGATCGAAATCGGCCATCGGCCCAAGCTTTCGACAGGCGCATGGAGGACGCGCGCTAGGAAGAGGATACCGCTGTGGGGGGCGCAGAAAGGACGAAGATCAGTGCCGGGCGCGCAGTCCGTTGACGAACGGACACCCGACAAGAAGGCGCAGCGCGCGACTGAGTCCGGTCGCGTCGTCGACGGGTTCGTGGAACGGGATGCGGACGTCGTGGTCGCCGGTGCCCGATTCGATGCGCAGGCGCAGGCCGTACCGGTCGAGACCGAGTGGGCGGATACGGCCGGATCGCGAGGCCGGAGGGATGCGGCGTGCGATGTGCGCGACGAGGTCGGCATGGTCCTCCTCGAGGTGCTGCAGCCACGCGGTTTCGAGTGCGGCGAACGGATCGGGCAGCGCGGTCAGCACGTCCTCGACCGCGACGGATTCGGCGCCGGTCGTGTCCGCGGCAACCACGGACGTCAGTTCCAGGCGCAGCAGTTCGGTGCCGTGACCGACATCGAGCAGTTCCGGGTGGGGCAGGGTCTCGGCGACCTCGAAGGCGAGTTCGCGGGGGTTGTCGACCGGGTACAGCGACCCGCGCAGCCAGATCAGGGACCGCACCGGGTTGCGCAGGGTGAGCGGTGAATGGTCGGTGAGTTCGAGGACTGCGGACAGGCCGGCCGCGTGGGATTGCCGGGCCAGTGTCACGGCCGGGCAGTCGATGGGGACGGTGATCACAATGTCGCCGTCGGTGTGGAGGTGATGGACCGCAGTGGTCACCGGCTCGCAGCCGTCGACGGCGAGAACAGTCGAATCGGCGCGCACGAGTGCGGTGCACACCCGTTCCGCGGTGCTGGGGGCGGGAACGGTGGTGGTCTGCATGCCGGCCTCCTCATTGTAGGTGAGGCAAACCTAAGTCATTGTGATCGGTGTCGCAAGGGCCTTCTGGGGCTAATCTGGACCGGTGTCGATCCCGCTCCCCCTCGGAATGCCGCCGTCCCGTGAAGAACCCCGAGGGCTCCTCGACGCGTTGTTCGCCTGTCGCCCGCCCGTGCCCGCGAGCGTGCCGGTCCGGGTCCTCGCACCGCCGATCGTCGCCGCGTCCGACGCTGGGGCGGGCGGCGACGTCGTCGTCGAACTCGATGCGAGTTCGGCGGCTCCCCTGCCGGCGAGCCGCAGACCCGTGCGCTATCAAATCGATTGCACTCCAGACTATTTCGCAGACGTTCTGGCGTTCACGTCGCCCGCCCCGCTGTGTGTGTACGTGGCGGGAGACACGCTCGCCGACGCTGCCCGCGAGCTCACGTCGGCGGGCCACGTTCCCGGCCTGCCCGCGGGCCGAAGCGCCGACGACATCGCCGACTTCCTCGCCGTCCTCGCGCACTCGGACACCGGCTACGTCGCGCGGTCCGGCGGCGCCACCGAGGTTCTCGCACTGTTGTCCGCGACCACGGCGGCGCTGAGCGGGTTCGACGTCCGGCAGGCCGTGGCCCAGCCCGATGTGACCCGTCTCGGCGCCCTCGCTCCCGAGGCCGCCGCCGCGGTCCGCGACGTTCTGCTCACCATCGAGGTCGACGATCCCTCCGCTATCGTCGCCGGACTGGCGGAGTTCGGTTTCACCATCCCCGCGTGAGGCCGCATTCCGGTTCGCATCACCCGGAGCACGGCGGCTCGGTGCGTAACCTCATAGGCGTGCCCCGCATCGCCTACTTCGGTCCGACCGGAACATTCACAGAAATGGCCCTCGCCCGACTCGAGGACGCCGGCACTTTCGGCGACCCGGTCGAACGGGTATCGGCGGCCAGCCCGCCGGCTGCCCTGCAACTGGTGCGCGACGGTGACGTCGACGGCGCGGTCGTGCCGATCGAGAGCTCCGTCGAAGGCTCCGTCCCACCGACGATGGACGCGTTGTCCATCGGGCCACGCCTGCAGATCGTCGCGGAAACCGAACTCGACGTGACGTTCACCGTCGTCGTGCGGCCCGGCACCACCGCCGAGAAGGTCCGCACACTCGCCGCATACCCGGTGGCGGCGGCGCAGGTGCGCCAGTGGGCCGCCGACACGCTGCCCCGCGCCGAGATCGTCGCCGCCTCGTCCAACGCGGGCGCGGCCGAAGACGTCGCCGCAGGCAAGGCCGACGCCGGGGTGTCGACCGCGCTGGCCGGTGAACGGCTCGGCCTCACCGCCCTCGCCGACAACGTCGCGGACTTCGTCGGTGCCCGAACACGGTTCGTGCTGCTCACCCGACCCGCGAAGACCCCGCCGCGCACCGGCCACGACCGCACCGCCGTCATCCTGCAGCTGCCCAACGAACCGGGATCGCTCGTGCGGGCCATGACCGAGTTCGCGACCCGCGGCATCGACCTCACCCGCATCGAATCGCGTCCGACCCGCCAGGAATACGGCACCTACTTCTTTCACTTGGACTGCGTGGGACACATCGACGACGCGCTCGTCGCCGAGGCGCTCAAAGCCCTGCACCGGTTCGCGCAGGTCCGATTCCTCGGGTCGTGGCCTGCGGTCGCCGAGCACGGTGCGCCCCCGGTGTCGGACGAGGCCGATGCGCAGTGGCTCGATGCGCTGCGACGTGGAGAGGAGAACCGGTGAGCGGCAGGCTGATCCTGGCCCGGCACGGGCAGACGGTGGCGAACGTGGCGCGGCGGCTCGATACCAAGCTTCCCGGCGCTGAACTGACGGAACTCGGTGTCGCACAAGCACATACGCTCGGATCGAATCTCGCGGACCGGCCTCCGGTGCTGCTGGTTGCCTCCCACGCGATTCGCGCCCGCCAGACGGCCCGTCAGATCGAACTCGCAGCGGGTGTCGCCGCGACGGTCCGGGACGGACTGCACGAGGTTCAGGCCGGCGACCTGGAGGACCGCAGCGACGACGAGTCGCACAGGATGTTCATGAAGGTCTACGAGGCGTGGCACAGCGGCGATCTGCGCACCCGAGTTCCCGGCGGCGAATCCGGGCTCGACGTGATCGACCGGTACGTGCCCGTCGTCGAAGACCTGCGCGACCAGTTTCTCGGCGACGGATCGGGCGACGTGGTGGTGGTCAGTCACGGCGCCGCGATCCGGCTGATCGCCGCGTACCTCGGCAAGGTGCCGGGCAGTTTCGCGACCAGCAACCACCTCGCGAACACCCAGACCGTCGAACTGACGCCACGCTCGGGCGGTGGGTGGGAATGCGTGCGGTGGGGAACCTTCCAGGCGCCCTTCCACGAAACCGGAGGCGCGGGCGCCGACGATCCGATGGGGTGACCTACCGGACCGGCCGGGTGCCGTCGAGGCGGGCGACGAGATCGCCGAGGGCCCGCCGCAGGCACCCGTCGGTGCCCGAGTTCAACGTCGTCCACGGCGTGCCGTCGGCCGCGACCGACGACGTGCCGACC
>NZ_JBAQXC010000391.1:0-16576 GCF_049299235.1 Rhodococcus sp. (in: high G+C Gram-positive bacteria) | reverse complement strand
GGTGCGGGCGAGACGGTGCACGTGGCTCGACAGTTGCCGGTAGGTGAGGTGCCCGTCGGTGGCGGTGACGGCGATCGCGTCGGGGGTGGTGGCCGCGGCCCGGTCGAACAGGTCCATCAGGGTCGGTGCGGTGCCGGTGCCGGGTGTGGGGGGCACGGCCGGTTCGTGTTCGCCGGCGTCGAGCAGGTCGATGTCGCCGACGGGTCGGTGCGGGTCGGTGGTGATCGCGGTGAGCAGTCGCTGGAACCGCTCGGTGAGGGCGGTGACGGTGTCGGCGTCGAACAGGTCGGTGGCGTAGGTGAAGGCGCCGTGCAATCCGGCGGGGCCGATGGTCCCGGTGGTGGGTTGTTCCCCGATCGTCAGTTGCAGATCGAACTTGGCGACGTGCGGGTCGGCGTCGAGGGCGTCGACGACCAGATCGGGCAGTTCCAGGTGGGGACGGTCGTTGTTCTGGAATTCGAGGACGACCTGGAACAGCGGGGTGTGGTCGAGGGCGCGGATGGGGGCGAGATCGTCGACGAGCCGCTCGAACGGTAGTTCGGTGTGCCCGAACGCGGCGAGATCGACCTCGCGGGTGCGTTCGAGGTGGTCGGTGAACGTGTGCGATCCGGTGACCGGGGTGCGGAGCACCAGGGTGTTGACGAACATGCCGACGAGGGGGTCGAGGGCGCGGTGGCCACGGCCGGCGATCGGGGTGCCGATGGTGATGTCGTCGCTGCCGGACAGTCGAGCCAGCAGCACCGACAGGGCGGCGTGCATCGTCATGAACAGGGTGGTGCCGTGCCGGGCGGCCAGTTCCCGCAGGCGGCTGTGCACGTCGGCGGGGACGGTGAAGTGCACCGTGTCGCCGTGGAACGACCGGTGCGGGGGGCGCGGACGGTCGGTGGGTAGCGCGAGGACGTCGTGCACGTCGGCGAGGGTGCGCCGCCAATGGTCGAGGTGCCGGGCGGCGAGGGAGGTCGGGTCGGCGGGGTCGCCGAGCAGGCGCTGCTGCCACAGGGCGTAGTCGGCGTACTGCACCGGCAGTGGCTCCCAGTCGGGGGCCTGACCGCGGGTCCGCGCCAGATAGGCGGTCATCACGTCGCGTGCCAGCGGCGCCATCGACGCCCCGTCCGCGGCGATGTGATGCACGACGAGGACCAGGACGTGGTCGTCGGTGCCGGTGGACAGCAGTGCGGCGCGGACCGGGACGGCGGCGGCGACGTCGAATCCGGTGGTGATGGTGGCGTCGATCCGGGCGGGTAGGTCCGCGGCGGTGACGGGGACCGGATCGAGGTCGGGCATGGCCTGGTCCGGTGTGATGATCTGCTGGTGCGGGCCGTCGGGGTCTGCGGGGTATCGGGTGCGCAGGCTTTCGTGGCGGGTCAGCACGTCGTGGACGGCGGTGGTCAGGGCGGCGGTGTCGAGGTGTCCGGACAGGCGGATGGCGAGGGGAATGTTGTAGGTGGCGGAGGTGGTGTCGAATTGGTTGACGAACCACATGCGTTGCTGGGCCGGGGACAGCGGGATCTTCTCGGGCCGCTCCCCCGCGATCAGCGGGATTCGGGTGCTGCCGCCGTGGTCGTCGAGGATGCGGTCGGCGAGGGTGCGGACGGTGGGGGCTTCGAACAGGGCGCGTACCCCGGCGTCGGTGCCGAGCGCGGTGTTGATGCGGGCCAGGACGCGGGTGGCGAGCAATGAATTGCCGCCGAGGTCGAAGAAGCTGTCGTCGACGGACACCCGGTCGTGGCCGAGGATTTCGGCGACGAGTTCGGCGATGGTCGATTCGAGGTCGGTGCTCGGTGGGTGGTAGTCGCCGCTACCGGTGGTCAGGTCCGGTATCGGCAGGGCGCGGCGGTCGAGTTTGCCGACGGGGGTCAATGGGATGTCGTCGAGGACGACAATCGCGGCGGGCACCATGTGTGCGGGGAGTCGGCCGGCGGCGTGGTCGCGGACGGCGGTGGTGTCGAGGGTGTGTCCGGCGTCGGCCAGTACGTAGGAGACGAGCACGGTGTCGCCGGACGGGGCGGTGTGTCCGAGGGTGGCGGCGAACGTGACGTGCGGGTGGGCGGCGAGTGCGGCGTCGATCTCGCCGAGTTCGATGCGGAAGCCGCGGACCTTGACCTGGAAGTCGGTGCGTCCGAGGTATTCGACGGTGCCGTCGGTGAGCCAGCGCACCACGTCTCCGGTGCGGTACATCCGTTCGCCTGCGCTGCCGTAGGGGTCGGCGACGAAGCGGGCGGCGGTCAGGTCGGTGCGGTGGTGGTAGCCGCGGGCGACGCCGGCGCCGGCGATGTACAGTTCGCCGGCGACGCCGACCGGGACGGGCCGGAGTCGGTCGTCGAGGATCACCTCGTGGAATCCGATGGCGGGACCACCGACGGTGACGGTTTTGCCGGGGTGCATGTCGGGGCTGACGCTGGTTTCGATGGTCGCCTCGGACGGTCCGTAACCGTTGTACATGCGGCGGTTCACCGCCCAGCGTGCCACCAGTTCCGGTGGGCAGGCTTCCCCGGCGACGACGAGCACTTCCAGGTGGTCGAGTCCGGTCGGGTCGAGGGAGGCGAGCGCGGTCGGGGTGATGAACGCGTGGGTGACGTGTTCCTCGCGCAGGATGCGGGCCAGTTCGTCGCCGCCGTACACGGTGGGCGGGATGATCACCAGTGTCGCGCCCGCGCAGAACGCCTTGGTCAGTTCGAAGATGGACGCGTCGAAGCTCGGTGAGGCCAGGTGCGAGATCCGGGCGCCATGTGTGATCGAGAAATGTTGTCGCACTTCAGCATTGAGGTTGGTCATGCCGCGGTGTGCGACGACGACACCTTTGGGTCGGCCGGTGGATCCGGATGTGTAGATCAGGTAGGCGGGGTGATCGAAGTGCAGGGCCGTGGTGCGGTCGGCGTCGGTGATCGGCGCCGCGGACAGTGCGGCGAGCCGCCGGCGGACATCGGGGTCGTCGAGCAGCAGCCAGGGCACCGTGTCGGGCAGCCCGTCACGGTGCGCGGCGGTGGTCAATCCGATGGTGGCGGAGCAGTCGGTGAGCATGTAGGTGATGCGGTCGGCCGGATAGGTCGGGTCGACCGGCACGAAGGCGGCCCCTGATTTGGTGACCGCCCACACGGCGGCGACCGATTCGATCGATCGGGAGATGCACAGGGCCACGAATGTTTCCGGGGCGGCCCCGGCCTCGATCAGGGCCCGCGCGACCCGGTTGGACCAGTCGTCGAGTTCGCGGTAGGTGACGGTGCGGCCCTCGAAGGTCAGGGCGGTCGCGTCCGGGACGATCGCCGCGACCGAGGACAGCAGTTCCGGCCACAGTTGCGGGGACACCGGGGGCAGCCCCCGCGCGGGTGCGAGCGTCGCCAGTTCGGTGGGGGTGACGATGTCGATGTCGCCGATCGGCCGGTCCGGTCGGTCGGTCGGTGACGGCGGTGAGGATTCGGCGGAAACGGTCGGCGAAGGAGGCGACGGTGTCCGCGTCGAACAGGTCGGTGGCGTAGGTGAAGGCGCAGCGGAGGCCGCCGGGGCCGTCCGCACCGCCGGTTTCGGCGACGGCCAGTTGCAGATCGAAGTGGGACAGGGTGGGTTCGAGGTCCAGGACCGTGGCGGTCAGGCCGGGCAGGGTCACCTCGGGCCGGTCGATGTCCTGGAATTCGAGCAGCACCTGGAACAGCGGTGAGTAGGCGGTCGAGCGGGGCGGGTCGAGCACCTCGACGAGCCGTTCGAACGGGATGTCGGTGTGGGTGAAGGCGGCCAGGTCGGTGGTGCGGACGCGGTGCAGCAGTGTGGGGAACGATTCCTGGTCGTCGACGCCGGTGCGGAGCACCACGGTGTTGACGAACATGCCGACCATGTCGTCGAGGGCGCGGTCCCCTCGCCCGGCGACGGGTGTGCCGACCACGATGTCGGTGGAGGTGGACAGTCGTGCCAGCAGCATCGTCAGTGCCGCGTGCACCACCATGAACAGGGAGGCATCGTGGGTGCGGGCCAGCGCCAGCAGAGCGCGGTGGGTGTCGGCGTCGACGGTGAACGGAATGCGGGCGCCGCGTTGGCTCTGCTGCACGGGGCGGGGCCGGTCCAACGGCAGTTCCAGGAGTTCGGGGATCGCGTCGAGGGTCTCGCGCCAAAACGCGAGTTGACGGCCGGCGGTGGAGGTGGGGTCGTGGTCGTCGCCGAGCACCGTGTGCTGCCACATCGTGTAGTGCGGGTACTGCACCGGCAGCGGTGCCCACCGCGGGGATTCGCCGGTGCTGCGGGCGGTGTAGGCGGTGATGATGTCGCGGGCCAGCGGCAGCATCGAGAAGCCGTCGGCAGCGATGTGATGCACGACGAGCACCAGGATGTGGTCGTGGTCGTCGACGGCGAGCAGGTGTACCCGCACCGGGACCTCGGCGGCGACGTCGACACCGGCGGACACCGCGGCGGTGATGTCGGGGTTCGGGTCGGTCGGGTCGGTGACGGGGACAACGGTCAGCTCGGGGAGGGTCGCGGTCGCCGATACCACCAGTTGGGTGGGTCCGTCGTCGCCGAGCGGGTAACGGGTGCGCAGGGAGTCGTGCCGCTGTGCAACGTCGGCGAGGGCGTGCCGCATCGCGGGGATGTCGACGGTGCCGGTCAGGTGCAGGGCGACGGCGATGTTGTAGGCCGGGGATGTGGTGTCGAACTGGTTGATGAACCACATGCGTTGTTGCGCCGGGGACAGCGGGATCTGCGCGGGCAGCGCCACCGGCTGCAGCGGCGGCCGGGCCGGACGCACCACGGTGTCGGTGTCGGTGTCGAGTTCGAGGCGCGCGGCGAGCGCGGCGACGGTGGGGCTGTCGAACAGGTCGCGCACGCCGATGTCGGTGTCGAGTGCGGCGGAGATGCGGGCAGCGAGCCGCATCGCGAGCAGTGAGTTGCCGCCCAGGTCGAGGAAGTTGTCGTGGACGCCGACCCGGTCGGTGCCGAGCAGGTCCGCGAAGATCGACGCGAGCAGGTCCTCGACAGCACTGCGCGGGGCAGTGTGGTCGGCGGGTGCGGCCGGTTCCGGGGTGGGCAGGGCGCGGCGGTCCAGTTTGCCGTTGGGGCCGACGGGCATCCGGTCGAGCACCGTGATGTGGGTGGGCACCATGTAGTCGGGTAGCCGGCCGGCGGCGTATGCGGTCACCGCGGCGGCGTCGACGCGGTGTCCGGCGGCTGGCACGACGTACCCGACGAGTCGGTCGTCGGCACCCCGGTCGTCGACACCGTGGTGGACGAGCACGGTGGCCTGCGCGATGTGGTCGTGGGCGCGCAGTATCTGTTCGATCTCGCCGAGTTCGATGCGTTGTCCACGCAGTTTGATCTGGAAGTCGCTGCGGCCGAGGTATCGCAACGCGCCGTCGGTGCGCCACGACACCAGATCGCCGGTGCGGTACATGCGGTCGCCGGGGCGGTGTGGGTCGGCGACGAACCGGTCGGCGGTCAGATCGGGTCGGGCCAGGTAGCCGCGGGCCAGTTGAATGCCGGACAGGTACAGTTCGCCGATCCCGCCGACCGGTACCGGCTGGAGGCGGGTGTCGAGGACGTGGACGCGGGTGTTCCACACCGGGGTGCCGATAGGGATGTCGCCGGTGTCGGCGGCGGTGACCTGCCAGGCGGTGACGTCGACGGCAGCTTCGGTGGGGCCGTACAGGTTGTGCAGGGTCGCGGTGGGCAGCGCAGCCGCGGCGGCGGCGGCGGTGGTGGCGGGCAGCGCCTCGCCGCTGCAGAACACCATCCGCAGGGACGCGCACCGCTGCGGGGCGGCCGCGTCGACGAACACCGCGAGCATCGACGGGACGAAGTGGGTGACGGTGACGCCACTGCTGTCGATCAGCCGGGTCAGATAGGCGGGGTCGCGGTGACCGTCGGGGGCGGCGACGACCAGTCGGGCACCGGTCTGCAGGGGCCAGAAGAACTCCCACACCGACACGTCGAACGTGGCGGGGGTTTTCTGCAGCACCGTGTCGGCGGCGGTGAGCGGGTAGGTGTGCTGCATCCACCGCAACCGGTTGACGATGGCGGCGTGGGTGACGGCCACGCCCTTGGGGCGGCCGGTGGACCCGGAGGTGTAGAGCACGTACGCCAGGTCGTCGGGGTGCAGCGGCGCGGTGCGGTCGGCGTCGGTGATCGGGGTGTTCGGGTAGCGGCTGGTGTCGAGCCGGTCCAGGTGCACGATCCGGGTGTGTTCCGGCAGGTCGGGATGGTCGGTGGTGGTGGTCAGCACGCAGGTCGGGGCGGCGTCGGCCAGCACGTAGCCGAGCCGGTCGGCGGGATGGTCGGGGTCGAGCGGCAGGTGGGCGGCGCCGGCCCGGTCGACGGCGTACATGCCGACGAGCAGTTCGACGGACCGGTGCATCGCCAGTCCCACAATGTGTCCGGGGCCGGCGCCGAGGCCGATGAGGTGACGGGCGAGGCGGGTGGTGCGGGCGTCGAATTCGGCGTAGGTGAGGGTGGTGTCGCCGACGGTGACGGCCGGGGCGTCGGGGGTGCGGGCGACCTGCGCGGCGAACAGGTCGGCGAGGGTGCCGCCGGGGTGCGGGGCGTCGGTGGCGTTCCACTCGTCGAGGATCCGGGTGCGCTCGGCGGGGGTGAGCAGATCCAGGTCGCCGATCGGGATGTTCGGGGTGTCGACGGCGGCGGTGAGCAGTCGCACGAACCGGTCCGCGAACGCGGCGGCGGTGGCGCGGTCGAACAGGTCGGTGGCGTAGGACAGGGCACCGTGGAGCGCGACCGGTGTGCCGTCCTCGTCGGGTACTTCGGTGAGCAGCAGGTGGAGATCGAATTTTGTTGTTCCCGTGTCTGTTTCGGAGACGTCTACGGACACGTCGGGCAGCGTGAAGTGGGCGGATTCGTTGTTCTGGAAGGCGAGCATCACCTGGAACAACGGCGAGTACGCGGCGGACCGGGCGGTGGCGACGGAATCGACGACCGAGTCGAACGGCACGTCGGTGTGGTCGAAGCTGTCGAGATCGACGGTGCGGACCGCGCTCAGGTGCTCGGCGAAGGTGCTGCTGCCGGACACGGGGGTGCGCAGCACGACGGTGCCGACGAACATGCCGACCAGGCCGTCGAGCATCCGGTCGCCGCGGCCGGACACCGGGCTGCCGATGCTGATGTCGTCGCTGCCGGTCAGCCGGGCGAGCAGCGCCGCGAGCGCCGCGTGCACCGTCATGAACGGGGTCGCGGCGTGGGTCTGCGCCGTCGCGGCGACACGCCGGTACAGGTCGTGGTCGATGTCGAAGCGGACGGTGTCGCCGCGGAAGGATTGCTGTGGGGGTCGCGGGCGGTCCGTCGGCAGCGACAGCAACTCGGGCGCACCGGCGAGTCGGTCGCGCCAGAACGCGAGTTGACGCGCCGCTACCGAATCGGGGTCGGTGGGGTCGCCGAGCAGGTCGCGTTGCCACAGCGCGAAGTCTGCGTATTGCACGGGCAGCGGCGTCCACCGTGGTGCGTGGCCGGTGCGGCGTGCCAGGTAGGCGGACATCACGTCCCGGGCCAACGGTGCCAGGGATGCGCCGTCCGCCGCGATGTGATGTACGACGACGGTCAGGATGTGCTCGTCGGGGGCGAGTTCGAACAGGGAGACCCGCAGTGGTAGTTCGGTGGCGACATCGAATCCGGTGACGGCGCTGTCGATGACGGCATCGCGGTGGCGGTCGCCCCCGACGGGGATCGGGGTGAGGCCGGGCAGGGTGCCCGGCGGCAGGACGCGTTGGACCGGTCCGTCACCGGTGGCCGGGAACACCGTGCGCAGCGACTCGTGGCGGGTCACCACATCATGGACGGCGGCCGACAGGGCATCGACGTCGAGTCGGCCGGTCATCCGGATCGACATCGGAATGTTGTAGGCCGCCGACGCGGTGTCGAGTTGGTTGACGAACCACAGGCGTTGCTGCGCGGCGGAGACGGGGACCGGGTCCGGCCGTGGCCGGGCGACGAGCGGCGGCCGGCCGGTGGCGCCGACGGCGGGCAGTGCCGCAGCCAGGGATCGCACCGTGGGTGTTTCGAACAGGGCCCGCACACCCAGGTCGGTGCCGAGCACGGTGTTGATGCGCGCCAGGACACGGGTGGCGATCAGGGAGTTGCCGCCGAGATCGAAGAAGTTGTCGTCGACACCGATCCGGTCGATGCCGAGTTGCTCGGCGAACACGTCCGCGACGGCCCGTTCGGTGGCGGTGGTCGGGGTGCTGTAGTCGGCGCCGGAGGTGAATACCGGGTCGGGCAGGGCGCGCCGGTCGAGTTTCCCGACCGGGGTCAGGGGGATCTCGTCGAGCACCGTGATCGCGGCGGGCATCATGTGTGCCGGTAGCCGGCGGCCCACCCGGTCGAGCAGTTCGGCGACGTCGACGGTGTGTCCGGGTTCGGGGAGGACGTAGGCGGCGAGCAGGGTGTCGCCGGACGGGGCGGTACGCCCGACGGTGATCGCGAACGTGATGTCGTCGTGTGCGGTGAGTGCGGCGTCGATCTCGCCGAGTTCGATGCGGAATCCGCGGATCTTCACCTGGAAATCGGAACGGCCCAGGTATTCGGCGTTGGCGCGGTCGCCGTTGGAACGCCATCGCACCACGTCACCGGTGCGGTACATGCGGCTGCCCGGCGAGCCGTACGGGTCGGCGACGAATCGGGTGGCGGTCAGTCCTGGCCGGTGGTGGTAGCCGCGGGTGACACCCGGCCCGCCGATGTACAACTCCCCGGCGACGGCGGACGGCAGCGGATGCAGGCGCGTGTCGAGGACGACTTCGTTGACCCCGCACACCGGGGTGCCGATGGTGATGGGGTGTTCCGGTGTCATCGGTGCGGTGATGTTGACGACGATGGTGGCTTCGGTGGGGCCGTATGCGTTGAACATGCGGCGGCCCGGTGCCCAGCGGGCCACCAGTTCCGGCGGGCACGCCTCCCCCGCGACCGTGACCACCTCGAGGTCGACGGCCGTCGGGTCGACCGAGGCCAGTGCGGCGGGGGTGGCGAACGCGTGGGTGACGTGTTCGGTGCGCCAGATCCGCGCGAGTTCGTCCCCGCCGTACACGGTGCTCGGCACGATCACCAGGGTCGCGCCGATCCCGAAGGCCGTCATGTACTCGAAGATCGACGCGTCGAAACTCGGTGAGGAGAAGTGCGAGACCCGGGCGGTCGGCGGCGGCGCCAGCCGATTATGCAGCGAGGCAGCGAGATTCGCGAGTCCACGATGCGGGACGATGACGCCCTTGGGGCGGCCGGTGGACCCGGAGGTGTAGATCAGATAGGCGGGATGGTCGGTGTGCAGGTCGGCGCGTCGATCGAGATCGGTCAGCGGCAGCGGCGATGCCGCGGCGACCCGATCACGGAACCCGGGCTCGTCCATCGCCAGCCACGGCACGGTGTCCGGCAAGTCGGTGCGATGCGCGGCGGTGGTCATCCCCAGCGTCGCGCCGGAATCGCCGAGCATGTAGGCGATGCGCTCGTTCGGGTAGGCGGGATCGACGGGAACGAACGCGGCCCCGGCTTTGGCGACCGCCCAGATCGCGGCGACCGACTCGATCGACCGTGCCATGCCGAGCGCGACGAAAGTCTCGGGGCCGGCACCGGCATCGATCAGGACCCGGGCGGCCCGGTTGGACCAGTCGTCGAGTTCGCCGTACGTGACGGTGCGGCCCGCGCAGGACAGTGCCACGGTGTCCGGCACGATCGCGGCCACCGACGAGAGCAATTCGGGCCACAGTTGCGGCGACATCGTCGGCCGGCCGTGCGCCGGAGCCAGCCCCGCCAGATCCTCCGCCGCGGTGAAATCGATGTCGCCCACCGCCACGTCCGGGTCGGTGGCGACCGCGGCGAGGATGCGGGCCCACCGGTCGAGAAGATCACCGATCGTGTCGGTGTCGAACACGTCGGCGGCGTAGCTGCATCGCACGGTCAGTCGGTCGTCGCCTGCCGGGGTGACGTGCAGCGCAATCTCGACCGGCATCGAGGGTCGAGCGGCCCGGTCGTCGGGACCGGCGACGGTCATGATCACCGGAAGTGCCAGATCGCCGGCACGGGCGAGAACCTCGGTGGTCACGTCGGCGTGTGCGAAGGCATCCGCATCGACAAGGGCCGTCCGGGTGAGGACGGTGCGGAACAATTCGGCGCCGGACAGCGGCACCCGCAGCGGCAGTACGGTAGTCGCGGTCGGCACGCCGACGATCGTGTCCTCGGTTCCGGTCAGGCGGGCGACGAGGACCGCGAGTGCCGCGTGCAGTACCCGAGGCAGGTGCGCGCCGGACCCGGCGAGAGCGGTGAGGGCGGGTACGTCGGCGGGCACCGCTGTGTTGAACAGTGCTGTTTCGGGCCGTGCTGTTTCGGGCCCGGCGGTGCCGGACGGGCGTGCGGGTCGGCGGCGCAGCGACGGCAACTCCAGCCGATCCGGTGCACCGGCGAGGGTGTGTTCCCAGAACGCGGCAACCGCGGTGGTGCGGCGGACCTGTGCCCCGATCTCGGCGGAATCCGCGTGGATCGCCGCGACCGCGGTATCGGGTGCGGCACGGACGAATTCGTCGAGCAGATCGACGAACCGACCGTGGTGGGTGCGTAGTTCGTCCTCGTCGTACCGGTTCGGATTGCCGCGGAAGTCGACGAACGTGCGGGCCGGGGTGCCGGACTGGTAGATGTTCACCAGGAGGTCCTCGACGGGACCGGAGGTCATGATGTGGAACTCGCCGCGGACCGGGCCGAGCTGGATCTGCTGGTGGAACAGCATGATGTTGATCTGCGGTCCGGCGTAGCGGTGACCGTCGCCGGAAGCGCCGGTGTCGCGGCGGACGTCTTCGAGGCTGCACCGCTGGTGGCGCAGCGCACCGGTCAATTCGAGCTGCACGCGTCCGACGAGGGTGTCCCGAGTGTCATCGGGTTCGATCCGGATACGGAGGGGCACCGTGTTGACGAGCATGCCGCCGGAGCGCCGGACCAGGGCGGTGGTGCGGGCCGACACCGGCAGGTTGACGACCACGTCGCCCTGGCCGGTCATTCGCGAGAGATAGGTGGCGAACGCGGCGGTCACGACGGCGGTGGGTGACGAACCGGCGGTGTCGTCGGTCGCTGTCAGGTGCCGCACCAACTCGTCGGGCAAGGCATTTCCGGTGAGAGCGCTGCGCGCCGCGGTCGGTGCGGTCCGCCGGGCCAGGGTGGTGCCGTCGTCCATGCCCGCGACCCGGCCCACCCAGTAGTCGCGGTCGGCGGCGAACCGGCTCGACTCGCGGTACTCGCGGTCCCATTCGTAGAGTGCCCGCAGGTCGGCCGCCCGGGAACGCTCAGGGTCGCGGCCGTCGGTTTCCGCGGTGTACAGCGCCGCGATGCGGTTGACCATCGTCATCGCCGCGTAGCCGTCCAGTGCGACGTGGTGGATCCTGCTGTACCACAGGTGGTGCCGGTCGGCGACGCGCAGGATCGTCATGTTCACCAGCGGGTCGCGGGCCAGATCGACCGGGGTCGCGTAGTCGGCGTCCATCCAGTGCCGGGCCGCACCGAGCGGGTCGGGTTCGGTGCGGAAGTCCAGCAGCGGAATGTCGAGGTGTTCGAGGGCGGGATCGACGAACTGGTAGGGCTCACCGTCGACCTCGACCACCCGCACGAACGCCGATTGGAACTCGCGGCCGGCGGTGTAGCCGGCGCGGCGCAACAGTGCGACGTCCAGGTCGCCGCGCAGGTCCACATACTGGGCGATGCAGATCGGGACGTCGGGAGCGAGTTGCTGGGCGAACCAGATCGAGCGTTGCGCGGAGGACAGAGGGAAGGCTTCCGGTGGCAGGTGTCGAGCGTCGTGCAACAGAATTCTCCCCTTCAAGAAAGCGATTCCGGAACCTGCTCGTCCCCCGACAAGTGGCAGGCCCGACCTCGTCGAATGGACGGTGGTGCTGCTCTCTCTGGTGTCGATCGTCCACGTCGTTGCTGTCGCTGTCGAGGCATGTCCGGCGTGGGTGCTCCCTCAAGCTAGACCATTGCCGAACCGCACGCCGCAAAACCGGCACCGGAATTCACCCCCGCGCCGGTGGCCGAAATCGAAACGATATCGAAATTCGGACATATGGTTGAAAGCGCCGGTTAGGTCGATTCGCGACATCACATTACAATGAAAATATGACAACGGAACGATCTCGTAACCCCGAATTGCCGGTTCTGTGACTGAATGTGATGCAAATTCCGCAGCGATACACCCGAAAAGCACTATTCTCGGGCGCACCGGACCAGCCCCACGCATGCACCCGTGACCCGAAGGAGCCCGAGATGCCGCGTCGATGGACCGTTCGATCGCTCTGCGCCTTGTTCGCCGCAACCACCGCTGTCGCGCTCCCCGCACATGCGAACGCGCAGCAGGAGCCACCCGGGCTCACACCCGACGCACTGCGCAGCGCCGCCGCCGACTCCCCCGACACCGCAGCGGCCGTCGACGCACTGCTCGACGCGGCCACGAACCCCGCCGGAATCCTCGACGATCTCCTCAATCCGCCGCGCAACACGCCGCAGCCGTTCATGGAAGCAGCCCCGACCGTCGGCCTCGGCTGCGGCGGAGGGTTCGTCCCCTTCGCCCAAACCGTCGGATGGGCGCAGCCCGGCCCGAACACCAACCCCGATGTCGCCATCGGTCAGCTCAAGATCTTCGTCTCCCCCACCATCCCCGTGCAGCCCGCCCGCTCCGACCTGACCTTCGTCTGGCTGAACATGGACACCTTCCGCGGTGGCATCGACAAACTCGACGACACGACCGGCGGCGTACCCCAACTGACGAAGACGGTGAACACCGGAACCGGACCGGTCTTGTCCGCACTGTTCGGCTCCGTCGAATACGCCAACGGCACCTACTGCCAGGTCATCTACACGATGGGTGGCTTTTTCGCCTGACGGCGAGGGGGGTGGCTTTTTCGCCTGACGGCGAGGTCAGCGGATCCGCTCGGCGGCTCGGGCCACCCGGAGCAACTCGGCGCACAGTGCGCTCAGCTCCTCGGAACCCGCGCCCTCGGCGACTGCCGTGGCGACATCCTCGGCGGCGCACCGCACCTCGAAAGCCCGGTCGGCCAGCGCCGCAGCCTCCCCGGCCGAGAGCACCACAGTGTCCGCGGGAAGGCCCGTGTCGCGGGTCAGGGCACGCTGCTCGTACGCCCGCTGCCGGCACGAACGCCGGCAATACCGCCGACGACGGCCGACACCGGCATCCGGGACCGGCCGTCCGCACCAGAGGCAACTCTCCGGTTTGCGTTCGCGTCCGGTCATGGCCCGACACCTTACCGGCGCTCCCCCGGTGGCCGGTAAGATGATGCATCCCACCGAGCCCGGCCACGGGAACGGATTCGGCCGCGTCGACGTTGAACACGCTAGGACGCGCCGACGCCCGGTCGTCCCCTCGCCACCAGGCGGCGACCCACCGGGCGGAGCACACAACGGAGAGGACACCACCATGGCAGATCGTGTACTGCGAGGCAGCCGGCTCGGAGCGGTGAGCTACGAAACCGATCGTGACCACGATCTGGCGCCGCGCCGCATCGCCCGGTACCGCTGCGACAACGGTGAGGAATTCGACGTCCCGTTCGCCAACGAGGCAGAGATCCCCGGCACCTGGATCTGCAAGAACGGCCTCGAAGGCACCCTCGTCGAAGGCACCGCGCCCGAGCCGAAGAAGGTCAAGCCGCCGCGCACGCACTGGGACATGCTGCTCGAACGCCGTTCGATCGACGAACTCGACGAATTGCTCAAAGAACGCCTCGATCTGCTCAAGACCAAACGTCGCGGAGCCTGACCGGCAGGTCGATCCCGGGCTCTACGAGCCCGTACGAATGCCGCCCTGTGGGACTGTCCACGGGGCGGCATTCGTCGTCTCGGTCCACGGTCGGTGAAGGTCGTGACGCGGGCACGCCACAATACGATCAATCGAAGGCACCATGATCGTTTCCATGTAATTATGAGCGCACTCCGATCGATATTCGAAAAGCGACGACCATACCCTGCGAATCGGAATTTCCCTGCGGGAATTCCGGATTGCCGTACCAGGGGGTGAAGGCAGATGAACGACAGCAACACGCCGGAACCGGAAACGGAACTGGCGAGGCTGCGCGCGGAACTGGACCACATCGACGGTCGGCTACTCGACGATGTGCGCGACCGACTGGGCGTCATCGCGCGGATCGCCGACCTCAAACAGCGCCACACGATCCCGGTGATGCAACCAGCCCGGATGCGGCAGGTTCACGAACGCGCCGCCACCTACGCGCACCGCAACGGACTGTCCACCGAGTTTCTGCACGACCTCTACGTTCTGCTGATCGACGAGGCATGCCGGGTCGAGGATCTCGTCGTCGACGATCCACTCCGGCGCCTCGCCGACCTCGGCGAGAACCTGAGCTGAGGCCGCTATGCACACCGGCCCACGGCCCACCCGTACCCTGCTCGTCGACAACTACGATTCGTTCACCTACAACTTGTACAGCCTGCTGTCCGAGGTCAACGGCGTGTCACCGACCGTGGTACCCAACGACACACCGTGGGAACACATCGATCCGGCCGGGTTCGACAACATCGTCGTCTCACCGGGCCCCGGTCGTCCCGACCGGGCGCGCGACTTCGGGGTCAGTGCCCACGCACTGCTGGACGCCGGGCTCCCCGTCCTCGGCGTCTGCCTCGGGCACCAGGGTCTGTGCCATCTGTTCGGCGCGCCGGTCGTGCAGGCACCCGAACCCGTACACGGGCGTCTGGCTGTCATCGTCCACACCGGCACCGGACTGTTCACCGGTCTGCCCGCACGGTTCGCGGCGGTGCGATACCACTCGCTGATCGTCGACGAGGTGCCCGATGAACTCGAGGCCGTCGCATGGACCGAGGACGGTCTGCTCATGGGCGTGGCCCACCGCAGTCGGCCGATGTGGGGTGTTCAATTCCACCCCGAGTCGATCTCCACCGAACACGGCCGTGACCTGCTGGTGAACTTCCGCAACGCCACCCCCGACCGAGGCCCGATCATGGTCGACTCGCCATCACCGCACACGGCACCGGCGGACACTGCACGGCCCGAGCCCCGGTATGTGCTCGAGAGTCGCCGACTCGACCGCAATCTCGATCCGCAGGTGGTGTTCGAACGACTTTTCGCCGACCGGCCGCACAGCTTCTGGCTCGACGGCAGTGCCGCATCCGAACCCGGTGCCCGCTTCAGTGTGCTCGGCGACGGTTCCGGCCCCCGCGCCGAATTCGTCACCTACAGCGTCGCCGAAACCCTGGTGCGCGAACACACTGCCGACGGTGCCGTCACCGAATACCACAGCACCTTCTTCGATCACCTCGACCGCCGCCTCGCCGAACGCCCGGTCGTGCGGCGAGACGATCTGCCGTTCGGGTTCGGGCTCGGCTACGTCGGTTATCTCGGTTACGAACTCAAGGCCGACGCAGGCGCTCAACTGGTGCACACCTCCCCGACCGCGGATGCGGCAATGGTGTTCGCGGACCGGGCACTCGTCCTCGACCACGATGCCGGGCAGTGCTACCTGATCGCGCTGAGCGATCGGCCCGGCGAGTCGGCGACCGCCGACTGGTTCACCCGAATCACCGCGGTCCTCGACGAACTCGACGACATGACCGCGCTCGCGCCGCCCCCTGCGCCGCTGCTGCGTCTGGACCGCGACCAGCCGATGCGGCTGCGGCACGACGGCCGACGCTACCTGGACCTGATCGACCAGTGCGTCGCCGAAATCCGCAGCGGCGAAACCTACGAGGTGTGCCTGACCAACATGGCGACCGTCGAGCGTAGCGTCGACCCGGTGCGCACGTATGAATGTCTGCGCGAGATCAGTCCCACCCCGTACAGTGCGTTGCTGCGTTTCCCGGGGCTGTCGGTGCTCAGCGCGTCACCCGAACGGTTCCTGCGCATCGGCGCGGACCGTGTCGTCGAGTCCAAACCGATCAAGGGGACCCGGCCGCGGGGCGCAACGAACGCCGAGGACGGGAGGCTGCGGGACGATCTGCGGTCGAGCGAGAAGGACCGCTCCGAGAACCTGATGATCGTCGATCTGGTGCGTAACGACCTGTCCCGGGTGTGCGTCCCGGGTTCGGTGCATGTGCCGAAACTGTTCGACGTCGAAACCTATGCTGCGGTACATCAACTGGTGTCCACTGTGCGCGGCACGTTGCGTCCGGAGGTGTCCGCCGTGGACTGTGTGCGCGCGGCATTCCCCGGCGGGTCGATGACCGGTGCCCCGAAACTGCGGACCATGGAGATCATCGACAAACTCGAGGACGGTCCCCGCGGGGTGTATTCCGGGGCGCTGGGATACCTGTCGCCGACCGGGGCCGCCGACCTGTCCATCGTCATCCGCACGATGGTCGTCACCGACCACGAGGTGAGCTTCGGTATCGGCGGTGCCATCGTCGCCCTGTCCGACGCGTCCGATGAACTCGAGGAAACTCTGGTCAAGGCGGTCACGATGCGCCGGGCCCTGTCCGACACGCCACTGCCGCCCGAAACGCCACTGCCGTCCGAAGGCGCCGATCGATGACCGGCGGTCCGGTGATCGTGGCCGGCGGCGCGGGTGCGGTCGGGCGGATGGTGGTGACGGCGCTGCGCGCCGACGGTACCGAGGTGCTGGTCCTCGACCCGGCACCGGAGGAC
>NZ_JBAQXC010000390.1:0-2711 GCF_049299235.1 Rhodococcus sp. (in: high G+C Gram-positive bacteria) | reverse complement strand
GTGTAGGCGAGCCCGCTCGGCCACGGCGCCCATTGTGCGAGGACGCCGGCGACACCGGCGCCGAGCGCGAATCAGGCGGTCAGGCTCATGGCCGCACGGCGGGCACCCGCACCGGCTCCGGCTCGGGTGTCCCACGGCTGCTGCGACAGTTCCTTGACCCAGCTTCCGCCGACCGCCATGCCGAGACCCAGCGCGATACCGCTGAGGATGCGGCCGACGACGAGCAGCATTGTGCTGTCCGCGCCGAAGGCGAGCACGAGTGAACCCGCGGCCGCGATGAACGGCGCGGGCAGCATGAGGGGACGGCGGCCGAGCCGGTCGGACAGGGGCCCGCCGAGCAGCAGCGCGGGCACGATGCCGAGGACGTAGGCGAACAGGAAGATGTTGACGACGACGGCGGAGAAGCCGTGGTCGAGTCGGTACATGACGAGCAGTGGCGTGAACTCGTTGCCGCCCCAGGCGACGGCGAACATGGCGGACGCGACCAGCGCCCACGGGGCGATCCGGCGCCTGCCCGGTATCGCGTCGTCGGTGGTGGTTGCTTCTTCGGTTGCGGCGGCCGGTCCGGCGCTCATCGTGCTTCTCCTCCGGTGGTGAGCGGCAGTCCGTGGACGCGTCTCATGTGGGTGTCGTCGGCGGCGGCGAAGCCTGCTGCGTCGCTGCCGCCGACGAGGTCGGCGAGCGCGGCGTGTTCGTCGATGATCGAATTCAGTTGCCGGGGGTCGCGCATCAGCGATCGTGCGGTCATGCGGCGCTGACGTTCGCGCAGGCCGATGTAGAAGTCGACGAGCAGCGGATTTCCGGCGGCCCGGACGATCAGACCGTGGAAATCCGCGTCGAGTCCGCTGAACGCGATGACGTCACCGGCATCGGCGGCGTCGCGCTGGGCGTCGAGGTTGGCGCGCAGTGCGCGTACGAGTTCCACGCGGGCGGTGTCCGGGCCGACGGACACGATGCGGACCGCGTCGGCTTCGAGGAGCAGTCGGGCGGCGACGACGTGTTCGGCTTCGCCGTCGGCGACAGGTACGACGAGCGCGCCGCGTTTCGGATACAGCCGCATCCACCCTTCGGTTTCGAGGCGCAGGAACGCCTCTCGGACCGGGGTGCGGCTCGTTCCCATCTCGGTGGCGATCTCGCCTTCGCTGATCAGTTCGCCGCCGGGCAGGGTGGCGGACAGGATCCGCTCCTTCACCTCGCGGTAGACCTGCTCGGCCGCTGAATACGTCTTAGACACAAGATGTGTTTATACGCGATGCGAATGATTTTGTCATGCGGGGCGGACCGACCCGTTCGCGGGCGCCCATTACAGTGGCCTCTCGTGTCCGACACTGTTCCGTCCCGCGTCGCCGGGCGCTTCGCCCGCCGCGCGACACTGCGCCGTTCCGTCGGACTGCTCGGCAGCTTCCGGTTCGAACAGACCGCACCCGAGGTGTTCTACGGCGGTGTCGCCCGCGACACCGTCGACCTCATCGGCGACCTCTACACCGGCCTGACCGGCCGCGACCTGACCGGCACCACCGTGGTCGACGTCGGCGGCGGCCCCGGCTACTTCGCCGACGCATTCGGCGCCGTCGGCGCCCGATACGTCCCGATCGAGCCGGATCCGTCGGAGATGCACGCCGCCGGACTGCGGGTGGGCGGCTCGATCCGGGGGTCCGGGCTGGCACTGCCGGTACGGACCGGATCCGTGGACGTGTGCTTCTCGTCGAACGTCGCCGAACACGTCTCGCAGCCGTGGGTAATGGCCGACGAAATGCTCCGGGTCACCCGGCCGGGCGGCCTGATGGTGCTGTCCTACACGCTGTGGTGGGGCCCGTTCGGTGGCCACGAGACCGGGCCGTGGCACGCCTTCGGCGGCGAATACGCGGCCCGCCGCTACACCCGCAAGCACGGCCACGAACCGAAGAACCGGTACGGCGTCTCACTGTTCGAGGTGGGCTGCGGCGACGGCCTGCGCTGGGCCGGCAGCACCCCCGACGGCGAACTGCTCGCCGCGTTCCCCCGCTACCATCCGCGCTGGGCGTGGTGGCTGGTGAAGATCCCGGTGGTCCGCGAGTTCCTGGTGAGCAATCTCGTGCTGGTGCTGCGCCGGAACTGAACAGCCGGAACTGAACACCGGGAGCAGGGCGCCTTGTGCGGCCGTCCCGCTACTGTCGTGCGCATGACGGCACTCGCTTTCGACGTCGGCGGCACGAAACTCGCCGCGGCCACCGTCGACGACGACGGCATCCCCCGCGACCCGACGAGTGTTCCCACTCCGACGGCCGGCGTGTGGGACGCCGCGGCCGGTCTGCTGCGCCACACGGCGGGTGACCGGACGATCGCCTCGGTCGGGATCGCGAGCGCCGGGCCGGTCGACATCTCCGCCGGCACCGTTTCGCCGATCAACATCGCCGAATGGGCAACCGGTTTCGCACTGGCCGATGCGGTGCGGTCCCTGTTCCCGACTGCGCGTATCCGGCTGGTCGTGGACGGCGCGGCCGCGGCGCTCGGCGAGCAGCGACACGGTGCGGGCCAGGGCACCGCCGACCTGTTGAGCGTGGTCCTGTCGACCGGAATCGGCGGTGGACTCGTGCTCGGCGGTCGGGTCGTGACGGGCCGCTCGGGCAATGCGGGCCACATCGGGCACATGACGTCGGTGTACGGCGTCGACCAGTGCGCGTGCGGCGCGACCGGCTGCATCGAAACCGTCGCGAGCGGTCCGGCTGCTG
>NZ_JBAQXC010000389.1:0-23237 GCF_049299235.1 Rhodococcus sp. (in: high G+C Gram-positive bacteria) | reverse complement strand
CGCTTAGCGAGGAGCGCGACTCTGTGAAACAGGAACCCACCGAGAGTGCCTGTACGGGTGCTGGTAGGAATCCCTGGCCTTCAGGCCGGGGAGGACGTCAAGGCTGGCCGTAGCCTCCTCCGCCCGGCGTTTCCACCACGAGCACGTCGCCCGGGCCCACGTCCACCGAATCGCACCCGGTCATCTCGGTGACGGTGCCGTCGGCGCGTTCGACCCGGTTCGCGCCGAGCGACCCCGGTTCGCCGCCTGCCATGCCGTACGGCGGCACCCGGCGATGCCCGGACAGGGTGCTGACGGTCATCGGCTCGAGGAACCGGATCCGCCGGAGGCCGCCGTCCCCGCCGTGCCGGCGACCGCGGCCGCCGCTGCCGACGCGGATCGAATATTCCTCGAGCAGCACCGGCAGTCGCCATTCGAAAACTTCGGGGTCGGTGAGTCGTGAATTGGTCATGTGGGTCTGGACCACCGATGTGCCGTCGAATCCGTCACCCGCACCGGACCCGGAACCCAGCGTTTCGTAGTACTGGTGCCGTGCGTTGCCGAACGTGACGTTGTTCATCGTGCCGGCACCCTCGGCCTGGACCCGCAGCGCCGCATACAGCGCACCGGTCACCGCCTGCGACGTCTCGACGTTCCCCGCGACCACCGCCGCCGGGTATTCGGGCGCGAGCATCGATCCTTCGGGGATCACGATGTGCAGCGGACGAAGGCAGCCGTCGTTGAGGGGGATGTCGTCGGCGACGAGCGTGCGGAACACGTACAGCACCGCAGCGCGGGCCACTGACGACGGGGCGTTGAAGTTCGTCGGCAACTGCGCCGATGTGCCGCTGAAATCGATGGTCGCGGACCGGTCGTCGCGGTCCACGGTGACACGGACCTCGATCGTCGCACCGGAATCCGTCTCGTAGCGGTAGTGGCCGTCCTCGAGTCGGTCGACGACGCGCCGCACCTCCTCCTCGGCGTTGTCCTGCACGTGCCGCATGTAGGCCTGCACGACGTCGAGCCCGAAGTGGTCGATCATCCGGCCCACTTCGGTGACGCCGCGTGCGTTCGCGGCGACCTGGGCGCGCAGGTCCGCGAGATTGGTGTCGGGATTGCGCGACGGATATGGCCCGGAGGTGAGCAGTTCGCGTGTTTCGGCGG
Source organism: Rhodococcus sp. (in: high G+C Gram-positive bacteria) (assembly GCF_049299235.1). Taxonomy (GTDB): domain Bacteria; phylum Actinomycetota; class Actinomycetes; order Mycobacteriales; family Mycobacteriaceae; genus Rhodococcus. The sequence goes on along the minus strand of NZ_JBAQXC010000389.1, from coordinate 22,094 downwards.
TGCGGAAATCGCCGTTCTCGACGAGCAACCAGTTGTCGAACAGCACGCCCTCCTCGCGGATGTCACGGCTGCCGGCAGGCATGGAACCCGGTGTCAGGCCACCGATTTCGGCGTGATGTCCGCGTGAGGCGACGTGGAACAAGATGGTCTCGGCATCCGCGTCGAACACCGGGGTGACGACGGTGACGTCCGGCAGATGGGTGCCCCCGTGGTACGGATCGTTCACGGCATACACATCGCCCGGCCGCATCGTGCCCGCGCGCCGTCGCACGACCTCCTGGACGCTCGTGCCCATCGACCCGAGGTGCACCGGGATGTGCGGGGCATTGGCGATGAGGTTGCCGTCCGGGTCGAACAAGGCGCACGAAAAATCAAGTCGTTCTTTGATGTTGACGGATTGTGCGGTGGATTCGAGGGTGGTGCCCATCTGTTCGGCGATCGACATGAACAGGTTGTTGAAGATCTCCAGCAGCACCGGATCGGCCTCGGTCCCGATCTCCGCGCCGGGCAGTGCCTCCCGACGGTCCAACACCAGATGCCCGTGCTCGGAAACAACTGCCCACCAGCCGTTCTCGACGACCGTGGTGGACAGGTCCTCCGCGACGATCGCGGGGCCGGCGACCTCGCTGCCGGGCGCCAGACGCTCACGCCGGTACAACGGAACCTCGCGCCACCCCCCGTCGACGAACATCGGCACGCTGAGAGGAACCTCGTCGCCCGGGTCACCGGCGCCGAGGCCGGCCAGATCGGGACGGTGGGTCAGGCCGGTGGCCTCCACCGCGACCGCGTCGACGATCAGCGGCCGGTCCATGAGGAACGAATAGGTCCGCCGGTGCACCGCCTCGAACTCCGCGGTCATCGTCGCCGGATCGGCAAGAGACACCGGCACCGACGTGTCGGTCCCGTCGTAACGCAGGTGCGCCGACCCGGTCACCACGATCCGGTCGTCGGGGATGTCCTCGTCGCGCAACTCGGTGCGGGCGTCGGCCTCCAGTTCGGCGGCGACGGCATGGAGTCGGGGCATCGCCTCGTCGGACAGTTCGACGACGACGGACTGCTCGCGCAGCGCGGCCGTGTCGGCCAGACCCATGCCGAGCGCGGAGAGCACACCGGCCAGCGGTGGCACCAGCACGGTGCGGATGCCGAGCGCATCGGCAACCGCACAGGCATGCTGACCGCCCGCGCCGCCGAAGGTGGTCAGCGCATATTCGGTGACGTCGTGCCCCTTCTGCACCGAAATCTTCTTCACCGCGTTCGCCATGTTCGCGACCGCGATCTGCAGGAAACCCTCGGCGACCTGCTCGGGGAGGCGGTCGTCACCGGTAGCGGCGCGGATCTCCGCGGCCAGGTCGGTGAACCCGGCACGCACCGTGGCGGCGTCGAGCGGCCGATCGCCGTCCGGCCCGAACACGTGCGGGAAATGCTCGGGCTGGATGCGGCCGAGCATCACGTTGGCGTCGGTGACCGTCAGTGGGCCACCGTTGCGGTAGGACGCCGGACCGGGATCGGCGCCCGCCGAGTCGGGACCGACCCGGTAGCGGCTGCCGTCGAAGTGCAGGATCGAGCCGCCGCCCGCGGCGACCGTGTGGATGTCCATCATCGGTGCGCGCAACCGCACACCGGCGACGACGGTGTCGAACACCCGCTCGTACTCGCCGGCGAAGTGCGACACGTCGGTAGATGTGCCGCCCATGTCGAATCCGACGACCTTCCCGAACCCGGCGATCTCCGACATGCGGGTCATGCCGACGATGCCGCCGGCCGGACCGGACAGGATGGCGTCCTTGCCGCGGAAGTGTTGCGCCTCGGTGAGGCCACCGTTGGACTGCATGAACATCAACCGCACGCCGGGGAGTTGCTCGGCGACCCGGTCGACGTAGCCACGCAGCACCGGCGACAGGTAGGCGTCGACGACGGCGGTGTCACCGCGCGGCACCACCTTCATCAGGGGGCTGGCGACCGCGGACAGTGAGATCTGGTCGAAGCCGACCTTCTCGGCGAGTTCCCCGACGGTACGTTCGTGTTCGGGATACAGGTGGCTGTGCAGGCACACCACCGCGACCGAGTCGATGCCGTCCGCGTGCGCCGCGCGCAATGCGGGTTCGAGTGCACCCAGATCCGGTGCGCGCAGCACGGTCCCGTCGGCACAAACACGTTCGTCGACCTCGATCACCCGCTCGTACAGCAACTCGGGCAACACGATGTTGCGGTCGAAGATACGCGGCCGATTCTGATAGCCGATGCGCAGGGCGTCACGGAAACCGGCGGTGATCACCAGCGCGGTGCGCACACCTTTGCGTTCGAGCAGTGCGTTGGTCGCGACGGTGGTGCCCATGCGGACCTGCTCGACGAGATCGGCGCCGACGGATGCGTCCTCGGACACATCGAGTAGCGCGCGGATCCCGGCGACGGCCGCGTCACGGTAGCGGGACGGGTTCTCCGACAGCAGTTTGTGGGTGACCAGCGTGCCGTCGGGCCGTCGGCCGACGACGTCGGTGAAGGTGCCGCCACGGTCGATCCAGAATTCCCACCGCCCGGTCCCGCGGTTCTGCTGGTCTGCCGTGCCCGCCGTTGCCATGGAACGAGGGTATCCACCCCGCTCGAGCAGGTCCGACGTCAGTGCGCGGCGACGGCCCGCCCCGCGCCCCGCCGCTGCCGGGCAGACCCGATGAACCGGCACACGAGGTAGATGACGAACGCGATGGCGGTGATGAAACTCGACACGGGCACGCCCGGGGCGAGCGCCAGCAGGATGCCGCCGACCGCGGCGAGTTCGGCGAACACCACGGCCAGCACGGTCGCGGCGAGCGGGCCACTCGCGACCCGCGCGGCGGCTGCCGCCGGAGTGATGAGCAGTGCCATCACGAGCAGCGCGCCGACGATCTGCACGCCGAGCGCGGCGGTGATGCCGACCAGCACCGCGAACACGATGGACAGGGCGCGGACCGGTACGCCGCGCGCGGCGGCGACCTCGGGGTCGGTGCTCGCGAACAACAGCGGCCGGTAGATGAAGATCAGGGTACCGACGACGACGGCACCGCAGCCTGCCAGTACGGCGATACCGGTGCCGCCGGGCGCGACGATCTGGCCGGTGAGCAGAGAGAACGCGGCACCGGTGCGACCGTCGTATGCCCACAGCAACAGCACGGCCAGGCCGAGCCCGAACGCCATGACCACACCGATCACCGAGTCGCGTTCACGTGCGCGGGTACCGAGTACGCCGAACAGGATCGCCGCGACGACGGCTCCGACGACCGCGCCGAGCCCGACGGACACACCGACGAGCAGCGCCGCGGCGGCACCGGTCAACGACAGTTCGGATGTGCCGTGCACCGAGAACGCCATCTGGCGGCTCACGATGAGCGGGCCGATGATCCCCGACAACAGACCGAGGATCGCGCCGGCGATCAGCGCTTGCTGCACGAAGTCGTACTGCAGCAACTCGACGGTGGCCTGCCAGTCGAACATGCGGCTCATCGCGTCGGTGAATTTGCTGCTCATGCGTGATCCTCGTGATGGTCGTGATGGACACCCTCCCCAGGACGCAATCCGCCTGCGCTGCCGAGCGCGTCGATGGCATCGCCGGTGCCGACGACAACGAGGCGGCCGCGCACCTCGAGGACTTCGACGTCGGTGTCGTACAGGTCCGACAACACCTCGGAGGTCATCACCTCGGCGGGGGTGCCGATGCGGAACTGGCCGTCGACGAGATACAGGACACGATCGACCAGCGGCAGAATCGGGTTGATCTCGTGGGTGACGAACAGCACCGCGGTGTCGTGGTCGCGGCGGCGCCGGTCGATGAGGGCGGACACCAGGTGCTGGTTCGCCAGGTCCAGACTGAGCAGCGGCTCGTCGCACAGCAGGACTCGGGGGTCGCCGACGAGGGCCTGCGCGATGCGCAACCGCTGCTGTTCACCGCCGGACAGTGCCCCGATCGGAGCGTTCGCATAGGACTCCGCTCCGACCTGCGCGATCGCGGCGTCCACGGCGGTGCGGCGAGCCTTCCAGAAACGAACCCCGGTGCCCCACCGGTGCCCGTCGAAACCCAGACCGACGAGGTCGCGGCCACGCAGCGGCACACCCTCGTCGAGTGATTTCTGCTGCGGAACGTAACCGACGTTCGCGTTTCCCGTCTTCGCGGCGATACCGGCGATGGTGGCGGTGCCGCCGCTGAGCGGGAGTTGGCCGAGCAGCACCTTCAGCAACGACGACTTGCCTGCGCCGTTGGGGCCGAGCACCGCGACGAACTCGCCTGGCCGAACAGTCAGGTCCAGGTCCTGCCAGAGCGTGCGGTCGCCGAATGCCAGCCTGGCATTGTGGAGTACGACAGCGGGATCGGGTACGGCGGTTGGGGAGTCGTCGGGGGTCTGTGTGCTCACCGGGTTCCGTGTTCTCGAGGTGGTGGATCAGGCGGCGTCGAGCGCAGCGGTCAACTCGTCGACGGTACCGGTCTGCCACTGGACGTAGTCGACGCCGTCGGGGAGCGTCTCGGACACCTCCACGACCGGGATGCCGGCCTGTTCGGCAGCATTGCGCATCTCGCGGCTCACCTTGTCCTCGGTCTGCGGGTTGTAGATCAGGACTCGCACTTGCTTGTCGAGCAGGAGTTGCCGGGTCGCGACGATCGACGCGGGGGAGGGATCGGTGCCGTTCTCGACGGCGTTGGTGAAGTCGGTGGGGGTGACATCGTTCAGTGCCGCGGCGAGCACCAGGTAGTGGGCGATCGGTTCGGTCTGGGCGATCGGCGCCTGCGGGTGTGCGGCCGCGAGGGCGGCGGTGCGATCGGAGACCTCGTGTAGTTGGGTGTGGAACGCGGCCGCGTTGGCACGGTAGGTGTCGGCGCCCTCTGGGTCGAGTTCGGCGAGGCGATCGGCGACGGCATGTGCGACGGCGTCTGCGGTCGCGAGGTCGTACCAGACGTGTTCGTTGACGCCACCGTGATCGTGGCCCTCATGATCGTGGCCCTCATGACCGTGATCGTGATCGTCCGCCGTCCGATCGTCGGGGGAGGCCGGGGCAGCGGCCGGTGTTCCGTGGTCGTGACCGGCGTGCAGGTCGCTGCCCGCGCCGGATTCGAACAATGCGAATGCGTCGACGGTCGCGGCGCCGGTGTCCGTCGCGTCGAGAATGTCGTCGACGAACTGGTCGTAGCCGCCGCCGTTGTAGACGATGAGTGCGGCGTCGCTGAGTGCTGCCGCGTCGGTCGGGCTGGCCTCGTAGGAGTGCGGGTCCGCTGCCGGTTCGGTGATCAGCGAGCGGACTTCGATACGGTCGCCGGCCACGGCCTGCGCGACCGAACCCCACACGTTGGTCGACGCGACCACTGTGATCCCGTCGGAACCCGAGTTCCCGCCCGAGCCCGAGTTGCCGCTCGATCCGCATGCGGTCAGGCTCAGCGCGGCAGCGCAGGCGACAACCGCGGTGGCGGCACTCGCACGGGGGAACAGTCGCACTGGATCTTCTCCTGGGTCGACGCCGGGCCGGCCGGGGAAGGCAACCCAAACGTTATTGGAAACCGTTACCGTTCCACTTTAGCGGACCCGCGGGGGACTTCCGCCCCCACCCGAGTGGCCGTGACGAGCGGCACACCGATACGGTCCGTGCATGTCCCGGTCCCGTCTACCTCGCCGCCAGGCCACTCTGGCGTCGATCGCGGCCGAGCTGAAAATCTCGCGCACCACGGTGTCCAACGCCTACAACCGGCCCGATCAGTTGTCCACGGAACTGCGCGAACGAGTATTCGAGGTCGCCAAGCGACGCGGCTATCCCGGACCCGACCCGATGGCGAGGTCGCTGCGCACCCGCAAGGCCGGGACCGTCGGCGTCCTGCTGACCGAGGCGCTGAGCTATTCGTTCCGGGACCCCGCCGCGATGAGCTTCCTGTCCGGGCTGTCCGAGGCATGCGAGGTCGCCGGTCAGGGACTGCTCCTGGTCCCGGCGGGCCCGGGACGCGACGACGAGGAGGCCGCGCAGGTCGTGCACCGGTCCTCCGTCGACGGATTCGTCGTCTACTCGGTACCCGAGGGCGACCCCTATCTCGCGGCCGTACTCGAACGGCACCTGCCGATCGTGGTGTGCGATCAGCCGCGCGGCATCTCCACCGCACCCCTGGTCGGGATCGACGACCGCGGTGCGATGCGTCGTCTCGCCGAACATCTGATCGGACTCGGGCACCAGCGGATCGGTGTCGTCTGCATGCGGCTCGGCCGTGACCGTCACGACGGTGTCGCCGACGCCACGCGTTTCGCCACCGACAGTTTCCACGTGCAGCACGAGCGGATCCGCGGGGTGCAGGAAGCGATGACCGCCGCCGGGCTCGACCCCGCCGACCTCACCGTCGTCGAGCGGTACGCCCACACCGCCGACGACGGCGCCGCCGGCGCCGCCCAGGCGATGACGGCCGATCCGCGGATCACCGCCCTGATGTGCACCACCGATGTTCTCGCGCTGGGCGCGCTCGCGTGGGCGCACAATTCCGGACTCGATGTGCCCGGCCACCTGTCGATCACCGGCTTCGACGGCATCGACGAGGCGCTGCGTGAGGGGCTGACCACGATGCGGCAGCCGCAGAAGGAGAAGGGCCGCCGCACCGGCGAGCTACTGCTCACCGCCCCGTCGCACTCCGGGTTCGGTCAGGTCGAGACGTTGGAGACCGAACTGCTCCCGGGCCGTACCGCAGGCCCGGCCGAAAGACTCTGGTGCGCAGAATGATTCACTGACCGCACCCGCCGACGAAAAAGGCAGCCGCACGCGTCCGGGACGTGTGCGGCTGTCTCATCGGTGGGCGGATATCTACGTACCCTGGTCCGACAGGAGCTGCGCACAGCGCAGCAGCCCGATGTGGCTGTATGCCTGCGGGTGGTTGCCCAGGGCTCGTTCGGCGACCGGGTCGTACTCCTCGCTGAGCAGACCGGTCGGGCCGGCCGCCGCCACGAGCTGTGCGAACAGTGCCTCGGCCTGGGGTCGGGCGCCGACCAGCAGGTACGCCTCGACGAGCCACGCCGCGCACAGGTGGAAGCCGCCCTCGGTGCCGGGCAGACCGTCCTCGTGCCGGTACCGGTACACCGTCGATCCGCTGCGCAGCTCCGCTTCCGTCGCGACGACCGTAGCGTGGAACCTCTCGTCGCTCGGATCGAGCAATCCGGTCAGCCCGACGAACAATGTTGCCGCGTCGAGGTCGGTGCCGTCGTATGCCGCAGTGTAGGAGTGGACGTCCTCGTTCCAGCCCTTCTCCCGCACCTCGTCGGCGATCTCGTCGCGCAGATCCGCCCAGTCGTCACCGGCGCTGCGACCGAACTTCGTAGCCAGCGTCAGGGCGCGCTCGACGGTGAGCCAGCCCATCACCTTCGAATACACGTGGTGGCGCGGATTGTCCCGGATCTCCCAGATGCCGTGATCCGGTTCGAACCAGCGACGCTGCACGGCGGTGACCATGGCGCACACCAGGTCCCAGTCCCGGTCGGTCAGGGCCTCGGCGTGCGGGACGCCGCGCTCCTCACGTCGGTGCGCGAGCCCCGAGATCAGATCGACGATCGGGCCGAACACGTCGAGTTGCACCTGCTGGTTGGCGGCGTTGCCGACCCGCACCGGCCGGGACCCGGCGTAACCCGGTAGCGAATCGAGCACGGCTTCGGGTGGAAGTGGCCCGCCGGCAAGGGAATACAGGGGGTGGAGTCGTTCGGGTCCGGGAATCGTCTCCAGCACGCGGTGCACCCAGTCCAGGTAGGACTCGGCCTCGGCAAGAGAGCCGACGCTCACGAGTGCGTGGGCGGTGAGTGCGGCGTCGCGCAACCAGCAGTAGCGGTAGTCCCAGTTGCGGACACCGCCGATCTCCTCGGGGAGCGACGTCGTCACCGCCGCCAGGATCGAACCGGTCGGCTCGTGTACGAGTCCGCGCAGGGTCAATGCCGAGCGTTTGATGAGGTCCGGCTTGAGAGGCGGCAGGTCCAGGTCTGCCGCCCACCGCCACCAGTACGCCTCGGCGTCCGCGCGGCGCTCCACTTCCGCAACCGGATGCGGATCCAAATCGTCTGTTCCACAACGAAGTTCGAGGATGATGTCGTTCTCCGACGGGTCCACCACCGCATGTGCGGTCTGCTGTGTTCCGTCGGTCGCGATGTTCCACCGGACGCCGGAGCATCGCAGCACGTACGGCTCGTTGAGCCCCAACACCCGCAGGCCGTCGTCGGTCGGTTCGAGCGTGACCTGCCCCTGCCCGAACTCGGGCCGAGGAGCAAAGGTCACCACCGCCTTCGCGGTGCCGGTGATGACGCGAGTCAGGTCCGTCCGCCCCGGTTCGACGTCGTGCGGCAGATAGTCGATGACCGCCAGGCTCGCCCAGCGGGTCACCACCGTCATGGTGGAATCGATGTAACGCTGGCTGAGCGGCAGAGCTTCGCGCACCGGCCCGACCGTGAAGTGGCCGGCCGCGTCCCCGCCGAGCAGATGCGCGAACACCCCGGCCGAGTCGGGCTCGGGATGACACAACCACGAGATCGTGCCGTCCGGGGTGATCAGCGCCTTCGATCGAGGACTCGCGAGCATCGTGAGACGCTCGATGCGCGGTGCGTCGGCACCGGACAGCCAGGTGCGGCGCTCCTCCAGCAGGAACGCCAGGGCTGCGGCGACGTCCTCGGTGCTGGATACCCGGAACTCGGCGGTCGACTCGCCGTCACCGACCTTGATGCCGACGTCCGGGCCGTGCAGCGACCGGAAGGCCTTCTCGTCGGTGACATCGTCGCCGAGAAACACGGCCGCAGTCGCGGATTCCTGGTGCCGGATGATGTCGAGCGCATGACCCTTGTCGGTGGGCACGACGGACAACTCGATCACCGATTTGCCTTCGGTGACCTGGACGCCGGGCAATCGCGCAAGGTCGCCCCGGACGGTGGCGAGGGCGCGCTCCGCGTCCTCCGCGGCGGCATTGCGGACGTGCAGGGCCGCGCTGGCCGGCTTCGTTTCGACGTGCACGCCGTCGTACAGCCGGGCGACGCTGTCGAGTCCGTCGACGATGTCGCGCAGAAGTCGCCTGGCGTCCGTGTCGATCGCGTGCACGAATCCGATATCGAACTCGGAGCCGTGGCTGCCGACCAACTGGACCTCGGCGGGGAGCCGCGACAGCGCCGCCAGATCCTTGAGTGCGCGGCCGGAGATGACGGCGGCGCAGGTCGACGGCAAACCGGCGAGCGCCCGCAGTGCGCGCACGGACTCGGCATGGGGGAACGCCTTGTCCGGGTCCGCGACGATGGGCGCGACAGTTCCGTCGTAGTCCGACGCCACGAGCAAGCGGGGGGATCGCGCGACCGTGACGAGTGCGCGACGCAGGTCGATCGGGAGGTCGTGGGCGCTCATTCTTCCCAAGGTTAGGGGAAGAAGTCCCGCCCGTCCCATCACATGTCCGGTTCTCGACGTGTTTCCGGTTACACGCAGCTCGACGCGTCCGCAGGTCTCGAAGTTCCCGCAGGCTTCGCGGTTCCCTCAGGTGCCGGCGACGGGAACCGAGGCCGGGCGCCGAGAGCCGTCGCCGAGCAACAGTTCCACGGTCAGTTCGAGCCGACGGGCGACGTCGGTGGCCGACGAGCGGCGGGTCAGCCAGGCCACGAGGTTCGACAGCCACACGTCGCTGATGACGCGGGCGACGGCCAGTTCTTCCTCGCTCGGCTCGGCTTCGTTCATGGCGCGGGCAAACAGGCGGTCCATGAGCTTGCCGACTCGGTCGACCTCCGCGGCGGCGGAGGCGTCGGCGAACATGAACGCACGGGTCATCGCTTCGGTCAGCATCGGATCTCGCTGCATCGCCCTGGTGATCAGACCGAGAATCAGGTTCATGCGTTCGAGGGGGCTGTGCCCCGGCGGGATCTTGCCCTTGCTTTCGATGCGCGCGAATTCACGGCCGAGCGCGGACACCAGCAGGTGTACCTTCGACGGGAAGTATCGGTAGAGCGTGCCGACGGCCACGTCGGCGCGTTCGGCGACCGTCCGCATCTGGACGGCCTCGTACCCGCCCTTGGAGGCGAGCGCCAGGGTGGCGTCGAGGATCCGCTTGCGGCGTTCTTTCTGGGCATTGGAACCCAGGTCGTCCTCGGTGAGGGCGACCAGCGTTCCGTTTCCGCCCGACCGCGAGTTGGACGATGTCGTCATATGGTGTTCGGCGCGGAAGCTCCGTCGTTCACGGGGAGCGCGAGCGCCGTCCTCCTTTCGCGGGATGCGGTGGTGTCCGGGAACCTGTCGGATTGCCGTCGACTACTACTTTTCCTCACACCTTGACTCTGGACCGGTGTCATATTAGAACACGTTCTAGACGTTGATGTCATTTTCCGAAAGGCGGAGATCCGCTGTGAGTATCGCCAACACCGAGGAGCAGCGGGCCGTTCAGGCATCCGTCCGTGCTTGGGCACGCGCCGCGGCCCCGATAGAGAAGCTACGCCACCAGCCTGCGGAAATGTGGCAGCCGGGCTGGGATTCGCTCGCCGAACTGGGGGTGTTCGGCGTTGCCGTACCCGAGTCCGCGGGTGGGCTCGGCGCGACCACGGTCGACCTTGCCGTGATGCTCGAGCAGGCCGCGCGGGAACTGGCACCCGGGCCTGTTCTCACGACGGCGCTCGCCGCGCTCGTGTTCGGTTCCGGCGGCGATTCCGCAGTCTCCGGCGAACGGTCGAAGACCGCAGCCGTGCTCAGCGAGGGCTCGATGCCGGTCGCCGCCGCGCTCGATCTCGAGGTCGCCGCCACCGAGACCGCCGGAGGCCTCACCCTCGACGGCGACGCCGGGCCCGCGATCGCCGCCGAACCCGGTGTCTCGATCCTCGTCCGCATCGCCGGTGCCGCCGGCGCGGATGAGCGTTGGGCACTGGTCGACGCCGACAGCGCCGGTCTGCATCTCGAGCCGCTCGACACCCTCGACAAGTCCCGCGCGCTGGCGCGGGTCCGACTCGACTCGGTCACCGTCACCGACGACCGTGTCGTGACCGTGCGCGCAGGCCTGGTCCGGGACCTGGCCGCGACGCTCGCCGCCGCCGAACTCGCCGGGATCGCCGGTTGGGCGCTGACCACCGCCGTCGACTACGCGAAAATCCGCGAGCAGTTCGGTCAACCGATCGGCGCGTTCCAGGCGGTCAAGCATTTGTGCGCCGAAATGCTGTGCCGCACCGAGAAAATCCGTGCCGCAGCGTGGGACGCCGCGTCCGCCCTCGACACGGCGCCGGACGAACTGCCGATCGCCGCGGCCGTCGCGACCGCCGTGTCGCTCGACGCCGCGGTACAGACCACCAAGGACGCCATCCAGGTGCTCGGCGGTATCGGATTCACCTGGGAACACGACGCCCACCTGTATCTGCGCCGTGCCGTGGCCACCCGGCAACTGCTCGGCGGCACCACGTTCTGGCGTGCGCGGGTGGCCGAACTGACCCGTGCCGGTGTACGTCGGCACCTGGGCGTCGACCTGTCCGAATTCGACGGTGACCGCGCCCGGATCCGCGCGGAGATCGGGGCCTTCGCCGCGCTCCCGGAACCGGAACGGCGCACTGCCTTCGCCGAATCCGGCTATCTCGCCCCGCACTGGCCGCCGCCTTACGGGCGCGGCGCGAGTCCCGCCGAGCAGATCATCGCCGACGAGGAACTCGCCGAGGCCGGCGTCGAGCGGCCCGATCTGGTGATCGGCTGGTGGGCGGTACCGACGATCCTCGAACACGGCACACCCGAACAGATCGAGCGATTCGCGATGCCGACGCTGCGCGGCGACGTGGTGTGGTGCCAGCTGTTCTCCGAGCCGGGCGCCGGGTCCGATCTCGCCGCGCTGCGCACGACCGCCGAGAAGGTCGACGGCGGCTGGACACTCCAGGGGCAGAAGGTGTGGACCTCGCTCGCGCAGATCGCCGACTGGGCGATCTGCCTGGCCCGCACCGATCGGGACGCGCCGAAGCACAAGGGCATCACCTACTTCCTGGTGGACATGAAGTCCGCGGGCATCACGATCTCACCGCTGCAGGAAATCACCGGCGACGCGTTGTTCAACGAGGTGTTCCTCGACGGTGTGTTCGTGCCCGACGACTGCGTGGTCGGCCCGCTCGGCGGCGGCTGGAAGCTTGCCCGCACCACCCTCGCGAACGAGCGAGTCGCGATGGGCAGCAAGTCGTCGCTCGGGAAGGCCATCGAAGACCTCATCGAACTGTCGAGCCCCGGCGACGCCGTCGCCGAGGACCGCATCGCCGCGCAGATCGGTGAGGCAATGGTGGGTTCGCTCCTGGACCTGCGCACGACCCTCGCGCAACTCGACGGGCAGGACCCGGGACCGGCGTCGAGCGTGCGGAAACTGATCGGCGTGCGGCAACGGCAGGACACGTCCGAACTGGCGATGGACCTGGCGGGCGAGGCCGGATGGATCGAGGGACCGCTCAGCCGAGAGTTCCTCAACACCCGGTGCCTGACCATCGCAGGCGGAACCGAACAGATACTCCTCAGCGTGGCGGCGGAACGCCTCCTGGGCCTGCCCCGGTGACCGGGACTCGCGTCCCGCGGGTGCGCTCAGGGGTGTTACAACGTGGCACACGTTCTAATCGAAGGTGGAATTGTGGACTTCGCACATGACGAGACGCAGGAGGCGGTGGCCGAAGTTGCCGTCGACCTGCTCGCCCGCGACCTGACCGCAGACGACCTGTGGTCAGCGCTCGCCGATGCAGACCTGCTCGCCCTCGCCCTGCCCGAACGCCTCGGCGGCGCGGGACTCGGCGTCGGTGAGGTCGCGACGGTACTGACCGAGATCGGCCGCAAGGCCGCGCCGGTACCGGCACTGGCCACCCTCGGCTTCGGGGTACTGCCCGTCGTCGCACTCGGCACCGACGAGCAGCAGGATGCTCTGCTCGCCGGCATCCCCGGCGGCGCAGTGCTCACCGCGGCGCTCGCCGAACAGGGCCGTCCGTTCCCGGCCACGCCCGCGGCGACCGCGGTGCCCATCGACGGCGGCCACGCGGTCACCGGGAACTTCGTAGCGGTGCAGCACGCCGGCACCGCACAGTTCGTTCTCGTACCGACCGACGCCGGTGTCGTCGCCGTCGCCGCGAACGCCGACGGTGTGACCGCCACCCCGAGTCCGTCCGCGACGGGCGACCCCGAATTCTCCGTCCGGTTCGACGGCGCGATCGGTATGCGCCTCGGTGACGGCGCAGACCCCGCCGCAGACGTCGCGGTGCTGTACCGTCTCGCGCTCGCCTCGATCGGTGCGTACGCGGACGGTTTGCTCACCGGTGCAACAACGTTGACGGCCGAGCATCTGAGCACGCGGCACCAGTTCGACAAGCCGCTCGCGACGTTCCAGGCCGTCGCACAGCAGATCGCCGACGTGTACGTCACGGCGCGCACCCTGCACGTTGCGGCGCTCGCGTCGACGTGGCGGGTCGCCCAGGACGGCGCGCGCGCGACCACGGTCGACGACGATCTGGACGTCACCGCGTACTGGATCGCCGAGGAACTGCCGCCCGCGATGCGGGTCCTGCACCATCTGCACGGTGGCGTCGGGGTCGATGTGACCTACCCGCTGCACCGGTATTCCTCGACCGCCAAAGACCTGACGCGCCTCATCGGCGGCGCCTCGTACCGACTCGACCTCGTGGGGGCCCGGTGTTCATCGATCTGACCGACGCGCAGCGTGAGCTGCAAGCGGAACTGCGACGCTACTTCGCGGACCTCATCTCCCCGGAGGAGGCCGCGATCATGCGGGTCGAGCGGCACGGCCCCACCTACCGTGAGGTCATCCGCCGCATGGGTAAGGACGGTTGGCTCGGGGTCGGCTGGCCCAAGGAATTCGGCGGCCGTGGTTTCGGTGAGATCGAACAGCAGATCTTCGCCAACGAAGCAGTCCGCGCCGACGTGCCGCTGCCGAGCGTGACACTGCAGACCGTCGGACCGACCCTGCAGGTGTACGGCACCGAGGAGCAGAAGCGGAAGTTCCTGCCCGCGATCCTCGCCGGTGAGGTGCACTTCGCGATCGGCTACACCGAACCGGAGGCAGGCACCGACCTGGCCGCGCTGCGCACCGGCGCCGTCCGCGACGGCGACACCTACATCGTCAACGGGCAGAAGATCTTCACCACCGGTGGTCACGACGCCGACTACATCTGGCTCGCCGTCCGCACCGGATCCGTCGATTCGCGGCACCGCGGAATCTCGATCCTCATCGCGGACACCACCGATCCCGGGTTCACCTGGACCCCGATCATCACGTGCGACGGTGCCCACCACGTCAACGCGACCTACTACAGCGACGTGCGGGTCCCGGCGAACATGCTTGTGGGAGAAGAGAACAAGGGGTGGAGGCTGATCACCACCCAGCTCAACCACGAGCGCGTCATGCTCGGACCGGCCGGTAAGGTCGGCGGCCTCTACGATCACGTGGCCGACTGGGCGAAGCAGAACGACCTTCTGGGCGAACCCGACGTGCGCCGTGCGCTCGGCGAAATCCACGCGACCTTCCGTCTCAACGAACTGCTGAACTGGCAGGTCGCGGCGAGCGAATCCGACGCCGTGGACATCGCGGACGCCTCGTGCACCAAGGTGTTCGCGACCGAACGCATCCAGCGAGTCGGTCGGCTCGCGGAGGAGATCGTCGGACGCCACGGCGACCCCGCCGATCCTGCCACCGGTGCGCTGTTGAGCTGGCTGGACATGCAGATCAAGCGGAACCTCGTCGTCACCTTCGGTGGCGGAGTCAACGAGGTGATGCGCGAACTGATCGCGACGGCGGGCCTGGGCATGCCCCGGGTTCCGCGATGAGGGAAGGCTTTTCGATGACGACACCCGACGAGATCCTCGCCGCCGCGGAACGCGTCCGTGGCGACGGCCCGTCGAAGCCCCGCGCCGGCCGCGACCCGGTGAACATGCCGATGATCCGCAACTGGCTCGAGGCCATCGGCGACGAGAACCCGATCTACACGGACTCCGATGCCGCGATCGCGGCCGGGCACGGCGGGCTCGTCGCACCCCCGGCGATGGCGCAGGTGTGGACGATGCGCGGCCTCGGCGCCCAGCGGGAGGACGACGATCCGCTCGGCCGGATGACCACCATCCTCGACGACGCCGGCTACACGTCCGTGGTCGCGACGAACTGCGACCAGGTCTACCACCGGTACGTGCGGCCCGGTGAAGAGGTCACGATCGAAGCCACCCTCGAGGATGTGGTGGGCCCGAAGAAGACCGGCCTCGGCGAGGGCTGGTTCTTCACGACCCGCAACATCTGGAAGGTCGGCGACGAGGTCGTCGCCGAAATGTTGTTCCGCATCCTGAAATTCGCGCCTCCGGTCACGGTGCCGACGCCCGTCGCGGACACCCCGGACGTGCCGAAGGATCTGGATCCGACGCGTCTGCTGCGGCCGTCCGCGTCGCAGGACACGCGGTTCTTCTGGGACGGTGTGGCCGCGCACGAGTTGCGCATCCAGCGCCGGCCGGACGGCTCCCTGCAGCATCCTCCGGTCGCCGCGCTGTGGCTGGACAAGACCGAAACCACCGACTATGTCGTCGCTTCCGGGCGCGGCACCGTCTTCAGCTACGTCGTGCACCACGCACCGAAGGTGCCGGGCCGGTCGCTGCCGTTCGTCGTCGCGCTCGTCGAACTGGAGGAAGGCACCGGAGGCGAGGCGGGCATCCGAATGCTCGGTGAACTGCGCGGGGTCGACCCCGCCGACGTGCGCATCGGAATGCCCGTCGAGGTCACCTACCTCGACTTCCCCGGCGACGACGAGACCGGTGGCGATCCGTGGACGCTCTACGCGTGGACCCCCCGTCAGGAGAACGCATGAACACCGTGCAGTCGAACACCGGGCAATCGAACACCGCGACCGTGACGGTGGGGGAGACCCTGCCCACCCTGTCCATCCACGGCGACCCGACGTTCATCGTGTCGTCCGCGCTGGCGACCCGGGACTTCCAGGACGTCCACCACGACCGGGACCTCGCGCAGCGCAAGGGATCGAGGGACATCTTCGTCAACATCCTCACCGACACCGGACTCGTGCAGCGTTATGTCACCGACTGGGCGGGGCCCCGCGCCGTGATCAAGTCGATCTCGTTGCGGCTCGGTGTGCCCTGGTACGCCTACGACACGTTGAACCTTGCCGGCACGGTCGCCTCCGTCGACGACGGGCTGATCACCCTGGACATCGTGGGCAGCAACAGTCTCGGCAACCACATCAACGCCAAGGCAACTCTCGTGATCGGAGGAACCGCATGAGCGGGCTGTCCCGTCGGGCCGCGATCGTCGGCATCGGCGCCACCGACTTCTCCAAGGATTCCGGACGCAGTGAACTGCGTCTGGCCGCGGAAGCTGTCCGTGCCGCTCTCGACGACGCCGGGTTGCGCCCCGAGGACGTCGACGGGCTCACCTCGTTCACGATGGACACCAACACCGAGGTCGCGGTTGCACGCTCGGTGGGGATCCCCAGCCTGAAGTTCTTCTCCCGCATCCACTACGGCGGCGGGGCAGCGTGTGCGACGGTGCAGCAGGCCGCGATGGCGGTGGCGACCGGCGTCGCCGACGTGGTCGTCGCCTACCGGGCGTTCAACGAGCGCTCGGGTGCCCGTTTCGGCCAAGTGAACTCGGCGCTGGCCACCCAGGTCAACTCGTCGGGCACCGACAATGCGTTCTCGTACCCGCACGGCCTGAGCACCCCCGCATCGTTCGTTGCGATGACCGCGCAGCGGTACATGCACGTCACCGGCGCGACCAGCGCCGATTTCGGGGCGGTCGCGGTCGCGGACCGTAAGCATGCCGCCACCAACCCGAACGCGTTCTTCCACGGCAAGCCGATCACGCTGGAGGACCATCAGAACTCCCGGTGGATCGCGGAGCCGCTGCACCTGCTCGACTGCTGCCAGGAGTCCGACGGCGGTGTCGCGATCGTGGTGACTACTCCGGAACGTGCGAAGGACCTGAACCAGACGCCGGTGCTGATCGCCGGTGCCGCCCAGGGCAGCGCACAGGACCAGTTCATCATGACCAGCTACTACCGGGACGGATTGACGGGCCTGCCCGAGATGGGGATCGTCGGCAACCAGCTGTGGGATCAGTCGGGGCTGACGCCCCGCGACATCCAGACGGCGGTGCTCTACGACCACTTCACCCCGTACGTACTGATGCAGCTCGAAGAACTCGGGTTCTGCAAGCCGGGTGAGGCCAAGGACTTCGTCGCGAACGGCGGCATCGAACTCGGCGGTCACCTGCCGCTGAACACCCACGGTGGGCAGCTCGGTGAGGCGTACATCCACGGGATGAACGGCATCGCCGAAGGCGTCCGGCAGATTCGCGGCACGTCCGTGAATCAGGTACCCGACGTCGAGAACGTGCTGGTCACCGCGGGTACCGGGGTGCCGACCTCGGGGCTGGTCCTGACTCGCTGAGCGTATGGTCGGAACCGGTGAGTGGGATCGGAGCAATCGCAGTCGATCCCACTCCGGTAACGAGAACCGGGTAGCCGACATCAGGAGTGGAACGTGAGTGAATTCGAAGGCAAGGTTGCACTGATCACCGGTGGTGCGCGTGGGCAGGGGCGCGCGCATGCAGTCGCGTTCGCCGAACGTGGTGCCGACATCGTGATCTGTGATCGCTGCGAGAACAGCGACGCGGTGTTCTATCCCCTCGCGACCGAGGACGACCTCGCGGAAACCGTCCGCCTCGTCGAGGCGACCGGCCGGCGGGTGATCGCCGAGAAGCTCGACACCGCCGATCGCAGTGCCCTCGACGCCCTCGTCGCTCGCGCCACCGCCGAGTTCGGCAGCGTCGACATCGCCGTCGCGAATGCGGGTGTGTCCGTGGCGGCGCCCGTGCAGATGATGCCGCAGAACATGTGGAACGAGGCGATCTCGTCGAACCTCACGGGCGTGTTCAACACCATCGGGGCCGTCGCACCCGGCATGATCGAACGCGGCTACGGCCGGATCGTGACGATCTCCTCGATGCTCGGTCGCGCGGGCAACACGAACATGGCCGCCTACAGCGCATCGAAGTGGGGTGTCATCGGGCTGACCAAGAGTTCCGCGCTCGACCTCGCGCAGCACGGCATCACCGTCAATGCCATTGCCCCCGGCAATATCTCGACGCCAATGATCCACAACGACTTCCTCTACTCCATGTTGCGGCCCGACCTGGAGAAGCCGACCGCCGACGACGTGGCCCCGGTGTTCACCTCGCTGCACGCGCAGCCGGTACCGTGGCTCGACCCCGAGGAGATCACCCGCGTCGTGCTGTTCTTCGCAGCCGAGGGGTCCGCGCACATCAGCGGCACGGTGCTGCCCGTCGACGCGGGCAACGCGGCACGGGTGACCGGCTGACCCGTCGCGTCCTTCACGGCGCGAACAGTTCCGGTTACTCGACCTGGTGTCACCGACCGGAACTGTTCGTCGTTCGTGTCACCGGGGAGCGGTCAGGGCGATAACGTGTACTGCACCGGCCGTGGCCGGTACCCGCACATCCCTGTTCGCCGGGCGGCCGGCTGTCGACCGGAATGCTCGGCGCCGCCGCTCGGAGGGCCAGCATGACGGATACGAACGGGCACGTCGTCCCACACCCCACACGCGCAGAGCGCATCGACGTCGGGCTCGCGGCCCGGCGCGCCACCCCGATCGCGGCGCTCGCCGAGGTCTCGTCCGACGAACCACGCGACCCGCTGGCTCTTCTCCAGAAGCAGGCCGATATCCGCATCCCGCAACTGGTCCCGGTCCGCTACGGACGGATGTCGAGCTCGCCGTTCGCGTTCTATCGCGGTGCCGCGCTCGTGATGGCCGACGACCTGTCGCGCACCCCGAACAGCGGTCTGCACTCGCAGTTGTGCGGGGACGCACACATGAGCAACTTCGGGCTCTTCGCCACTCCGGAACGCAAGATGGCGTTCGACGTCAACGACTTCGACGAAACCTACCCGGGGCCGTTCGAATGGGACGTCAAGCGCCTCGTGGCGAGCCTCGCGGTCGCGGCCCGCGACAACGGGTTCACCGGTAAGGAACGCAAGCGGATCACCCGAGCATGCGCCGCCGAATATCGCGAAGCGATGCTCGAACAGGCGGAGCGGGGAAACCTCGCGGTGTGGTATTCGCACGTCGAACCGACCACCGAACTCGTGGAGTTGCGTGACGAACTCGATTCGTCGATGAAGAAGCGCACCCGAAAGGTCATCGAGAAGTCGATGACCCACGACAGTGTGCAAGCGCTGGGGAAACTCACGACACTCGTCGACGGTGAACGCCGGATCATCAGCGCACCGCCGCTGATCGTCCCCATCGAGGAGGTGTTCGCCGACGTCGACATCGAACTGATCTACAACGAATTGCACGAACGCATCCGGTCGTACCGATCGACACTGCAATGGGACCGTCGGGTCCTGCTCGAACAATTCGAATTCATGCAGGCCGCCCGGAAGGTGGTCGGGGTGGGAAGTGTCGGAACCCGCGCCTGGATCATGCTGCTCCGCGGTCGCGATGACGACGACCCGTTGTTCTTGCAGGCCAAGGAAGCGCAACGTTCCGTTCTGGCGGACTACGTGGACGGCCCGACGTTCACGAACGAGGGCGAGCGCGTCGTCAACGGGCAGCGCTTGATGCAAGCCGCCAGCGACATCTTCCTCGGCTGGCAGCAAGGCCCCGGATACGACGGGGTACAGCGCGACTTCTACGTCCGTCAGCTTCGTGACGGCAAGGGATCGGTGGTTGTCGAGGCGATGACACCGACGGGAATGACGCTGTACGGCAGATTGTGTGGTCGGGTACTGGCCTACGCACATGCCAGGTCGAGCGACCGTATCTCGATCGCCGCGTACCTCGGGTCCGACGCCGAGTTCGATGATGCGATCGCGACGTTCGCCGACGCCTATTCGCGGCGCAACGTCGAGGACCGGCAGACGCTGGTCGATGCCATCGAGCAGGGCAGGGTGAAGGCCAGAGCCGGGATCTGAGGGACCGAATTCCGCGGGATTTCTTGAACTACACCGAATTCTGCTCGCTGCCGGAGCAAGATGTCCGGTGGGCACTCCCGCCGGGAGGTCCGTTCGTACGGCCCGCTCGGAAAGGGTTCACGTCATGGATTCGTTTTGGGATTACGTGTGGTACACGGTCGTCGTGTTCGCCTTCGTGGCGTACCTGATCGTGCTGTTCCAGATCCTGGTCGACCTGTTCCGGGATCACACCGTCTCCGGCTGGGCCAAAGCCGCATGGTTGATCGTGCTGGTGCTGTTCCCGTACCTGAGTGCGCTGGTGTATCTCATCGTTCGCGGCCGGGGAATGGCCGAACGTGCGCGCGCGGCGCAGTCCGAGGCCAAGCAGGCCACGGATGAGTACATTCGACAAGTTGTGGGAAAGTCTCCTGCGGAACATATTTCGGATGCGAAGGCGCTTCTGGACTCGGGCGTGATCACCGATGCCGAGTTCCAGCAACTCAAGGCTCACGCGCTGGGTATGACGACCGCCTGACGACCGCCTGACCTCCCCGGCGCCCGCACCCCCTGATCCGAGCGAATGTATCGTTCGTCTCCGTGAATAGACTGAATGTGCCATTCGCTCGGACCAGGAGAGGGTGCAGGGGTCGGAAGCACGCGTGAGCGCACCTCATCCGGCGAGAATGCGAGCCTTCTCGGATTCGAACTCGGCGTCGGTGAGCACGCCCTGCGCCTTCAGTTCACCGAGTTGCTTGAGTGCCTCGAGCCTGTCGACGCCGCCCGCAGGCGGCGGTGGTGGGGGAGGTGCAGCCTGTTGTTGCGCTTGGGCATTCTGATTCTGTTCCTTTTGAGCCCACCGCTGACCCTGACGGCGTGACACTCGATTCGACACGGATGTCGCCGTTCCCGCAATCACCGCGGTCCGGGCGACGCCGCGGAGCAATCCGGGCATGAGTTCAACCTTTCTTCGGATGTGAGGCTGCCGTCAGCTCTCGGATTCGAGGGCGTCGAGCGAGGCCAGGATGCTCTGCGTCGGTATCCGACCAGAGGCAACGAGCTGAGCTCCGTTGCGGCGCAATGCTGTTGCCAATGGCGCCGCCCAGGTGTTCTCGTAGATCAGGATGGCTGCGGAGCATCCGGGTTCCAGTGCCTCACCGGCATCGGCGAGGTCGGTGTCGTCCATCAGTCCGGAGAATGCTTCGGCGAACAGGGTCACGTCGAAGTCGCCTTCCAATCCGACGTCGGCGATGTCGATGCCGGTGACGGACCCGTCGGCGCCCTTCTGGACGAACTCGAGATCAAGAACGCGGATGAGGCCGCGTTCGACGAGGTCCACCAGTTGGGGGAGCGCCGATCCGTCCGGTGGACGATCGGCGGGAAATTCGATGACGAGATAGTCGATGGGCCCCATCTCGTCGAGTTCGGTACCGGTCACGGTGGTCTCTTTTCGTCAGAAACGGGTACTGCGTTCTCGGCCTTCTCGACGATAGACCGTCCGCGCCGGCAACCGCCGTGTTTCTGCTGGCAGGGGCTCGACGTCGACAGCCCGTGCCGCTCGGCGCAATTCCGATCGAAGCCGCGTCCGGTATCCGTATCGGTGAACTTCGGACAAAGGTAGTCGAAAAAGCCCATCGGGAGGGTGTAGAGCCGCGCATACTACCGGTACCACTCACTTCACGAAAGGGACTGTCATGTCCGAAGATGTGCGTGCTGAGCAGGGGGACTCCGGCGTCAAACAGGGGATCGCCGCGGGAACCTCCATCGGAGCCGCGGTGATCCTCGTGACACTCGGCATCATCTCCTTCTTCCAAGGCATCGCCGCTGTGGCAGAGGACGAAGTGTTCGTGCGGGGGATCGAGTACGTCTACAAACTGGACTTCACCTCGTGGGGCTGGATTCACATTGTTCTCGGTGTCCTCATGGTCATCGTCGGTATCGCGTTGATGGCGGGGCAAACGTGGGCGCGGGTCTCCGCGGTCATCATCGCCGCGCTGTCGATCATCGCGAACTTCCTGTGGCTGCCGTACTACCCGTGGTGGTCGATCCTGATCATCGCACTCGACATCGTGGTCATCTGGGCGGTGTCGACGTGGAAGCCACAGCCCGAGCTGTACTGACCGCCATACTGCGATGACATCAGGAGCCGGCCCGGCCGGATCAGGTGTCCCGGACGGGCCGCTCGCG
>NZ_JBAQXC010000388.1:0-17043 GCF_049299235.1 Rhodococcus sp. (in: high G+C Gram-positive bacteria) | reverse complement strand
GTCGCCGGGTGGCTGGCGCGGGTCCCCGAAGATCGCAGCCGGTTCCGGGTGCCGGTTGCCGCCGAC
This sequence comes from Rhodococcus sp. (in: high G+C Gram-positive bacteria), assembly GCF_049299235.1. Classification (GTDB taxonomy): domain Bacteria; phylum Actinomycetota; class Actinomycetes; order Mycobacteriales; family Mycobacteriaceae; genus Rhodococcus. The sequence continues at coordinate 16,977 of NZ_JBAQXC010000388.1, read as the reverse complement.
ACGGCACCGGGCGTTCCGCCCGGCGCCGACCTGACGGCCGGGCCGCGTGCTGTTCCCGGCGCCACCCCGTTCATCACGCCGAACCGCGACTTCTACCGGATCGACACCGCGCTGCGGGTGCCGCGCCTCACCACCGCGGAGTGGCGCCTGCGCATCCATGGCATGGTGGACCGCGAGATCGTCCTGAGCTGGGACGATCTCGCCGACTTCGACGCGGTCGAACGGGTGGTGACGTTGACCTGCGTGTCGAACGAGGTCGGCGGCAATCTTGCCGGCAACGCCGCCTGGACCGGATACCGGATGGTCGACATCCTCGACCGTGCCGGGGTGCGATCCGACGCGGACATGCTGCTGTCCACCAGCGTGGACGGATTCACCGTCGGAACCCCGGTCGCGGCACTACGCGACGGTCGCGACGCGCTCCTCGCCGTCGGCATGAACGGTGAACCGCTCCCGTTCGAACACGGCTATCCGGCACGGCAGGTGGTGCCCGGACTCTACGGCTACGTTTCGGCGACGAAATGGGTCGTCGACTGGGAATTGACCCGGTTCGACCGCGCACAGGCCTACTGGACCCGACGCGACTGGGCGGCGCAGGCACCCATCCGCACCGCATCGCGGATCGACGTGCCGGCGGCGTTCGCCCAGCTCACGGCGGGGCCCGTCGTCGTGGCAGGCACCGCATGGGCGCAGCACCGCGGGATCGGCCGGGTGCAGGTCCGCGTCGACGGAGGCTCCTGGCAGGACACCGAACCGGCCACCGAGTATTCGACGGACACCTGGCGCCAGTGGCGGTGGGTGTGGGACGCGAATCCGGGCACTCACACGCTCGAGGTCCGCGCGATCGACGGCGGCGGGGTGGTGCAAGACGAGCAGCGGCGACCGCCGGTGCCGGACGGTGCCACCGGATTGCACAGTCGCACCGTCACGGTCGTCGCATGACCGGTGAGCCGACACCGACCGATCAGCTGAACACCACTGTCTTGCGACCGTGCACCAGCACCCGATCCTCGAGATGCCAGCGCAGACCGCGCGCCAGCACGAGCTTCTCGACGTCGCGCCCCTGGCGGACCATGTCGCTGACCGTGTCGCCGTGACCGACCCGGATCACGTCCTGCTCGATGATCGGGCCGGCATCGAGCTCGGCGGTGACGTAGTGGCAGGTCGCACCAATGAGTTTCACGCCGCGGGTGAACGCCTGATGGTAGGGGCGCGCGCCGATGAACGACGGCAGGAAACTGTGGTGGATGTTGAGCGCGCGCCCGGCCCAGTGCTCGCACAATTCGGCGGGCAGGACCTGCATGAACCGGGCGAGCACCACCGCATGGGGATCGTGCACGTCGACGAGTTTGCGAACCTGCTCGAACGCCGGTCCGCGCTCGGCGGGATCCTTCGGAAACGACACGTAGTGATAATCGATACCGTGCCGCCGCGCGACCGTTTCCAACTCCGGATGGTTGCCGACGACCGCGCAGATCTCCGCCTTCAGCTCGCCCGCCGCGACCCGGCCCAGGATGTCGTGCAGACAATGCGCTTCCTTGCTCACCAGTAGCACGACGCGTTTCGTCTCTCCGGTGTCCGACAGTGTCCACTCGGTGTCCGGGCCGATCTGTTCGGCGACGACCGCGAACTTCTCCCGCAACTCGTCGATCCCGAACGGGATGGACGACGCGCGCACCGCCTGCCGCGTGAAGAACCAGCCGCTGTCCTGGTCGGCGTGGTAGGCGGCCTCGACAATGGAACCGCCCACCTCGGCGAGGAAGGTGGCGATCCGGGCCACGATGCCGGTGGTGTCCGGGCAGCCGAGGGTCAGGACGTAGCGACGGTCGTCGGTCGAAGCAGCGGTCATGCTGCTGATTGTCTCAGGTGCGGTCGGGCCGGCGGTCGGACGCCTGCCGGAGACAGTCGCACAGTGGCCGGGGGCCGGTCACACAGTGGCCAGGGGCCGGCGCACGGTCGCGGTGCCGACGAGGGTGGTCGCATCGATCGTGTGCACGCCCCGTTCGGTGACCTCAGCCATCAGGTCGCGGCGGATCGCCTCGACCACCTGCTCGTCGAGTCTGGTGAGCACGCCCCGTAAGCCCGTGCCCACCACCAGGTTCCAGCACAGTTCCTCGGTCGCGGGCAGCAGATTCGACATCACGGCCACCTCGACCGAATGGCAACCCGCCGCGGCGAGCCACCCGGACAGGGTTTCCGGGGTGTCGATGAGGTGCAGCGGGGTGCGCTCGCGCAGCGACAACCAGTCGGCGACCGCGGGGGAGTAGCGGGCGGCGACGTCGAACACCAGCGCCGTGAACTCCGCCATCGCACCGGCCCGCCACACCGTCACCCCGACCCGCCCGCCGTGCCGGACCAGTCCGACGAGCCGCGCGAAGCTCGCGTCCATGTGCGGCAGGAAGAACACCCCGTACGACACGGCGAGCGCGTCGTATCCGGCGTCGGGCACCGACGACGGTGGTTCCCACACGGTGGCGTCGCCACACACGAAATCGATGTTCTTCAGCGCGCGGTCCTCGGCGGTCAGCCGGCCGAGTTCGAGCAGGTCCGCGGCGACGTCGACGGCGTGGACCCGCCCGCCCGGTCCGACGGCAGCGGCCGCGGGCAACGCCGACGACCCGGCGCCGCAGCACACATCGAGAACGGTGTCGCCCGGGTGCAGCCCGAGCGCGAACACGAGGGACTGCCCGGCCGGTCCCCACACCGTCGCGGTCAAACAGTCGAACCGGCCGCTCGCATCGTCGAACGTGCGCGCCACTTCGTCGATCGGATCAGGCATCCCCGAACGCTAGCCGATCTCGTAGAACGGTGGGGCGTACAGGAACAGGCCCGTCACGTCGGCGCGGTGCGCCGTCAGCGCCCGGGCCTGGAAGTGCGGTGTCCACTCCGGCACATCGGGGGCGATGCCCAGTTCGGCGGCGGGGACGAACCCGAACCGCGGGTAGTAGTCGAGATGGCCGAGCAGCACCACGAGCGATTCGTCGAGTGCGTCGGCGGCCCCGAGCACAGCATGCATGAGGGCCGAGCCGACGCCGTCGCGTTGCCGGTCGGGATCGACGCCGAGCGGCCCGAGCCCCAGCGCGGGAGTGGAATCGACGGTGCCGCGGGTCGCGACGACGTGACCGACGACGGTGCCGTCGCGATCCTCGGCGACCAGCGACAATGCCGGAATCCATGCGGCGTCGGCCCGCAGCGCCGCAACCAGGCCCGGTTCGGCGGGGTCCGTACCCGGCGGAGTGGTGGGCGTGAACGCACGACGATGTATGTCGGCGATCGTGTCGACGTCGGTGGGCACTTCGCGTCGGATCAGCATGCCGACCATCCTGCCGCGCTGCCGGCGGGACCGGGGTTCGACAGTGTGGAAGGTCGGCGGCACTGTGGAAGGTCGGCGGCACTGCGGAAGGTCGGCGGCACTGTGGAAGGCTGGCGGCATGCCGGACACCGCACCCACCCGCGCCCAGGTCGCCGCGATGATCGATCACACCCTGCTCAAACCGGAGGCATCCACCGCCGATGTCCGGGCCCTGGTGGACGAGGCGATCGAACTCGGCGTGCTCGCGGTGTGTGTGTCACCGTCGATGCTGCCGCTGCGCGCCGACGGTGTCACCGTCGCGACGGTGGTGGGATTTCCGTCGGGTAAGCATCATTCGCTGGTCAAGGGGGCGGAGGCGCGGCTCGCCGTCGAACAGGGTGCCCGGGAAGTGGACATGGTCATCGACCTCGGGGCGGCGGTCGCGGGGGACTGGAACGCGGTGCTCGCCGACATTCTCACCGTCCGCGAGGCGATCGGGTTCGATCCCGTGCTCAAGGTGATCATCGAATCCGCCGTGCTGTCCGACGACGCGATCGTCGAAGCGTGCCGTGCCGCCGAACGTGCCGGCGCCGATTTCGTGAAGACATCGACCGGCTTCCACCCGGCGGGCGGTGCGTCGGCGCATGCGGTGCGGCTCATGGCCGACACCGTCGGCGGCAGGCTCGGCGTCAAGGCCAGCGGCGGAATTCGCACGGCCGCGGCGGCACTGGACATGATCGCCGCCGGAGCCACCCGGCTCGGTCTGTCGTCGTCGCGTGCGGTGCTCGACGGTCTGCCGGGCTGACTCCGGGGCACCGGCCGACGATCAGATCAGACTGCAGGTCTGCTGCTGCGCATTCTCCTGCGGGCGAGGCATCGTGAAGCTGCCGCCCTCCAGGGTCAGGTTCACCCCGTTGTCGTCGACCGAAACCGCGGTGGCCTGCATACCGAGCGGATATTGCTGCAAACCGGTCGCGAGAATGTCCACGACACCGTCGACCAGCGCGGTCGGCAGACCGATGCCCAGCACGGATGCGTCGACGGTCTCGACCGTGACGACACCGCCCTGCGCGACCGGGCGCACGGTGAACTCGGCGAGACTGCCCGCGACCGTGAACGACAGCGTTCCGGCGGCGGCGTCCGGGGTGACGGCACTGACGAGAGTGCCGAGTCCCTGACTTTGGACGGTCGCGAGGATTCCGCTCGCGGGCCACACCACCTCCGCGCGGGAGCTGCCGATCGTGCCCGCGGTGTCGGCGGTCGCGTTCAGGTCGACGTCCTTCGCCACCGCGTGCACGGTCATCCCCTGTGCCGGGCCGAACGCGCTGTCGTCGCTCGTCAGCGTCACCGACGGAACCTTCTTGTCGATCAGTTGCAGGAGCACCGGTTTCCAACTGAGGTCGACGTCGACGCCGGTTCCCAGTTCGGATTCGAGCGACTGTGCAAGGCATGTCGTCGCCCGGTTGCGGGCATAGACCTCGACGCCGACGAGCACTGCGACGAGCGCGACGACGACCACAGCGGCGACGGTGGCGAGGGTGGAGCGCTTCGAGTTCGACATGAGCCGATTGTTTCGGACAACTCTGAGGATCTTCTGAGCCGCGCGCGGCAACGCGCCATCCGAATTTGTGAGCTGGGACACAATTCTTCGGTACTGTTGGCGGCATGACGAGTTGGACGGGATCTGGGTACGGGGCCTCCGGGCGGGCCGACGCGGACGAGAAGCTGCGCCGACTCGCGATGACGCAGGCCGGATTTTTCACCTCCAGGCAAGCGGTCGGGCACGGCATCGACGCGGACGCGTTTGACGCGCGTATCGATGCGGGGCTGTGGATGCGCATCGAAAACGAACTGTTCCGGCTCGCCGAGAGTCCCCACACGAAGTTCGACGAGTTCGCCCAGTGGTGCGCATGGTACGAGGGTGCCGCGGTGGTGTCGCACCAGAGCGCCGCGGAACTGCACGCGATGGGGCACCTGCAACCGCGGTTCGTGCATCTGTCGACGCTCGACCAGCGCACCGTGCCGAGCAATCGGCTTGCGCTGCATCATCGGGCGCTGTCGGTCGAGGACTTCGAGATGGTCGGGTGCTTCCGCGTGACCACCCCCGCGCGCACCGCCGTCGATCTCGCTGCCGGCGGTGTGTCCCAGGAAGTTCTCGACGAACTCGTCGGCGATGCGATCGCGATCGGTCGCGTCAGTTCCGACCAGTTGCATGCGGCGGTGGCGAATCAGCCCGCCGCGGTCGCCGATCGCATCGAACTGGCATTGCTCGCCGCCGGCTGACCCGTGTGCCTTTTGGGCCCCTCCAGGGGCCCAAAAGGCACACGGGCGCGAAGCGCACTTACGCCGGTGCGACCGCGGACCACGGCACGGTCAGGACACAGTCACGCAGCCGGTGCCGCTGTGGTGTGATCGGAATGCCTTGCGCACGGAGCAGATCCAGGGTGGCCCGCCACCGGATGCGCGGCCCGAACGCGGCGTGCGGCGCCGCAGTCGCCCACGCCCGATCCGCGGACTGCAACAGATCGTGGATCCGTTCGCCGGGAACGTTGCGGTGAATCAGGGCCTTCGGGAGTCGCTCCGCCAGATCCGACGGCGTCTCGACGTGGAACGGGCTCCACGCCAGCGTCAATGTGCGCGGACCGTCCCGGTCCAGCAGCACCCACGCGCAGCGCCTGCCCAGTTCGTCGCACGTCCCGTCGACGAGCACACCGCCGGGGGCCAGCCCCGACCGCAGCCGCTCCCATACCGGCGCGACCGCGTCCTCCGGGTACTGCCGCAGCACGTTGAACGCGCGGAGCAGCACCGGTTTCAGCCCGGCCAGTTCGAAGCCGCCGCGCGCGAAACGGACCCCGTCGCGGCCGGGAACCACCCGCTCCGGGTCGATCTCGAGACCGACCATCCGCACATCGGGCCGTACCGTGCGCAGCCGTGATGCCAGTTCCAGGGTCGTCACCGGCATCGCGCCGTAGCCGAGGTCGACGACCAACGGGTCCGCCGCCGACTGCAGGGCACGACCGATATCTCGATGATGCACGATCCAGCGGTCACTGCGTCGCAGTCGGTTGATGCCGGTGGTGCCGCGGGTGACGACACCTTCCGGGCGTTGCGCTCGCACGATCGGGACCGGTCTACTGCCGGGCCAGCCAGCCGGCCGTGATCTCCGCTTCGGTGCGGAACAGGTCGACGAGATTCTGCAACATCAGCTCTTCGAGCTTGCCGCCGACGAACGGCAGGTACACCTTGGCTTCCGACGTGGTGCGCAGCGTGCAGCCGTCGTCGTGGGAGAACAGTTCCATCACCCCGGTGAGGCTGCCCGGACCGGCGGGAATCGACGCCTCGTACCGGCCGGTGGCGCTACCGTCGAACGCGCCGTAGGACTCGGTACGGGTGATGACCATGTCCTTCGTCATCACCGCCCGGGCGATCTCCGGCAGTTCGGACCGGGGCAGGATGTGGTGCAGTACCAGCGCGACCCCGGAATCGGTGACCTCGAACGACTCGACGTGGTTCTGCGAATACTTGCGCATCTCCACCATCCGGGCTTCCCAGTGCGCCGGATCGCGCAGCGCCGCATACACCCGCTCCGCCGGATACGGGAAGCGGGCAGAGTAGTCCATACGCCGTGCCATAGCGCGCCAGGCTACCGGTTCACCGTGGTCGGGTCGAACTCGTCAGGAACCGGATCGGCCCAGCCACCCGGCGGTGAACTCCTGCTCGGCGTCGAACAGTTCGACGAGCTGGTCGATGATCAAGCCCTCGATCTTGCCGCCCAGGAACGGGATCTTCACCTCGATCTCGCCGTCGATCTCGACGATCGTCCCGGTCCGGCCGGGCGCGAGCGTGAAGGTGCCCTCGACCTTGCCCGGCATTCCGTCGACACCGGCGGAGAACCGGCCGCGAGCCCGGTCCCCGGCGAGCGGTTCCCACGATTCGTGCCGGTGAATGACCAGATCGCCGGGTCGGATGTTGGTGACCACGCTCGGCAGATGTTCGGCGGCGATGGCCTGCGTCATCCGCAGATCGATCGTTCCGGTGCCGGTCGAGACGGTGTCGATGGCGGCACCGGGGCCGCCGACCTCCGCCAGCCGCGCACGCCAATATTCCGGGTCGACGAGCGCCGCGTGCACGGTCGCCGCGGGGAACTCGTAGTGCGCGGAATGGTCGATAGGGGTAGCCATGGACCGTCACGCTACCGTTTGCGGGTGCCCGATCCACGTATTACGTACCGGCTCGCCGACGCGGGAGCCACGGTGTCCGAACAGGTGCCGCTGTCGACCCTGACGACACTGCGGCTCGGCGGGCCCGCCCGCATCCTCGCCGAGTGCACCACGACCGATGTTCTCGTCGACGTCGTGCGTCTGCTCGACGCCGGCAACGTGCCGACGCTGATCCTGGCGGGCGGCTCCAACCTCGTCGTCGGCGACGCCGGATTCGACGGCGTCGTGGTGAAGGTGGCGACCGCCGGAATCGAGCTGGATGCCGATCGGGTGCGTGCCGAGGCCGGCGCGGTGTGGGACGACGTCGTCGCGACGACCGTCGCCGCCGGGCGCGGTGGCCTCGAAGCACTGTCCGGGATCCCCGGGTCCGCCGGCGCGACCCCCGTGCAGAACGTCGGGGCGTACGGCGTCGAGGTCGGTTCGGTGTTGCGCCGGGTGCGGCTGCTCGACCGCCGCACCGGCGACGTCGGCTGGGTCGGTCCGCAGGAGTTGCACCTCGGTTACCGGACGAGCGTGCTCAAGCATTCCGACGCGGCACTCGTCGTCGACATCGAACTCGACGTGCGGCCCGACGGGTCGAGCGCGCCGCTGGGCTACCGGGAACTCGCTGCTGCACTCGGTGCGGACGAGGGGGAACGCCGGCCGGCCGCGGACGTCCGGGAGCAGGTCCTGGCGTTGCGCCGCGGCAAGGGCATGGTTCTCGACGCGGCCGACCACGACACGTGGAGCGCCGGCTCGTTCTTCACCAATCCGGTGGTCCCCGACGACGCACTACCGGCAGTGCTCGCGGCGATCGCCGGCCGGGTCGGCACGGATGTGCGGGTGCCGCAGTTCCCCGCCGAGGGCGGTACGAAACTGTCCGCCGGTTGGCTCATCGAACGCGCCGGGTTCGGCAGGGGATTCCCGTCGGACGGCGCCCCGGCGCGGCTGTCGACGAAACACACGCTCGCCCTCACCAACCGGGGGAGCGCACGCACCGCGGACCTGGTGGCGCTGGCCCGGCAGGTGCGGGACGGCGTGCGCGACGCGTTCGGGGTGCGGCTCGAACCGGAACCGGTGCCGGTGAACTGCTCGATCTGAGTCACAGCAGGCCCGCGCGTACCGTGGGAAGCGTGCACGACCTGCGTAAACGGACAAAACAGTTGGTGTGGCTCTGGTGTGTGGGCATGGTCGCGTTGCTCGCGGCCTGCTCGTCGGGTGCGGGGCCGATCGTCGGCGACCCGGAACCGGTCGTCGCGGTCACGATGACCCCGTCGGACGGCGCCACCGACGTCGACCCGACCACCCCGGTCTCGGTGACCGCATCCGACGGCACCCTCCGGGATGTCGCGCTGACGAACAGCGATTCGGGTGTTGTCGTCGCCGGAACCCTCGCCCCCGACGGCCACAGCTACACCGCCGGGGAAGTCCTCGGCTACGGGCAGAGCTACGCATGGTCGGGTACCGCGGTCGCGGTGAACGGCGACGAGGTCGCGGTGGACGGCACGTTCTCCACAGTCGCGCCCGACGAGGTGATCGGCGCGACCCTCAACATCGGCGACGGCCAGGAAGTGGGTGTCGCCGCACCGATCATCGTGCAGTTCGACGGCCGCGTCGAGGACAAGGCTGCCGTCGAAAAAGCCCTCGTCGTCACCACGAATCCGCCGACCGAAGGTGCGTGGGCGTGGCTGCCCGACGACAACGGTGGCGCCCGCGCCCACTGGCGGCCCCGGCAGTATTGGACGCCGGGCACGACGGTGAGTCTGGATGCGCGACTCTACGGACTGGCCTACGGGAACGGCGCGTACGGCGCGGAGGATCTGACCCTCGACTTCACCATCGGACGCAGCCAGGTCGTTGTCGCGAACGCGCAGAGCCACCGCATGCAGGTGGTGCGCGACGGCCAGATCGTCATGGACATCCCGGTCAGCTACGGCGAAGGCAACGAACCCCGCAACGTCACCCGCAGCGGCATTCACGTCGTCACCGAAAAGCACGAGGATTTCCTCATGTCGAACCCGCCGTACTACGAGAACGTGCGTGAACGCTGGGCGGTGCGGATCTCCAACAACGGCGAATTCATCCACGCGAATCCGCTCACCACCGGTCAGCAGGGCGCGTCCAACGTCACCAACGGCTGCATCAACTTGTCGATGGCCGACGCCCAGGAGTACTTCGCGATCGCGATGTACGGGGACCCGGTGGAGGTCAGCGGCACCACCATCGACCTGTCCGAGGCGGACGGTGACCTGTGGGACTGGGCGGTGGACTGGCCGACCTGGCAGTCCATGTCCGTACTGTAGAAGCGCCGCACTGTAGAAGCGCCGGGCGGGTCTACCAGCGGTTTCGAACCTCCTCCGCGAAACCGAGGAGGTTCTCGACCTCGAGGCGGGTGCCGTCGTCGAGCAGGACGTGCCCGCTGTAGCGTCCGAACACCTGATGCTGGGTGGACCGCACCGCGAGCGCGTTGACGTCCGCTGCGCGATCGACGATCGGCTCGAAATCCATCTCGAAGCGACTGTCGCTGCTCGTGAACCGCCACGGCCCACCGTCGAACGTGCCGTGCGGGCGGTGGAAATGGACACGGTCGAGTTTGTGCGCGACCCCGTCGTGGAACAGCATGTTCTCGGTGGCGGCGGTGGTGTCGCCGAAGCCGTACCCGATGTTGAATCCGAATCGGGTGCCCTCGTGCAGGCCCGATGCCGATCCCCAATACCAGGTGTTGTCGTATGTCCACACGCCGCGACCCCAGTCCAGGACGGCGAATGCGGATGCACCGTCGAATTCGTGCCGGACACCGCGGACGGTGACCGTGCCCGCGGCGGGCAGACAGTTGATCTTCTGGTTGTAGTAGAACGCCTTCGACGCCCGCGGGAACGGCGTCGCGATGACCATGCGGTCGTCGGCTGGGCTCTCGAGCAGCAGTTCCCCGGACAGTCCGCGTCCGGCATCGAAACCGGGATGGTCGATGATCAGGCGTCGCCGCCCGGTCTCGTGCCGGAACTCGACCCGCACCGCACCCCGGTGCACGACGACGTCCCCGGCATCGGCGGTCGACGGCATCCGCATGCGGCCGAGCGGGAACGGAATCAGCTTGTTCTCGGTGACCTCCGTGCCCGCGGCCAGATCCAGCCAGCTCACCCCCACCAATCCCAGATAGCCGTTGTCGGCGACCGTCACGGCGAGACCGACCGGGCCGGCGGTGCCCGACGGATCGGTGCCCGAACGATCGGAGACCGGTGGATCGGAGATCAGGCAGTAGTAGTCCCACTCTTTGATCCGAAGCCGGGATGCCGAGATTCGGGTCCGGTCGTAGGAGCGGATCTCGGCGGCGGCCCAACCGGCCTGCTCGAGGCGACCACGGTCGTCGAGCAGCGGGCCGGGCGACAGGCGGTGCTGCTGCATACTTCCCGAGGCTAGTTGCTCGAGCGATGGAACCGGCCTGCACTCGCCTGATCGCGAGGTTTGACGACGATCTGATCGAGGTTCACGTGCGACGGACGGGACGCGACGAATCCGATGATCTCGGCGATGTCCTGCGCGACGAGCGGGGTGATGCCCTCGTACACCTTGTCGGCGCGTTCCCGATCACCGTCGAACCGGACGAGCGAAAATTCGGTTTCGACGGCGCCGGGCGCGATCTCGGTGAGCCGAACGGGTTTGCCGAGCAATTCGCCGCGCAGGGTCCGGTGCACCACTGCCTGGGCGTGCTTGGCGGTGGTGTACCCGGACCCGTTGTCGTATGCCTCGAGTGCGGCGACCGAGGTGATCGTCACGATCAGGCCGTCGCCGGAGTCGATCAGCTTGGGCAGCAGTGCCTTCGTCACCCGCATGGTGCCGATGACATTCGTCTCCCACATCCAGCGCCAGTCGTCCTCGTCGGCCTCGGCGACCATCGCCAGCCCCTTCGCGCCACCGGCATTGTTGACCAGCACGTCCACCCGCGGAAGCACCGTGGCGAACGCGGTCACCGAATCCTCGTCGGTGACGTCCAGTTCGAGTGCGGTGCCCCCGATTTCGGCGGCGAGCTTCTCGAGTCGGTCGAGGCGCCGGGCGCCGACGACGACGTGATAGCCCTGCGCGGCGAGCGTGCGGGCGGTGGCCTCGCCGATACCGGACGAGGCCCCGGTGACGACGGCGACCCGGGAATCGGCGATGCGGGGGTTCGGGACACTGGGGTTCGGGGAGTTGGTCATGCCCCGATCCTAGGCCGGGCGAGAAGCGGGGCACGGCATCACGGAAGTGGCACTATGCGGACACCGAGCCGGCCTCGACGATCGAATATTCGCCGGCGTCACCGGTGATCGAACGGCTGCGTTCGCCGTGGATGTTCACCGGGACGTCCCCGGCGAGGGTGACGCGGTGCAGGCGACGGTACTGCTCGTCGTAGTCGGCGACCGCGTAGTGCTGGGTGGCGCGGTTGTCCCAGATTGCGACGTCACCCGACTGCCAGTTCCAGCGGGTGGTGTACTCGAGCTTCTGGTGGTGTTCCTGCAGCACACGGAACAGCGCGTGCGACTGGTTGCCGCTCAACCCCACGAAGTTCTTGACGAAGTGGCCGAGCAGCAACGAGCGTTCACCCGTCTCCGGATGCACCCGCACGACCGGATGCTCGGTTTCGAACAGTTCGGACCGGAACTCGGCGCGGTACTCGGCGGACGCGTCGGCGGCGGCGCGTTCGGCGCTCTCCGCGGCGTAGTCGTAGACGTTCGTGTGGACGGCCCACAGGTTGTCCACGAGCGACTTCAACGGCGCGGGCAGTCCGTCGTAGGCGGCGACCCCGGATGCCCACACCGTGGAGCCGCCGTACCCGGGCAGGGTCACCGCGCGCAGGATCGACGCTTTCGGGATGCGGTCGACGAACGAGACATCGGTGTGCCAACTGTTGGCCTTGCCGTAGTCGGAGTCGATCGGCAGAATCCGGACACCATGTGACTTCACGGTCGGATGCGCGGTCGTCGGGGTTCCGAGCAGTTCCGCGAACGCGTACTGCGCCTCGTCGTCCAGATGCCCCTGATCTCGGAAGAAGACGACCTTGTGTTCGCCGATCGCGCGGCGGATCAACGAGACGGTCGCGGGATCGAGGTTGCCGCCGAGCCGGATGCCGTCGATGCGGGCACCCAGATGCGCGCCCAGCTTGTCGACGCTAACGGTGACGGGAGAGATGGCAGCGGAAGTAGCGAAATCGACCGACATGAAAGACCTTTCGCGATGAAGTGGTGGACATCCCCATGCAATCACCGCGTCCGAGGGGTGAGTAGTCTTCGGCTCAGCGTGATTCGGGCGACGGCCCGGCAGACAATTTCCTACCGTCACGGCCTGAATTGGACAGTCGCGTCCGGGCGCGTTATGTTCGTCGGCATGTCAGCAGGCCGCCACTTCGCCCCGCGGGTCACGTACGTGACCGTCGCGCTCGGCTCGCGCCTGCCTCTGGCACGGGAACTTTGTTGTCGTCCGCACGGTGCCGTCATCTAGTTTCGCGCCTGGCCCGAGTCTGCTCCGGCCTCTCTTGATCGACCACTCGATGGTGTGTGCGCACATCACGGTGGTCCGGCGCGATCATGACCCGTCTCGCCGGCCCGCCGGGCCGTATCCCGAGGATTCCATCTGTGTCGACTTCCCTGCTCATCACCCCGTCTGCTCGTGCCCAACCCACCCGTGCCCAACCCACCCGTGCCCAACCCCTCCGTGCCCAGCCCGCCCGTGTTTCGGCCCGGACCCGCACCGCCGAGCGGGTGCAGATCATCGCGCCGGACCTGCGCATCGCCGACGGCGCCGCGCCGTCGGTGTTCCGCATCGCCGCGGCCCGCGGCCCGGTGTCCCGTGATGTCGCGGCAAAAGCCACCGGTCTGAGCATTGCCACCGTCAACCGCCAGGTGACGTCTCTGCTCTCGGCCGGAGTGCTCCGTGAACGCGCCGATCTGGTGGCATCCGGCGCCATCGGACGTCCCCGCGTCCCGTTCGAGGTCGACCACGAACCGTATCTGACGATCGGTATCCACATCGGTGCCGTCGTCACCGGCATCGTCGCCGCGGATCTGCGCGGTCGCATTCTCGGTGGCGTAGAAATCCCTACTCCCACAAGTGATCCGAGTATTGCGCTCGGGTCGATCACCGCGAGCGCTCGGGCGTTCGCGTCGCGCTGGCATCGCCGTACGCCGCTGTGGGTCGGGGTCGCGCTCGGTGGTCTCGTCGACTCGGCGACCGGTGTCGTCGACCATCCGCGCCTGCGCTGGAAGGGCGCTCGGGTCGGTGCGATCATCGGCCGAGGCATGGGACTGCCGGTGTCGGTCGCCGCGCACGTCGAGGCGATGGCGGCCTCGGAGCTCTTGCTCACGCCCGAACGGGACTCGGCAGAACTCAAGGGCACCGGACTGTACTTCTATGCTCGCGAAACAACCGGTATCGCCATGACTTTCGACGGTCGTGTGCATACCCCGCAGGGCGGTCCCGGATCGATCGCGCACCTGCCGACCGGTTCGGCGGCGGTGTGCTCGTGCGGCGCGACCGGCTGCCTCGACGCCACCGTCAGCGATCGATCGGTGCTGCTGCGGGCACGGGAGGCGGGGCTGTTCCCCGACGTCGAGGACCCGGAGATCGGCGCGCTCTACGCCCTCGCCCGTGAAGGTTCGGTGCCGGCGCACGAGATCCTCGTCGACCGCGCGACCGTCCTCGGACGCACCGTCGCAATGCTCCGCGACGTGGTCAACCCCGACCGCGTCACGCTCGGCGGCCAGGCATTCACCGAGTACCGCGCCGGGGTGCCGCATGTCGCCGAAGCATTCGCGAGGGCATCGAACTTGCCGCGCAAGGACGTTCGGATCACCGGATTCGGCAATCGGGTACAGGCGCACGCTGCCGGTGTGGTGTCGCTGAGTGCGCTGTATGCGGATCCGATCGGGTCGATGCGGCGGTCGCTGGGCTGAGCGCACCGGGCCACCTACAACGGCAGTGCCGTCTCGAGCGCGCCGGGTGCTCCGCCGTGCCGGCGGAACCACTCGGACCCGAACGCCGCCCGCAGCATCTCGTCCGGCATCGACAGCATCGGGCCGAAATCGCCGATCTGCGACGCATGCGCCTCCATCGCGGCGCGTTTGGCGGCCATTGTCGTCGATACGTCGACGGCGGTCGTCAACTCCGATTCGGGAAGACCGAGCGAATCGAGATCCGGGGGTGTCCGCTCTTCGGACATCCGCGGATCGGCCGCGATCATGCGCCGCAGATGATCGCGGTTCAACGCCGATTCGTACACCGCCTCGTGACCGACCAGCTCGGTGGCGCGCAGCCCGACGTGATGCACCTGCACATGATCGGGATGCCCGTACCCGCCGTTCGGGTCGTAGATCGTGACGACGTCGGCACCCTCCTCGTCCAGCACCGACGCCAGCCGGCGGGCCGCCGCATCGACGTCGACGTTGCAGAACGCCGCCGGGTTCGCGTTCTCCGGAGTCCCGGCCATCCCGGAGTCGGCGTAGCCGAGGGGGACGATCCGGGAAACCCCGAGTGCGTCGGCCGACCGCTGCACCTCGATCCGCCGACGCGCCGCGAGCGACTCGCCGGGCCGCAGCAGACCCGCCGGTACTTCGCCGGCCGCACCGTCCGTCGCGACCACCAGCACGACCCGGTGCCCGGCGTCGGCCGCCAGGCGCATCACACCCCCGGTGGTGAACACCTCGTCGTCGGGATGTGCGTGAAAGCAGACCAGAACACCCATAGCGTGCATGCTGACACGGACCACCGACACCGTGACACCGAACACCGTCACCGGCGCTCCAGGAGAGGCGTGCACCGTGCCACCGACAGCGGGCAGTTCCTATCGCGCACTGTTCGCGGCGCCCGGCGCGGCCGCGTTCTGCCTCGCCGGATTCGTCGCACGCCTGCCGATCGCGATGGTGGGGATCGGCATCGTCACCATGTTCTCGCAGCTGCGCGGCGACTACGGCCTCGGCGGTGCGTTGTCGGCAGTGTTCGCTCTGTCCTACGCGGCCCTCACGCCGCTCGTCTCTCGCGCGGCCGATCGGTACGGCCAGTACCGGGTGCTGCCCGCCGCGGCCGCGATCAGCGCCGCTGCCACCGCCGCGATGCTCGCCGCGGTCCGGCTCGAGGCGCCGACCGTGCTGCTGTTCCTGTGTGCGATTCCCGCCGGGCTCATGCCGACGATCGGCGCGATGGTCCGGGCCCGCTGGACCGAGTTGTACCGCGGCACCGGACGATTGCGGACCGCATTCGCGCTGGAAGCGGTGATCGACGAGGTGTGCTTCATCGTCGGCCCGGTGCTGTCGGTGGGGCTGAGCGTCGCACTGTTCCCGGAGGCGGGACCACTGCTGGGTGCGCTGTTGCTGCTGGTCGGCACCGTGGCTCTCGCCGTCCAGCGGCGCACCGAACCGCCCGTGCAGGCGGCGGCAGACCGTCGGCACCGCGGTGCGCTGCGCAGTTCCGTCCTGATCGCCCTGACCGGCGTGATGGTCGCGATGGGAACGATCTTCGGGGTCATCGACGTCGTCGGTGTCGCATTCACCGCCGACCGCGACGCGGCCGGTGCCGCGACGTTCGTCCTCGCGATGTTCGCCACCGGGTCCGCCGTGAGCGGGCTCGTTTTCGGGGCGCGGCACGTGGTGGCCCCGCTGACCCGCCAGCTGCTCATCGCGAGCGCTGCGGTCGCGGTGCTGCTGTGGCCGCTGCTGCTCGCCGGTACCGTCCCTGCCCTGGCCGCGCTGTACCTGCTGGCCGGGGTGGCGATCTCGCCGACCATGATCGTCGCGATGTCGCTCGTCGAACGAGTCGTGCCGGCCGAACGGCTCACCGAGGGCATCACCTGGACGGTGACCGGTCTCGGTGTCGGCGTCGCTGCCGGATCGGCACTGGTCGGGCAGGTCATCGACCGGTCCGGTACGTCCGCGGGTATCGGGGTCGCGATCGCGGCCGGGCTCATCGGTTGCGCACTGGCTACCGCGATCCGACTGCGGACACGGCTAACGTAACCGGCATGAGCGTGCGTGAGGTTCTCGGTGCCGACGGCACATCCATCGTGTATCGGGCGTTCGGTGCCCCGGAATCCCGGCCACTGGTGCTGCTGCACGGATGGGCGCAATCGTCGCGGTGCTGGGGCGAACCGCTCCTCGCGGATCTCGCCCGTCGACACCGGGTGCTCGCCGTCGACCTGCGCGGGCACGGCTACTCGGACGCCCCCGCCGACGGATACGACGACCGGGCCGCGTGGGCATCGGACGTGCGGGCGGTGCTGACCGCCGAAAACTGCACCGGCGCAGTACTTCTCGGATGGTCCTACGGCGGACTGGTCGTCTGCGACTATCTCGCGGTGCACGGGACCTCGGACATCGCCGGTGCCGTTCTGGTCGGCGCGATCACGAGCATCGGCCGCGGTGAGAAGGGCGGCAAGGTCGGTGCGGCAATGCGTGCCGCGACACCGGCGGCGATGTCCGAGGATCCGGACATCGCGGTTCCGGCGCTCGACGCGTTCGGCGC
>NZ_JBAQXC010000387.1:0-57973 GCF_049299235.1 Rhodococcus sp. (in: high G+C Gram-positive bacteria) | reverse complement strand
GTGCAGGCGTGGGTCCCGTCGAGGCTCATCCCCGCGTCCGCGGGGAGCACTCCCTCGATCGCTACCGGGCACTGCTGCCCGGGGGCTCATCCCCGCGTCCGCGGGGAGCACACGAGTTGCGGCGTGTTCCCGGACGTCGTGCTGGGCTCATCCCCGCGTCCGCGGGGAGCACCTGGTGTTGACGTTGCTGCATCGCCTGTTGGTGGGCTCATCCCCGCGTCCGCGGGGAGCACTGTCGGGTCTGACTGCGGCGACCGCGTACCAGGGGCTCATCCCCGCGTCCGCGGGGAGCACCCGCGGGCGATCGCCGAGCATCCGTCGCTCGGGGGCTCATCCCCGCGTCCGCGGGGAGCACTCCACCGGATCGGCACCCGGATCGCCGTACGTGGGCTCATCCCCGCGTCCGCGGGGAGCACGTCAACCGGGTTGACATACTCGCGTCAACCTGGGGCTCATCCCCGCGTCCGCGGGGAGCACTTCGAGGCGGATATCCCGGCGACGAACGCGCCGGGCTCATCCCCGCGTCCGCGGGGAGCACTCGCTGCGGTACACGCCGTACAACTCGGGGATGGGCTCATCCCCGCGTCCGCGGGGAGCACGTACCGCTGCCGCTGCCCGTATTGCTGCCGTTGGGCTCATCCCCGCGTCCGCGGGGAGCACCAACTCTGTTGCCGTTGTAGTCGGACCGGGTGGGGCTCATCCCCGCGTCCGCGGGGAGCACTTATGCATCAAGTGTTTGCATTCCTACATACGGGGCTCATCCCCGCGTCCGCGGGGAGCACAGACCTCCGTTGCCGTCGAACGCAGGCAAGCCGGGCTCATCCCCGCGTCCGCGGGGAGCACCTGTTGTCGACGATGACGATTCTGGCGTGGTTGGGCTCATCCCCGCGTCCGCGGGGAGCACGCGCACGGCCGAGGCCTGGTGCCGTCGCCGACGGGCTCATCCCCGCGTCCGCGGGGAGCACATCACGATCCCGGACAGTGTGGATCCTGTGCAGGGCTCATCCCCGCGTCCGCGGGGAGCACTCGACGTCGGTGCGCCACCACCGCAGCGGCGAGGGCTCATCCCCGCGTCCGCGGGGAGCACTCAGGCAGAGCGAGCAGGAACTCCCGCACCTCGGGCTCATCCCCGCGTCCGCGGGGAGCACCTGTTCGACAACGTGCTATTCGCCTACCAGCAGGGCTCATCCCCGCGTCCGCGGGGAGCACCGCACCGATCCGACCGGACTCGAGGGCGCACCGGGCTCATCCCCGCGTCCGCGGGGAGCACCCTGTCGAAAAAACCGTCATTCGGGAAACGCGGGGCTCATCCCCGCGTCCGCGGGGAGCACGTCCCCACCGTCGACGTCGTGAAAGCACACCAGGGCTCATCCCCGCGTCCGCGGGGAGCACTCGATTGATATTTGGGAGGAGACGGGCCGCCGGGGCTCATCCCCGCGTCCGCGGGGAGCACTGATGCAGTTGTCGACGTCTTCGATGCCTCGGAGGCTCATCCCCGCGTCCGCGGGGAGCACGTACACGCGTTTCTCACCGGTCGGGGTGGTCAGGGCTCATCCCCGCGTCCGCGGGGAGCACGCCGCGGTCATTCTTGCCGTTGAGTCGTCGGCGGGCTCATCCCCGCGTCCGCGGGGAGCACGCGGGACTGTCCGCGACCGATATCGCGGACCGGGGCTCATCCCCGCGTCCGCGGGGAGCACACCTATGTTCCGGCCGAACGGCTGGTGGATCAGGGCTCATCCCCGCGTCCGCGGGGAGCACTACCGGCAGCTTTCCGGCGGTGGTGATGCCGAGGGCTCATCCCCGCGTCCGCGGGGAGCACCAGGCAACCGCACTCGCCGACGCCTACAAGCTGGGCTCATCCCCGCGTCCGCGGGGAGCACTCGAGCGCAGACCCGAGCACGGTGAGCATCTGGGGCTCATCCCCGCGTCCGCGGGGAGCACCGTGTCGACAGCGCATCGTGCGGGATGACGCAGGGCTCATCCCCGCGTCCGCGGGGAGCACGTTCGCGGACGGTGGCGACACCACCGTCGGCGGGGCTCATCCCCGCGTCCGCGGGGAGCACTCCGACCCGAGCACACCATCGGCCCGGTTGAAGGGCTCATCCCCGCGTCCGCGGGGAGCACCGGACCCTTCTGACGAACCCGACGAGATCGAGGGGCTCATCCCCGCGTCCGCGGGGAGCACCGCTTCGGCGCCTTCTTCTCGTACTTGACGACGGGCTCATCCCCGCGTCCGCGGGGAGCACTCGGTGTATGCGAACACCGGGCGGACCGTTCCGGGCTCATCCCCGCGTCCGCGGGGAGCACCGCCTCCGCTGCCTTCGTGACCTCTTCCTGCAGGGCTCATCCCCGCGTCCGCGGGGAGCACGTAGCGATGCTGCCTGTCAGGTACGGCGTCCAGGGCTCATCCCCGCGTCCGCGGGGAGCACGTCCCGGTTGATGGCACCGATCAACGCCGAATGGGCTCATCCCCGCGTCCGCGGGGAGCACTCGGCGGCGTCGGTCGATGCGGGCAACACCGAGGGCTCATCCCCGCGTCCGCGGGGAGCACGCGCGTAAGCGCGCCGGGATCAAGCCGCCGCCGGGCTCATCCCCGCGTCCGCGGGGAGCACCTGAACCTGGGGACGATCCTCGTCGGCGATCTGGGCTCATCCCCGCGTCCGCGGGGAGCACACCCACGCCAAGCGGGACATGCGCAAGATCCAGGGCTCATCCCCGCGTCCGCGGGGAGCACTGACGATGTCGCCGACCCGGTAGCGGCGGCCGGGGCTCATCCCCGCGTCCGCGGGGAGCACCGGCCATACGCCCAGCGGGACAGCTCGCCGTAGGGCTCATCCCCGCGTCCGCGGGGAGCACTCGGCGGCACCCGCACGTGGCATCGGCTCGCCGGGCTCATCCCCGCGTCCGCGGGGAGCACGACAGTGTTGCGATCGCCGGGGCGGTCGGGCTGGGCTCATCCCCGCGTCCGCGGGGAGCACTCGGCGGGCGGTGATACACGAGCACATGATCGGGGCTCATCCCCGCGTCCGCGGGGAGCACCTGTCGCCGATCGTGAGCGGCATGACACCGCCGGGCTCATCCCCGCGTCCGCGGGGAGCACGGTCTCAACTCGAGCTTCGGTGGCGTGAGCATGGGCTCATCCCCGCGTCCGCGGGGAGCACTTCCGCTTCGGACCACTGGGCGCCGGCGGGTTGGGCTCAT
This sequence comes from Rhodococcus sp. (in: high G+C Gram-positive bacteria), assembly GCF_049299235.1. Lineage (GTDB taxonomy): Bacteria > Actinomycetota > Actinomycetes > Mycobacteriales > Mycobacteriaceae > Rhodococcus. Next base: position 54,772 of record NZ_JBAQXC010000387.1, on the reverse strand, counting down.
CCCCGCGTCCGCGGGGAGCACCGCCAGCCGGAGCAACCGACGTCGGCGACAGTGGGCTCATCCCCGCGTCCGCGGGGAGCACGAGGACGAGCGCGACGGCCTCGAGGAGGGCGAGGGCTCATCCCCGCGTCCGCGGGGAGCACTCGTGGATTACGGACATGGAGACGGATGGGCCGGGCTCATCCCCGCGTCCGCGGGGAGCACCCGGAGCGACACCATCCACGCGGCGATGTGCGGGGCTCATCCCCGCGTCCGCGGGGAGCACGGCGCCGACCGCAAGCCCGGGACTGTCGACGGGGGCTCATCCCCGCGTCCGCGGGGAGCACACGCGGCCGTGCGCGGTGATGATGTCGGCGACGATGGCGGCGATGGGCTCATCCCCGCGTCCGCGGGGAGCACTGACGGCGACATGAACCTCCGCCACGTCCTGCGGGCTCATCCCCGCGTCCGCGGGGAGCACGGTGACCTCGCTGATCGTGGCATCACGTCGCCGGGCTCATCCCCGCGTCCGCGGGGAGCACTTGGCTCGGATGAAGATCTTCGCCAGTTCAGCGGGCTCATCCCCGCGTCCGCGGGGAGCACGCGTTGCGCCCGGCGCTGTTCGAGCTGGCTGCGGGCTCATCCCCGCGTCCGCGGGGAGCACTCCCGCGGAGCCGGGGTTCACGCCGCCGGTGGGGGCTCATCCCCGCGTCCGCGGGGAGCACTTCCCCCTCGACGATCCGGTACCCGCCCGCAAGGGCTCATCCCCGCGTCCGCGGGGAGCACCCCCCCACGCTGGCGTCGTCCCCCACGCTGGCGGGCTCATCCCCGCGTCCGCGGGGAGCACCCGGTGTCGGATCTGATGGTGATTCTGGGTCGGGGCTCATCCCCGCGTCCGCGGGGAGCACCGTCACAATCTGGGTCGTGTTCCGGTGGTGCAGGGCTCATCCCCGCGTCCGCGGGGAGCACCGCGGCGGGCACGGTGCTTGTCGGCGCGTTCGGGGCTCATCCCCGCGTCCGCGGGGAGCACCCTGCGACACGAGCGAACACGGCGATCGCGCTGGGCTCATCCCCGCGTCCGCGGGGAGCACCCTTCATGACCTGGGGTTCTTCCGAGCCGCACCCGATTCTACGTTCACTACTCTCCGGTGCGATCACCCCCCGATCGATTCCGCGACTTCCTGTAGCGACTTGCCTTACTCCAGCCAGCCCGGGGCGTCGCGGCAGAATCCAGCGCCTCACCGGTATGCGGCCGACGCACGAGGGCGATCCCATCGACATCGACAGGTTCCCAATCGTAGCGGTGCACAAGAAACTGAAGCCGCTGTTCGTTTTGAGCCGGAAACACCATGATCGCACGCCCATCCTTGACCAGGTCCTTCACACGCACCCATACGAGGTCGCGAACTCGTCGCGGCAGGACACCGACGAACACCCCTGGGCTGATCTCGAGAAGCCAGCGCGTCAAATGTCCACGCAGCCCCGCAGGGCAGGCCGTCACGATGAGCACTACCACGGGACATCTTCACTTGGGTCATCGAACGACTGTCCGCTCGCAACTGCTGGGCCTTTGTCGTCCCAGAGATACACAACGTCGGCTTCCCATTCCGATGCTTCCTCAGACTGGCCAGGAAGAAGAAGCGACTTGATGTCCTGTGCACACCGCGGCAGAAGCTTCTCCCTGTGTATGACATCGCGAACCGAACGTCGAGTCGCGCCCGGAATGTCGTCGACTCCGGCGGCGGCTATGTCGAACGCCACCGGGATCGCGACCTCGGCCTTGTACAAGTCCGCGATGTCGTAGACGAATGACCGGTCATGCCCCGTATGAACGAAGCCGAGGCCGGGCGAGCAGCCCATCGCGGCGATGACGGCGTGCGTCATTCCGTACAGACATGTCGTTGCCGCCGACAACGCCTGATTCACTGCATCACCGGCCGTGAAATCGTTCGGATCGTAGTCTCGCCGTACCCATTCGACACCGGTGCGATCGGCGTGTTCCCGATACGAATTTCGCACCCGTGCGCCTTCTCGGCCGCGCAACTGCTGCATCGTCAACCCCGACACATCTTCGCCCGGGAAGCGCATTGCATACATCGCCCGGGCGACCGCGAGCCGCGAGTCCCGGGCGGACACAGCTTTGGCTTGCGCTTCCAGCAGCCGACTGGTGCGCCCGAGAGGACGCCCGTGGGCGTAGTAGCGCACTCCCTGCTCTCCCACCCACACTGCGGTGGACCCGGACTCGGCCATCAGCACCATGGCTTGATGCGTGACGCGAGTACCCGGACCGAGTAGCAACGCACCGATCGTTGCGGTCGGAATATGTACGACACCGCGTTCGTCGGTTGCGGTGATCGCGTTCCCGTCGCGGTGGACCGTGCACCGTTCGAGGTAGAGGAACGAGACGCGGTCGGCGGCACGAACCAGCTCGCTGGGCCTTGTCGGCGGAGGACCGGGCGTGTTCTTCACGTCAATGTCCGCTCGCGAGGGGCGCAAGAGTGAGCAGTCCGCATCCGTATGCCTTCGCCCGCCCGAGCCCTTGGGTCAACGTGCGGGCCAGCGCTTCAGGATCGGATACCTCCAGGATTCCATCGAATGTCGCCGAGCTGACCACCACACGATGGCCGCCTTTCCCGAATCGGAGCATCGAGCGGTCGACGACTTGCAGAGCGGGCTCGCCATGGGAACCGTCGGGTACCCGAAATCCCGATCGTTCAGTACGATCCAGCAGCCATCTCTGCTGCTGTTCGACAGTGACATGTGCGAGTGGTTTTGTATCGGACCAGTCCCGTCCGGTCTTGTATCCGTTGAACACCGGGTTCGCGGTGAGACGGAACGCCCACCGCTGCCCCTGTTCGAGCCGGGTGAGAAGCGGGCGATAGTCACGGGTCTGCCACATCTCACCGGATTGCCATCCGGCTTGCTCCACAACGTGGCTCAGGTCGGGTTCGAGGGGGCTGACCAGATACAGCGACACTTCGTGGTCACCTGACCGGTCTACTCGCCACAGCGCACGCCCACCGGCCGATTCGAGGGAACCTGGCGGGAAAGCCGATTGGACGGCTGCGTGCATCGCCTGTGGTGACGACAGAAGTTTTGCGGCTCCACTGCGTCTGCCGTTGATCGGCATCTTCGTCAGATACATTGTCTACGCACCCCCCAATGCGGACATGGGATCATGTGCAACCAAACGGGATTCGAGGTTGTCGACCTCGACATACTGCTCCGTCACAGATCGCCATTCGTAGCGTCGATATCGAGGATCGAAACTAACCGGATGATCACGCACCAATTCATCGTGCACGGAATCCACACCGTCCATCACGATCCGCAACCGGACTCGGGATGCCTGCTTCTGCCGAAACCACGACGCCGCTTGCCACGGATACGATTCGAGAGCCGGGAGCAGTTGCTGGTCAGTCACCTCGAGCATCAGCGGCAGGCTGGGCGGGCACGACCGCCTCCCGAGATAGAGAGGAAACGTCGGCCGGCGGAGCGCCTCCGAAAGACCCTCGACGAGGGAATCATCACCCTCGACCGCCGCGACGAACACCGCATCGCCGAGGTAATAGCGATACGACAAAGGCATGGATTTCTTGCCGTCGAGGCTGCGCGCAACCTGAAAATCACGGACCAGCGACCCCGGTTGATCGACCCGGACACCGAACGACAGTTGGGCAAGTTCTTCGAGTTCATCGGTTCGCCGCATCCCTCGGGCCGCGGCCAGGAGGCCGACAACGCCGCTCTTGGTCGGTTCCTGTCGCGTCTCACGTCGGGTGAATCGGCTCGATGCACCCCACGCTTGCATCGGTCCGGCAAGCCGGATCAGTAGCGTGCTCATTCCGATTCGCCCAGGTGGTCGCCGACGTACTGCTCGATCTTCCCTACCAGGGCGTTCATGTCGGCGCGGTCGCCGAATCCGTCGAGCGCTACCGCGGCATCGCCGATACCGGTCACCCAGATCTCCGCTGGCGGTCCATATGCTCCGGAAATATCTTCGTGCCGTGCAACCAGTTTCGATGTTGCACTTCCGACAATGCTCTCGCTGTCCATGACGGTGACGGGAGTTTCGAATGCGCCCACCAGATTCACCGGTTGGTCGGAACGAACGCATACGACGACAGCGTCCGGGACGGTGCGGTTGGCGAAGGTGTTCTGCTTACCTGTCGGCATCGACAGTGCCAGCGACTCCACGAATGCCGCTGCTGCTCGGGCGGTCGCGGCGGCGTCGTTCAAGTTCGCGTGGAGTCCGTCGATGTTCAGGGTCGCGTAGCGATACAGCGTCGACGAATTGAATTCGATCGTGCCGATCATCCCGGCCCCCGATTGGTCGCGTTCCTGAAAATCGTCGACAGCCGTGAAGTAGTCGAACTCGGGATCGACGGCGTGAACACTGATCGCGTGTGCGACCTGTGCGGCCGCGTCGACGTTGAGTTCGGGATCATCGGCGACCATGCGACCGAACAAGGCGACGTCGAAGCTGTGGTCGGAGTTGATGGCTGCTTTCGCATCCTTACCCGCGATATTGGCCTCGGATCGGTGTGCTGCGATCGCCAGTTCGGCAAGCCGCGTATATTGCGCTGTACTGAGGAACAGCAGGTATCCGGATTGCTCGGCGGGCTTGGGCGTATCGTCGGAGGCCTTCTTCGGGGCTTTCGGACTCGCCAACTTGATTCCGGCCGCCGTCAACGCTTTCGCTGCGAGAGCCTGAGCCGTCGCCTCGTCGACGGATTCGTCGAGCCTTTCGATTTCGTCACCGAGCAGTTCGACGACTCGCTTTGTGCGCCGACCGATATCGCTCGCGTCGAGGGTCGCATTGAAACGCATTCGGGTGGCGCGCTTCCATGCCTGACTCGACACACGTGCCCGTCGGACCCCACCGAAGATTGCGGATTTGGGGCTTCCCGTGTCGTCGCGGTTGAGGTTGCTCGGGGGGACGGACTGCAGGATGTGAACGTCAATGTAGGTCACGCGTGGTCCTCGTTTCGTGTGTCGCTGGTCGATGTTTGATCGTGTTCGGCTGGCGTGTCGGTGTCTGCGGTGGTGGCTCGATGAAAGTCACGTCCCCACCGCAGTCGCACACGATCTGCGCTGGTGCGGCTGTGGAGTTGCCGGAGATCGACAGCCAACTGGCTGTAATCCAGGGGAATGTTCTCCGTACGGAGCAGCATGATGAGCGCACGAAGATGGTGGGAAACACCCGCTGCGGATCCTGCCGTCGCAACAGCCTGAAATCGGTTGCGTACCGCTTCGTCACGCCCCGTTGCTTTCACGAGTCGACGGGCCGCGGCACCCAATGAGATTCCCGGCTGATGGGCCGCTGTGGATTTCGACTGCTGATGCAGCGCATACAGCGTGATGGCTTCGTGTGCGGCGCGCTCGTAGTCGGTGGGGCTGTCGTCGCTCCATCGGCCCTGCGGGACCAGTTCGGGCGGTAGCGCCCCGAGGGTGTCCGCCCACACCTGCGGCACACTGCCAGGCTCCGCGGTAACCGCTCGACGAAGTCTGGCCAAGCACGCAGTCACTGTCGAATCATGATGATCTGCCAAGGCTCGTCCTTGCAGAGAGCCGACCGTCGAACGCACTGCCGTTCGAAGCAGCTCGTCGCGGGTCGCCGGCCGAGCGTCGGGTTGCGCGCTCACGGGGTACCACCCTTCTGAATGGTTGCAGAGTCGAATGCCGCAGGCAGAGCCTTGCGGAGTGCGGACCAGAAGAAGCCGGACGCCAACGACGAATCAAGCCACCGATCGCGCACCATCCGGCCCTTCCATGCCGGGTCGCCGGCTGCGGCGATCAGATCACTGCCGATATCCGACACGATCGCGCGCACCTGCGCTTGCCAGGCTTCCACATGTGCTTCCAGGCCGATCTCGTCGCCGAGTTCGGCTAGCCACGTGAGATACGGTTCGTCGAGAGCGAAGAACGCTTGTGCACGGGTGGATTGTCGCGTGGAGGTCGAATCGCCACCGGCCGCGTCGACCAGGTTTCCGGCGAGGTTGACCAGCGCAGCGACAGCATCGTCGGCGATCTGCACCGCTCGAGTCGCGTACACACGCAGTTCGCTGCCCCGCCCGATCACGGAGACTCGAATGCGGACTTCATCGTCGATGGATGCACCGATAATGCTGGAATTGTTGATGTATTCGAGCGCCAGCGCGTGTGGCCGCACGAACAGCGACCGATCCAGGATATCCTCTTCAACCAGGAAGTCGATCCAATTGGAGACTCCGGCGCCGAATCCGTGTTCGGACCCCGACACCTGGGTGTCGGCAAGGAGAGCGTCGAGACCACGCCACAGCGAACGATCCGGATCGAGCGATCGAGGAAAGTACCGTGGTTCGCCGAACTTCTTCGACTGCACTGGACTGAATCGCCATGCCGTCATGAATTCCACATGGTGTTGATTGAAGGACCTGATGGCATCCCCATTGCCTACCAATACCCCGACAACATGATTGTCGTTGTGCTGCAATCGAATTCGACGACTCTGCCAAGTGAGCGAATCGACGGGTCCTACCGGATCCGCATCCTCACGCTCCGCGATTCCGGGATGCTCCCGTTCCCACGGGGGCAGATCGTCGTCGTGAACAGTTGATCCGCTACTGGTGCGGAGAACTGTGTTGAGCATCAGGGTTTCGAACAGATTGCGCCCCTCGAACAGTACGCCGCCGAGCTGTCCACCCCAGGCAATGCCGATGGGATAGCCCTTCCCGCCCTTGGTTCGCGGATCACGCGGATCACCGGATTTGATACCTGACGGATCGAAACACTGGCAGTGCACGACCCAGCGCGCGGCTTCTGCGAAATCGAGCCGATCGGCGCCTGCCCCGGCCCGGGTCGTGAAGTACTTGGCACCGGAGGGAATGTCGCTGATCAGTAGCGACGGTGGCTTGAAACCGCCTGCTGCCGTTTCGAAGTCCGCGACCTGGTAGAATGGCCGGGTCGGATCCAATAGATCGAATCTGTCGTGGACGCGATCGAGATAGTCGCCGATCTCCTGCTGCGGGAGCGTACGTTCCTGCCATATCTGCTCCCACCTGGGCACCGGCTTTCGGCCCCAGTCGATCGCACGGCGCACGATGGCAAGGAGCAATCGCTGAATCGCGAATGCCTGAGTCGGAATATCGCCGGATACCACCCGAATCGACGACGACTCGCACAAGATCGATCGGATCGACCTTTCGCCAACGCCGCCGTCGCGGGTACGTACGGGAATCCATGGCTCATCGATCAGATTGAAGCGCACTGCTGTGCTCGCTGTCATGGTTGCTCGTCACCCTTGCTCACCACAAGCCCCTCGATGTCGTCGTAACGAATGTCATAGTCCATCAACTGTGTGCTCATATCGCCCTTCAATTCCAAGACGAGTTCGCCTGCCAGCCACTTCGATTCCTGCCATCCCGGATACACCCGTGCCTCGAGTTCCGAAATCGTACGGTCGACGATGCCCGGGTGCGTCAGCGCGAGCGGCAGTCGCACGGTCGCCGTCAAGACGCGGCGCGCGACCGCGTTGTCGGGACAGAAATCCGTTGTGACGACCCCACCTCCGCATTGCCGTGGAAGATGCACATCGCCGTCGATGCGACAGGTGAGGATGACATCGATTCCCTCGTCGGTGTCGCGGACACGAGCCTGACCGCGCGCATCGTCGACTTCGCCGACATTCTCGGCGAGCCAGTCCACCAGGGTCGCTGATTCGTCTGGTTCCCAGATGCGCCACGGGCGCGCCCGAGCTTCGAGTTCGCGGGTCCGCTTTCGGTGCGTGCGTTGGGCTTCGACGTGGTAGTCGTGCCACTCCGCGGGAGTATCGAGATCATCACCGTAGGCCACCTGCACCAGCGTCGCGATGTCGGCTGGAAGCTCTAGACGATCCCGCCGGTCGAGTACTGCGAGGGCGCGAAGTACCTGCAGATCGCCATATATCCTGCGTGTCGCCGCCACGACACGAGGCGGTTGGGCACACCAGTCTTCGACACCCGTGAGGACGAGGCGGGCATCGACCAGTCGCATCGGTCGATCTCGACGGTGCCGATGCAACCTGCCGATGCGCTGGAAGAGGAGGTCGATCGGCGCGAAATCACTGATCATCAGATCGAAATCCACATCCAGCGATTGTTCGATCACCTGTGTCCCCACGACGATTCGTCGGTGTGGCCGATTCCCGTCACGTCCCAGCTCGGAGACCAGAGCCGACTCCAGATCGGCCCGGTGCTGCGCGACGAACCGGGAGTGCAGCAGCACCACCTCACCGGGAAAGTGCTCGTCGAGTGTGCGGGCGGTTTCCTGCGCGCGAGCAACCGTATTGCGCACGATGCCGACGCATCCGCCGTCGTCCAGTGCCGTCCGGAGCAGTTCGACGAGCAGCTTCGGGTCGTCATCGATACGCTCGATCGCCACAGTTGTGCGCTGTCCATCGTGAGGCGGGGAGATCACCTCGCGGTGCCCGGCGGTGAGGGTGATCGCGGGGTAGCCGATATTTCCCGTCAGCACCGCGTCGTCACCGGTCCATCCACGGCCCGATTCGTAGGAGTGTACGAGCGCGATCCGCTGCGAGGCAGGCAGTGTCGCGGACATGAGGATCACGGGCACTCGGTACGCACCGAGCCATTCGAGGACGCGGACCAAGAATTGCATCATGTACGTGTCTGCCGCGTGGACCTCGTCGACGACGATCACCTTGTTGACAAGGCCCAGATGACGCAAGACCAGGTGCCGTGCCTTGAGGCCGGCGAAGAGCAGTTGGTCGATCGTCCCTACTGCGAAATCGGCGAGGAGTCCCTTCTTTCGTCCGGACAGCCAATGATGGGCGATCACCTCGGTGTGACACGCATGGGAGTGTGCGTCGGTGTCGCGACCGACATCGGTGAGGTTCTTGCCGGTGAGAAGACCCCGATACCGGTCTTCGAGGTGCGCTTTCCCGTGCGCCAGTACGGCACTCGCGACCGCATCCGAATCCTGGGATTCGATCCAGCTCAGCACGCGACGGAACATCGCGTTGGAGGTGGCCATCGTCGGCAACGCGACGAATACGCCGCCCTGTCCGAACCGTGCGGCCAGGTGTTCCGCCGCCGCGAGTGCTGCCTCTGTCTTACCGATACCCATGGGTGCCTCGATGAGGAGTATCCCCGGTTCCGTCATCGACGCCGCGGCATCGACAGCGGCGCGCTGAACCGAATTGGCTGTTGCGCCGGCAGGAAGTGTGAATCGCGAATGCATCAGTTCGTCGACGGTCGACGGTGGAGCGGCGCGCCAGGGTGGCGGCAGTTCGAGATCGAGCCACGCGTCGGACGCCGTGGTCACCGACTCGCGGCGGTCGCCGAGCGGGAAGTAGTCGCTGCTGGCGATCCAATCTGCCATGATCACGAATGCCGTCCACAGTGCTTGCTGCTGTGGTGTGAGGGGTGCTTGCGCCCAACGCGCGAGATGGGCATCGGCGCCGGTCAGTGCAGAGATGTGTTCGAGCAACTCGTTGCGAGTGTCGCGCCACTCGGGACCGCCGTACCGGCCGCTGTCTTCGCACGGCGACAATTGGCCGACGGTCGGCGGAACACCGTGGTGTCCGCCCGCAACGACCGCGTAGGTTTTGGCGACTGGACGGGCCCACCCGTGGCCGATCAAGAAGCCGACGACTGCCCGATGACTGACGAGGGAATGCGGAACGTCGCGCCGGCGCGCGATGGCCAGTGGCATCTCGAGTCCCGCATCGCGCATCGCACCCGCGAGCGGCCCGACCTGCGATGCGAAGGCAGGACTCAGCTTCCCGACGTCGTGGACACCCGCCAGCCACTGGGCTAGCACTCTGGCTTCGTTCGGTGTGCGCCCTTCCGTAAGAAGGCTTTTCGTGGAGCGTGGGACCCAGTCGTCCCAGATGTGCCCGGCTACCGCGACCGCATCCTCGCTGTGCCGAAGAAGGGACAGCGATTCGTCGGCCTTGCTGGATTTGGCCCACGCACTCCGCAGGCGGTCACTCGGTTCCATCGATGTCCCCGCGGCGACCGTGGCACACGGTCGAGCCGACAGCACCGGGTCGAGCCGGTTTGTCGGACCCGTGCAGTAGAACACCCCCATGAATTTCGATCACGATCGCATCCCCCTCCCGCTACGCGCTTCGGTGCAAACCAGCAGTTTTCCACCCCGCGAAGCGCTGATATGAGCAATAAGCTAGCTCATCCAACACTCTTCGTCTAGTGTTGCGATCGCGTCGACGATCCCCCCGAGACGGAGGGATGAGCCGAGTGTCGGGTGAGCTGATGCGCGGGCTTCTGCAATCTTCCCCACCGGTGTGGGGATGCAGGCTCGACGCGATGTGACACAGCCGGTGAAAGACAAGGAGGGCACGCGTCGGATCGACAAGGCGAGGACGGCCGTGCCCGACGAAGACGGGACGGGAACGGCCGTCGCGTCACCTCGGCGAATGGTCCAGACGCGCGATGTCGTCGCGAATCATGTTCGCCCAGCCGTCGATGTCCGCCCAGTCGCGCGCGTCACCGCATCTACCGCCCATGAGACGGAAGGCGAATCGACCGAGTCCCGGCCAATCCCCCGGCTTGATCGAACCGGCGAAAAACCGGTGGCCGTGCACATCGGCCTTCGACCGGAGGGTCTGCACCGCCCGTGGTTCCGGCATCATCCGGCGGATGCGGCGAGCGAGCCGTGGCGACAGGAAAGTACTGGTTGCACCCACCGTCTCCGCAGTCGTGCTGTCACGTCACCGTGGCGAAATCGGAAGTCATGCGAAATCGTGTCGGTTCCGTCGACTTCAAGTCTGCGTCCCTGCCGGTGCCCACGACAGGGACGAAGGTCACATGTCCAGGCCGAGATCGAGGACGGTCACCGAGTGGGTGAGCGCACCGACCGCAAGGTAGTCGACGCCGGTGCGTGCGTAGTCCGCGGCCACGTCGAGGGTCAGACCGCCGGACGATTCGAGGCGGGTCTGCGGCGCGTGAGTGTTGCGGCGCTGCACCGCGATCTGCGTCTGCCATACCGGAAAGTTGTCGAGCAGGATCAGTTCGGCCTTCTCGGCGAGTACCTCGTCGAACTGGTCGAGGCTGTCCACCTCCACCTCACACGGCACACCCGGAGCATGCTCGCGGACGGCCCGCAGGGCCGCGACGACCGATCCGGCCGCGGCGACGTGGTTGTCCTTGATGAGCGCTTCGTCGCCGAGGCCCATCCGGTGGTTGACGCCGCCGCCGATACGGACCGCGTACTTCTGCAATCCACGCATCCCGGGCAGGGTTTTGCGGCTGTCGCGGATCTTCGCTTCGGTCCCGGCGACCGCGTCGACCCAGTGGGCGGTCGCGGTGGCGATACCGGACAGGTGGCACAGCAGGTTCAGCATGGTGCGTTCCGCGGTGAGTAGCCCCCGGGTCGGCGCCTCGACGGTGAGGACCGGCTCACCGGCCTGCACTCGATGCCCGTCCGCGACCCGGTCGAGCACCGTGTAGCCGCCTTCACCGAGGACCTCGTCGAGCACGAGCAGGCCGACGTCGATGCCGGCGATCGTGCCCGGCGAGCGCGGCACCACCGCGGCGGTCGCGGCGGCGTCGGCGGGCACCGTCGCCTCGGAGGTCACGTCGGGGCCGTAGCGCAGGTCCTCGTCGAGTGCGACACGGATCAGAGTGCGGATCTCGTCGCGGTCGAGGCCGTCGGGCAACTCGGTGGCCATTGTCTACAGGACTCCTGTCAGGTCGGGTGTGGTCACGGTGGTGGTGTCGGTGCCGAGCATGCTCAGCACGAGCGAATCGTCGATGAGACGGACCTCGAGGCTGTGTGCCTGGGTCGGATCGGTGGCGGGGCGATCGCCGCGGGTGTGGCAGCCGCGGCTTTCGGTGCGGGCGCGGGCAGCGGCGAGCAGCGCATCAGCGGTGATGGTCAGCGCGGCATCTTCGAGGGTGGTGGTGTCGGTGCACGCACGGTGCCCGGCATCCGCGAGCGCGATCTGCGCTGCGGCGAGTCCGGTGTCGTCGCGTACGACGGGGGCGTGCCGTGTCATCAGGGCTTGCAGGGTCGCGCGGTCGGCACAGCGGTGGGTCGGCAGGGTCGCATCGGTCGCGTCGACGCGGAGCCCGGCGCGTTCCTCGGCGGCGGCATGCCCGGCGCGTTCACCGAGCACGAGTCCCTCGAGGAGACTGTTGGAGGCCAAGCGGTTCGCGCCGTGCAGGCCGGTCCGGGCGACCTCCCCCGCCGCATACAGGCCCGGCACCGAGGTACGGCCGTGCACGTCGGTGACGACACCGCCGCACGCATAATGCGCGGCAGGCGCGACCGGGATCAGGTCGCCGGCCGGGTCGAGGCCGACCGCCAGGCACGAGGCGGTGATCGTCGGGAATCGTTCGGCGAATCCGTCGAGGTGCCGTGCGTCGAGGAACACGTGGTCTTCCCCCAGCACGGCGAGCCGCTCGGCGATGGCGCGGGAGACCACGTCGCGCGGTGCCAGATCACCGAGCGGATGCACGCCCGCGGTGATCGCGGCACCGCGCGTGTCGACGAGTCGGGCGCCTTCTCCGCGGACCGCCTCGCTGATGAGCGGGCGTCTGCCTTCGCCGCCGCGCGCGAACAGCACGGTCGGATGGAACTGGACGAACTCGATGTCGGCGACGGCGGCACCGGCGTGCAACGCCAGTGCGATGCCGTCGGCGGTGGCGCCGGGCGGGTTGGTGCTGCACGCGTACAACTGGCCGAGACCACCGGTGGCGAGCAGCACGGCCGGGGTGTGGACGACGCCGAGGCCGCGTGCGTCGAGGACCAGCACCCCGGTGACGCCGTGCGTGTCGGTGAGGATGCGGGCGGCGGCCGCACCGAAGAGCACGGGCAGGCTCGCGGCGTTGAGGGCTCGCTGCACTTCCATGCCGGTGGCGTCGCCGCCGGCATGGATGATGCGCCGGGTGGAGTGTCCGCCTTCCCGGGTGCGGGCGACGTCGCCGTCGCGTCCGCGGTCGAATACGGCGCCGAGGTCGGTGAGCGCGGCGATCGCGTGCGGTCCCGCGCTGACGATGGAGCGGACCGCATCCTGGTCACACAGGCCGCCGCCGGCGGCGAGGGTGTCGGCGACGTGCGAGTCGACGCTGTCGCCAGTGGGTGCGACCACGGCGATGCCGCCTTGTGCGTATTGGGTGGAGGTGTCGGTCGGGCCGCCTTTGCTCAGGGTGAGCACGGTCAGTCCGCGCCGTGCGGCGGTGCGCGCCGCGGTCAGTCCCGCGACGCCACCGCCAACGACCACCAGGTCGGCGTGGGCTTCCCAGACCACGCCGGCACCGGTGGTGGTCGTCACTCGCCGCCGCCGGGGTTGCCGATGGCGATCATCCGCTGCACCGACAGCCGTGCCCGTTCGGCGACGACGGGGTCGACGTGCACCTCGTCCTTGCCTTCGCGGAGGCAGCGCAGCAGGGCGGCGGGGGTGATCATCTTCATGTACGGGCAGGATGCGCGGTCGTTGACCGGCTGGAAGTCGATGCCCGGTGCCGCCTTGCGGAGTTGGTGCAGCATGCCGACCTCGGTGGCGACGAGGACCTGCTTGGCGCCGGTTTCGCGGGCGGCGTCGATCATGCCGCCGGTCGAGAGGATCTTGACCTTGTCGTCGGGCACGAAGCCTTCCCCGGCCAGGTAGAGCGCGGAGGTCGCGCAGCCGCATTCGGGGTGGACGAACAGGTCGGCGTCGGGGTGCGATTTGGCTTGGGCGGCCAGTTCGTCGCCGTTGATGCCGGCGTGGACGTGGCATTCACCGGCCCAGATGTGCATGTTCGTGCGGCCGGTGACCCGTTTGACGTGGGCGCCGAGGAATTGGTCAGGCAGGAACAGCACCTCGCGGTCGGGGTCGATGGAGGCGACGACGTCGACGGCATTGGAGGACGTGCAGCAGATGTCGGTCAGGCCTTTGACCTCGGCGGTGGTGTTGACGTAGGAGACGACGACGGCGTCGGGGTACTCCGATTTCCATTCACGCAGTTGATCGGCGGTGATCGAGTCCGCGAGGGAGCACCCGGCGCGCTCGTCGGGGATCAGCACGGTCTTGTTCGGGCTGAGGATCTTTGCGGTCTCCGCCATGAAGTGCACGCCGCAGAAGACGATGGTGCCCTCTTCTGCTTCGGCGGCGATCCGGGACAGTGCGAGGGAGTCGCCGACGTGGTCGGCGATGTCCTGGATGGCGGGGAGCTGATAGTTGTGTGCCAGCAGCGTCGCGTTGCGCTCACGGGCCAGCCGCCGGATCTCGTCGGCCCATTCCGGCGTCGCGTCGATGCCCGTGTAGCCGCCGGGGCCGTCGACGATTGCGGCGGTGCCCGCCCACTCGGTCGTGGTCATGGCCTTGCTCCTTCGTGCGCTCCGGACGGGCTGCGTCCGAATTTCCGTCTTCGGGGTTTTCGACTTAGGATCGAAAACATGCCTCATGGTAACACTCGTCACGAAGTGCTCATCGTGGTGTTCCAGGTTCGCCACTTCGGTGACACCGACCGGACACCGCGAACCGAGCCGGAACTCGGCGTCCTCCTGTGGCAACGCGCCCTCGACCCCGAGGTCGGTACCTGGTCGCTGCCCGGCGGCCGGCTCCGCGACGACGAGGACCTCACGACCTCGGCTCGCCGCCAACTCGCCGAGAAGGTCGACGTGTGCGAGGTCGCCCATCTCGAACAGTTGTCGGTCTTCTCCGACCCGCACCGCGTGCCCGGCCCCCGAACCATCGCCGCGACGTTCCTCGGCCTCGTCCCCATCACGTCGGACCCGCAGCTTCCGGCCGACACCGCCTGGCATCCCGTCTCCGACCTGCCCCCGATGTCGTTCGACCACCGCGTGATGGTCGTCAACGCCCGCGCTCGCCTGGCCGCGAAACTGTCCTACACCAACATCGCGTACGCGCTCGCCCCCACCGAGTTCTCGATGTCGACCTTGCGCGACATCTATTGCACCGCACTCGGATACCAGGTCGACGCCACGAATCTGCAGCGCGTCCTCACCCGCCGCGGCGTGCTCTCCCGGACCGGGAACACCGCCGTGCCCGGGCGCGCGGGCGGACGCCCGCCCGCGCTCTACCGGTTCACCGATGCACGACTGCGCGTGACCGACGAGTTCGCGGCACTGCGCCCCCCTGGTCAGATGTAGCGCGATCAGCCGTAGCGCGCATCGTCCGGGTACTGCGCGAATCCGTCGCCGAGTTCACGCCACTGCGCCAACCAATCGTGTGCGATGCCGGCGCCCTCGGCCCGCAACGCCGTCAGATGCCGCGGATCACGGTCCAGTTTGGACGCGTGGTCGAGCGTCCACGCCGAATCCCGGCTCATCTTGATCGTCCGCACCGCGACCGTCTTACGGTCCGCCAGCGGCGGCACGGCCCCGCCGTACCGGGCCAGCCAGCGGTTGACGGTCAGGATGTGGTCGAGTTCCTGGTTCAGCGACAGGTTGCCCGCCAGGTCGTTTTCCCGATCGCGGATGTCGGCGAGGCCGACCCGCAGCGACTCCGGTGAGAACTCCTGCGGATTGATCCGCACGACCCAGATCTCGTCCGGCTTGTCGTCCCGGTCCGGGGTGTCGAGCAGATCCCGTACCGGCGGATTCTGTGAATACAGTCCGTCCCAGTAGTAGCCGGTGCGCCGGACCGTGCCGTCGCCGCCGCGGGTGGGGAATGCCAGATCCTCGATTGCCTGTGCGGGAAGCAGTTCCGGCAATGTCCCGGACGCGGCCACCCCGGCGAGCGACAGCGCACGACGCATCCGCCACCGCGTCTCGGAGTACTGATCGCGCTCCGGCGACGCGATGAGTCCGGCCTCCTCGAGATTCTTGTCCGAATCGAAGGTCTCGAAGTTCCCGCTCAACACCTCGATGGCACCCACGACGGCGCGAATATTGTTCTGTTCGACCAGTTTCCAGTCGACGGAATCGAAGTCCGGACACAGCGACTCGAGCAGGCCCGAGAATCCGAGATACTCGGGCCTGGCACCGAGCAGTCCCAGCCACTGCAAGGCGAGGCTGCCCGACGCGTCGTAGGGGCTCGATTCGGGCATCGCGACACCTTGCGCTTTCATGCGCAGCAGCATCTGGGCACCGAGATTGTGCGCGGACTCGACCGGATTGTTCGCGGCGAACACCGTCCACAGGTGATCGAGCCGTTCGACGGCCTTGTCGAGGGTGCCGCAGGCCGGATCGGCACGGTTGGGTGCGAGTCCGTACCACGCGGCGAGCGCACACATCGCGCCGGCGGACGTACCGCTGAATCCGACGAGGTCGAAGGTTCCGCCACCGTCGGTGTCCCAGGAGCGCTTCGTCTCGAGGATCGTGGTGAGCACGCCCCAGGTGAAGGCGACGTGTGTGCCACCACCCTGGCATGCGATTGCGACTTTCGTGCGGCGGGTGGGCTCGGGCACGGGAACCTCTTCCTGACTTCTCGATCGTGCGGCAGCCGTCGCCGCCCGGCCGATTCTGACGCACCCGCGTGGCGCTGTCGCGGCGAATCGTGCGAGGTCGCACCGCCCGACGGGCGCCGAGCACCACCCGGGCAACCGCCACGCCCCCACCACCATCAGAAGCCGTTGTGTAACACCGCCGCTGCCACTCCCGACATGACCAGTGACTCGGGGGCCACCTCACGCGGGCAGTGGGGGCCACGACCACAACCGGATTGGACGGATATGGCAGAGCAGTCGACGTCACAGCAGTCGGCGTCACAGCACGCAGCGTCACGGCGGTCGACGTCACGGAGGCGCATCGCAGCAGGCTTGGCAGCACCGGCGGTGCTGGGGGTGGCCGCTCTCGTAGCGGTCGCCGTCACCGGAACCGACACACCGGTCAGAACCGACACCACGCTGGTGGCGATGACCAATGAATGCCACGACATGGTGAGCATCGCCGTCGGCGGCCGAGGCGACAGCCCCCGCGACGGCGAGCACGCGATGCTCACCACCCCGGACGGAAAGACACTGCCCGCGGCGATGTCCGGGGACTACAACAGCCATTGGGTCGACCCGGTCGTGAATGCTCCGAGCGACGCAGGCAAGGACTACGCAGCGTTCTACATCGAGTATCCCGCGCACATGGCGTCCTATGAGGACGCGGTCGAGGCCGGCGTCGACAACACCCAGTCGGTGATGCAGGCGATCCGCGCCGAATGCCCCGACACGAAGTTCGCGATCGTCGGATACAGCGAAGGCGCCGACGTGGCCCGTCGGGCCGCAATGGAAATCGGCAACCAGACCCCGAACGCGGACGGCTCCTACGGCATCATCGACCCGAACTCGGTGGTCGGCGTCGTCATCCTCGCCGACGCCGGACGCACCGCAGGGGAAGGCCAGTTCCCCGGCGCGAAGAACCCGTACGGCAACCCCGACGGCTACGACCGTGAATACCAGTCCGGGGACGTCAGTGCCGACGGCAGCGGCATCGCGCCGGACACCGCCGGCGGGTTCGGCGCTCTGAACGGCAAGGTCGCCTCGTTCTGTTCCGACGGCGACTTCACCTGCGACGTCCCCGAGAACATCGCGCTGATCCAACTCGGCGCGAACGTCGGCAGGCAACTCAACGTCGACGCGCTGCAGGACGAAGGACTCACCCTCGCGACCGGGCAGGATCTCGCGGTCACGATCGGCCGAGTCGCGATGCTCGCGTTCGCCGACATCGAAGCGCAGGGCAACTGGATGCAGTCCGAGGAAACGTTCCTCGACGTGCTGATCAAGGTGTCCGATCCGAGTTACACGCCGACCGCGCCGACGGACGTCGCCGCCGACACCGAACTGAACCTCAGTGCCGCGGAAAACCTGGTGTATCTGCCCGCCAAGGTGCGCAACGAGATCATCGGGTTCATCACGAACAACGCGAACACCATCCCGGTCGCGCTGAGCGACCCCTACCAGCAGACTCTCGGCGAGGTCACCGGCCACCACTTCGACTACTGGCGCGACGCGGACACCGGCAACGGTAAGCCGCTGAGCTCGGCCGAGTATGCCGCAGAGTGGCTCACCCACCTCGCCGAGCAGGCCGACAAGGGCGAACTGCCCAAGTCCACCGCGAAGGATGCGCTCGCGGTGAGCGCGGGCACCACCTCGGAGACCGCGACGAGCACCACCGCGACACCGGCGAACGGTACCGCGACGGAAGCCGGGACCACCGGGCCCGGAGCCACCGACATCGCCGACACGGGGGCCGGGGGCACCGGCGCCACGGAGAACACGATCGTCCCGTCGGCTCCCGGTACCGGAGTGTCCGAGACCGCGACCGTTCCGGCACCGGTCACCGGCGCGGTCGTCGCGCCGGTGGTGACCGAACCGGCGACGGCCACCCCCACCGCAACCCCGGACGCAGTGGTACAGACGACCACGACGGACACCGCACCGTCGACCCCGTCGACGACCACCACGGTCGTTCCCACGACGACCACCCCGGTTCCGCCGCAGGGCTGAGCGGAGCGGAGCAGAAGTGAGGCCCGGAGGTTCCCTCCGGGCCTCACCGCATGTTCAGCGCTGTTCGTTCAGCGCCGAATCGATCGTGCCATGCCGTGAGCATCGCGCCCACCATCCGTCGGGTGCGATCTGCACGATCATCCGGCGACCGCACTGCGCGCAGAAGCGCGGCGGTTCGAGACCGAGTTGCGCGGCCCGCGACCGGGCCGGATCGGCGCCCCCGTCGTGTGGTGCCCTGTCGTGTGGTGCGCCGCCGTGTGGTGCCCTGCCGTGTGGTGCGCCGTCGAGCGCGACGCCCGTGTACGGATCGAACATCTCAGAAACTCTCGCTCAGGGCCTTGATCGGCATCTTGAGTTCGCCGAGCAGGTCCAGGTCGGATTCGGCCGGACGACCCAGCGTGGTGAGGTAATTGCCGACGATGACGGCGTTGATGCCACCGAGGATGCCTTGCTTGGCCCCCAGGTCACCGAGGGTGAGCTCACGTCCGCCGGCGAACCGCAGGATGGTGCGGGGCAGTGCGAGCCGGAATGCGGCGACGGCACGCAGTGCGTCGGATGCGGGCAGCACCTCGAGGTCGCCGAAGGGGGTGCCCGGGCGCGGGTTGAGGAAGTTGAGCGGCACCTCGTCGGGGTCGAGTTCGGCGAGTTCCGCGGCGAACTCGGCGCGCTGCTCGAGGGTCTCCCCCATCCCGAGGATGCCGCCGCAGCACACCTCCATGCCGGCTTCGCGGACCATGCGCAGCGTCTCCCACCGCTCGTCCCACGTGTGGGTGGTGACGACGTTCGGGAAGTAGGAGCTGGCTGTTTCGAGGTTGTGGTTGTAACGGTGCACGCCCATCGCGGCGAGCTGATCGACCTGGTCCTGGGTGAGCATGCCCAGCGAGCATGCGACCTGGATGTCGACTTCGTTGCGGATCGCTTCGACACCCGCGGCGACCTGCGCCATCAGCCGGGCGTCGGGTCCGCGCACGGCCGCCACGATGCAGAACTCGGTGGCTCCGGACTTCGCGGTCTGCTTGGCGGCCTCGACGAGGCTGGGGATGTCGAGCCACGCGGAGCGCACCGGGGAGGCGAACAGTCCCGACTGCGAGCAGAAGTGGCAGTCCTCGGGGCAGCCGCCGGTCTTGAGGCTGATGATGCCCTCGACCTCGACCTCGGGTCCGCACCACTTCATGCGGACGTCGTGCGCGAGGGTGAGCAGGTCTTCGAGGTGCTCGTCGGGCAGTTGCAGCACGTCGAGGATCTGGTCGCGGCGCAGGCCTTCACCGCGGTCGAGCACCTGTTCGCGAGCTGCCGCGAGGATGTCGGTGGGGGCGAGTGCCTTGGTCACGGTGGATCTCCTGGAGTAGCGGGCGAAGCAAACTTGAACACCGTTCACTTGAACGCCGTTCAGGTTAGGTCGATGGGTCGACTACTGTCAAAGGAACGCGTCCACCGAACAGCAGTGCCCACCGAACAGCAGTGCCCACCGAACAGCAGGGAGCGAACACGTGCAGTTGCGACGAGGCGACGTCCTCGACGGCGCCATGGCGATCCTCGACGAGTACGGGCTCGGCGATCTGACCATGCGCAAACTCGCCGGATCGCTCGGCGTGCAACCCGGCGCACTGTACTGGCACTTCCCCAACAAGCAGACGCTGCTCGGTGCGATGGCCGACCACATCCTCACCGGTGTCGACGCACCGCCCGCCACCGACTCGTGGGACGAGGCGCTTGCCGAACTCGCCCACCGGTTCCGCGCGGCGTTGCTCGCCCATCGTGACGGCGCCGAACTCGTCGCCTCCAGCTACGCATCGCGGCTGACCACCTCCCGCGCCCGCGACAGCTTCGTCGCCGCCGCACAACACGCCGGATTGTCCCGCGCGCACGCCGAACTCGCCGGGTTCGCACTCCTGCACTATGTGCTCGGTCACACCGTCGACGAACAGTCGCGCATCCAACTCGCCGAGTTCGGTGCCCTGACACGCTCACCTGTCTCCCCCGACGTGACCACCGACAACCCCGGGACCTCCGACGAGGACCTGCTCGACGGCGACCCCGCGGTCCGGTTCGATTTCGGGCTGGATCTGTTCGTCGACGGCATTCGGCGCCGGCTCACCGAGCACGTGACGCACTGACGGTTGGCGCCCTGTCGGACCCCTCCCGTACGTTCCTCGGATGTGACGACACCCTGGTCCCCCACGCAGATCGCCGCGGCCGCCCCCGACCCCTCGTCGGTGACCGCCGCCCGCGGTCTGGCCTCGAAATGGACGGACACCGGACGCAACGACCGCGCCCTGTGGGGCATGTGCCGCGGTAGCGGTTCGAGCAACTACGTGGCCTCGGTCGACCTGACCGGGCCCGCCTACAAGTGCTCGTGCCCGAGCCGGAAGTTCCCCTGCAAACACGCGATCGGCCTGCTCATGCAGTGGTCCGGCGGGTCCGTCCCGGATGCCACCCCGCCCGATACCGTCGCCGCCTGGCTGAACGGCCGGGACGACAAAGCCGCGAAGGCCGCGGCGCCCGAGGCGGATACACCGAAGGAGTCCGACCCGGCGACCGCGCAGCGGCGCGCCGAACGGGCCGCAGCGGGACTCGAGGAACTCGATCGCTGGCTGACCGACCGCATCCACAGCGGGCTCGGTTCCGTCGACCACGGCTACGCCACCTACGACGAGATCGCCGGTCGCATGGTCGATGCCCAGATGCCGGGTGTTGCGGGAACGCTGCGGGCGCTGCCGCCCGTCGTCGCAGCCCAACAAGACTGGCCCGCACGGATACTCGGCGAGTATGCCCGTCTACACCTGCTGATCCGGGCATTCCGCACCCTGGCGGATCTGCCCGCTCCGCTCGCTCGATCGGTGCACACCCACCTCGGGCTGCCCACCAGGGCGGACGAGGTACGCCGGGAACCGGCGGTCCGCGACCACTGGCAGGCGATCGCGCACCGCACCACCGAGGACAATCGCGTCTTCACC
Organism: Rhodococcus sp. (in: high G+C Gram-positive bacteria); assembly: GCF_049299235.1. Lineage (GTDB taxonomy): Bacteria > Actinomycetota > Actinomycetes > Mycobacteriales > Mycobacteriaceae > Rhodococcus. The sequence goes on along the minus strand of NZ_JBAQXC010000387.1, from coordinate 33,453 downwards.
CGCAAACTGTGGCTGCGCGGCCGCGAATCCGGCCGCTGGGCTACCGTGCTCGACTTCTCCCACGGCACAGCACGATTCGATACCGACGTACCCCTGATCGACACTCTCGTCGACGCCGATCTGCATTTCTATCCGGGTGCCGCGCCGCTGCGCGCGATGATCGGCACCCGCCACGGCGCACCGGAACCGTTCACGACCCTGACCGCCACCGACTTCGACACCGCGCTCGGCGACTACGCCACCGCGCTCGGGGCCGACCCGTGGATCCGGTCCTGGCCGGTACTGCTCGGCGCCGTGACGCCCGTCCTCCTCGACGACCGGTGGTTCCTCGTCGACCGGGCCGAACGCGCCCTGCCGCTGGGCGGCGACATCGACACCCGCTGGCGTCTGCTCGCGGCCTCGGGAGGCCACCCGGTGACGGTGTGCGGCGATTGGGACGGCCACGCGATCACCCCGGCTGCGGTGTTCGAACCCGGACAGGAGGCGGTGGCACTGTGAGTACCCACGGTCTGGAATCGCTCACGTCGGCGGCCCTGCTGGGCACCGCCCGCACCGAACCCGCCTTCCGGGTGCTGCACACCGCCGAGGCGGCCGGCGCGATCGACGACACGGCCGAACACCGCCTGCTCGGGGCGGCGGCGCTGGAATGCGCGTTCGTCACCGGAGGAACGGTTCCCGGCACATGCCCGCTTCCCGCGGCTGCTGCCGACGACGACCGGCCGCCGCTCCCCCCGGCCGCAGCCGAACGACTCCGCGCACTACTCGCCGTGAAGTCCGATCTGATCGGTGAATGGCTCGACACCGCACAGGGTTTCCGGGCTCCACACCGCATCGTCGTGGATATCCTCGAACGTGCGCCGTTCCTCGACGCGGAGCACCGGAGCAAGTCGCTGGTCCTGCTCGGACCGCGTGGCCGGTGGCTGGCCCAGCAGCATCCTCGATGGTCCGGCATGCTGCCTCCCGATACGACCGAGCTCTCGGTGTGGGCGCACGGGTCCGTGAGTGCCCGGCGCCGATGGTTCCGGACGGTGCGTGCGCAGGACCCGGCGGCCGCGACGGCGTTGCTCACCGCATCGTGGAAAACCGAGAACGTCGCGGACCGCCAGCATCTGCTGGAAGAACTCGCGGTGCGGTCGGGTCCGCACGACGTGGATCTGCTCGACACCGCACTGGGCGACCGCAGCCGCAAGGTCCGCGATGTCGCACTCGACCTGTTGCGCAGGCTTCCCGACTCCGCATTCGGCCGCCGCATGACGCAGCGGGTGCAGGACTGGACCCGGGTACACGACGGCATCCTCGACTTCGCGGTCCCGGACGCGCTCGACGCGGCCGCGGCGCGTGACGGCCTCGACCTTCCCCTGCCACGTTCCGCCGAGACGCCGCGCACCGATCGGGTGTTCACGGGCGACGAGGCCCGCGACCGGGCGCGAGTGTGGGCGCTGGCGGTGTCCGCTCCGCTGTCGGCGTGGCTCGCGCCCGGCGAGCAGATCGACGCCGTACTGGACCGGGGTGTGCCCGAGCACCTGCGCGACGTCCTGCGACTCGGCTGGGAAACCGCCGTCGACCAGCAACGCGACGGTGCGTGGGCGGCGGCGCTGCTGACCCGCGGCGACGGGGCCGGGTCGCGGATCGCCGAGCACGCGCCCCGAGGTGTGCTCGTCGAACACCTGCGGCGGATACCCGAGCAGGAACTACTGCACGGCGCGCACATCGCCGCGCTGCCCGCGCCGTGGCCCGTCGACATTGCGAAGAAGGCCCTCACCGCCCTCTACGGCACCGCCTCACCGAATTCCCCGAACTTCCGGGCCCTGACCGATCTGCTCGCACACCGGGCACCGTTCGACCTGGCCGACCTGTTCGACGACGCCGCCACCCGCACCGACGATCTCGTCCGGCTCAATCGCTTCGCGACCGCCGCCGACACCCTGAAACTTCGCCGAACCCTTCACGAGGAGTTGAGTTGACCGACACCGTCATCGACGAGCAGACCCTGCTGCGCCCGCACGCCGAGCAGCAGTACGCACACGAATTGGCTGCGCTCGCTCGCGTCGACGATCGGCCGCGGCCGCCGTCGTGGCAGTTGTCGCCGTGGGCGGTCGTGACCTACCTGCTCGGTGGGGAACTCTCCGACGGCACCGTCGTCAGCCCCAAGTACGTCGGGCCGCGCCGACTCATGGAGGTCGCGGTCGCGACGCTGGCCACCGATCGCGCCCTGCTGCTGCTCGGCGTGCCCGGCACCGCGAAGACGTGGGTGTCGGAGCACCTGGCGGCGGCGATCTCCGGAACATCGACACGTCTCGTGCAGGGCACCGCGGGCACCGCCGAGGAAGCGGTCCGCTACGGCTGGAACTATGCGCGACTGCTGGCCGAGGGTCCGACCCCGGCCGCGTTGGTGCCGTCACCGGTGATGACCGCGATGCGCGACGGCGCGGTCGCGCGTATCGAGGAACTGACCCGCATCCCGGCGGACGTGCAGGACGCGCTGATCACGATCCTTTCCGAGAAGACCCTGCCGGTCCCCGAACTCGGCATCGAGGTGCAGGCGACGAAGGGGTTCAACGTCATCGCCACCGCCAACGACCGCGACCGCGGTGTCAACGACCTGTCGTCGGCGTTGCGCCGCCGGTTCAACACCGTCGTGTTGCCGTTGCCCGCGAGCGAGGACGACGAGGTCGCGATCGTCGCGCGTCGCGTCGCTCAACTCGGGTCCGCGCTCGAACTGCCGCAGGTGCCGGCGGCGGCCGAGGAGATCCGGCGGGTGGTGACGGTGTTCCGGGAGTTGCGGCGCGGCGTGACCACCGACGGCCGTACCAAACTCAAGTCGCCGTCGGGCACCTTGTCGACCGCGGAGGCCATCTCGGTGGTCACCAACGGTATCGCCCTGTCCGCGCATTTCGGGGACGGTGTGCTGCGTTCGACGGACATCGCCGCCGGCATTCTCGGTGCGGTCGTCAAGGATCCGGTCGCCGACACGGTGGTGTGGGACGAATACCTCGAGGCCGTCGTGCGTGGCCGCCCGGAGTGGGCCGACTTCTACCGTGCGTGCCGCGAGATCGCCGGGTGAGCGTGACCGCGCAGATCCGGGTGCTGGGCATCCGGCATCACGGACCGGGCTCGGCTCGCGCAGTGGTACGTGCGCTCGCCGACCTCGAACCGGACACGGTGCTCATCGAGGGGCCGGCCGACGCCGATCCATTGGTGGCGTTGGCGGCGTCCGAACAGATGCGCCCGCCGGTCGCGCTGCTCGGATACGCGACCGGCGATCCCTCAACGGCGGCGTTCTGGCCGTTGGCCACGTTCTCCCCGGAATGGCAGGCGTTGCAGTGGGCGATCCTGCACGACGCCGATGTCCGATTCTGTGACTTGCCCGCCGCCTCGAGTCTCGCGGCGGACCGCCCGGCCGGTGACCGAGGGCCGGATCCGCTGATCGCGCTCGCCGAAGCCGGCGGCTACGACGACTTCGAACAATGGTGGGACGCGGTCGTCGAATCGGGCTCGCGAGTCGGTGCGGCAGCCGACGATTCCGAAACCGATTCCTACGCAGATTCTTTCGATGCGATCACCGAGGCGATGACCGCGTTGCGCGCCACGATGGACCTCGACGAGCACACGCTGCGTCGCGAGGCGCACATGCGGCAGGTGCTACGCACGACGATCAAGGCGGGTGCGCAGAAGATCGCGGTGGTGTGCGGGGCGATGCACGCCCCGGCCCTGTCCGGCGCACTCGGACCCGCCGCACCGGACGCACGCCTGCTCAAGGCCCTGCCGAAGGTCAAGACGTCGCTGACGTGGGTGCCGTGGACGCATTCGCGGTTGTCGTCGGTGTCCGGGTACGGCGCCGGTATCACCTCCCCCGGTTGGTATCACCACCTGTTCACCCATCACGAGCACACCATCGAACGCTGGTTCACCCGGGTCGCGCGGGAACTGCGTCGGGAAGACCTGCCCGTGTCGAGCGCGCACGTCATCGAGGCCACCCGGCTCGCCGACACCCTCGCAGCGTTGCGTGACCGTCCACTGGCGGGGCTCGCCGAGGTCACCGAGGCCACCCGGTCGGTGCTGTGTGACGGCGACGATCTCTTGCTCGATTTCGTGACGCGACAACTCGTGGTCGGAGAGTCGCTCGGCGAGATCCCGGACGACACCCCGACGGTCCCACTGGACGCGGACCTCCAGGGCCGGTCGAAGACGCTGCGGCTCAAGCGGTCCCCGGTCGACAAGAACCTCGACCTGGATCTGCGCAAGGACAACGATCTGCAGCGGTCGCACCTGCTGCACCGCCTCGCTCTGCTCGAGATCGATTGGGGGAAGGCCACGACCAGCGCGGTCCGCTCCACCGGCACGTTCCGTGAATCGTGGACGCTGCGATGGCAACCGGAACTGTCGGTGTCGATCGTCGAAGCATCACGGTGGGGCACCACCGTCGAATCGGCGGCACACGCGATCGTCCTCGATCGGGTGGGCCAACCCGACGTGTCGCTCGGTGCGGTCACCGCACTGCTCGAGCAGGCCCTGCTCGCCGATCTGCGCGCGGCGATCCCCGAACTGCTCACCGCGGTCGACGCTGCGGCGGCGCTCGATCGCGATGTGCTGCATCTGATGTCGGCGCTACCGCCATTGGTCCGCACGTTGCGATACGGCGACGTCCGAGGCACCGACCTGTCGTCGCTCGGGCACGTCGCCGACGCAGTGCTTGCCCGGATCTGCGCCGGCCTACCCGCCGCGTCGACCGGACTGGATTCCGATGCCGCGGACACACTGCGCAAGGCACTCGACGACGTGCACACCGCGATGTCCGTCCGGGACGATCCCGAGGCAACCGAGCGGTGGCTCGCGACGCTACACGTGATCGCGGACCGTGACGACGTCGACGGTATCCTCACCGGCCGCAGTGTGCGGTTGCTGCGCGACCTGGGCCGGATCGACGAAGACGAGACCGCGCTGCGGGTGTCGCGGGCGCTGTCGGTGGGCAGCGATCCCAGTGCGAAGGCACGCTGGATCGACGGTTTCGTCGGCGGCGGCGCGGTCCTGCTCATGCACGACCGGGGTCTGCTGCGCTTGATCGACGACTGGGTATCGGCGCTGTCGGGCCAGGATTTCGTGGACGTGCTGCCGGTGCTGCGCCGCACGTTCGGTGCGTTCGCGCCCGCCGAACGGCGTACGCTCGGCGCGGTGGTACGCGGCGGCGAGCGCACGCGTACCACCGTCACCGCCATCGACTCGGACCGCGGGGCCGACGCCGTTCGGGCCACCGCGATGATATTGGGAGTTCCTACATGACAACAACATCCGACGAATCGGAACGTTTGCGTCGGTGGCGACTGTTGCTCGGTGAGCCCGCCGAGGACTCCACCGGCGGCCTGCGCTGCACCGAGGACGAGGCGATGGACGGTGCGCTCGCCGCACTCTACGACCACAGCGATCCGGATCCGCGTGGCCGGCGCAGCGCGGGCCTGGGCGGTTCGGCGCCGCGGGTGGCGCGCTGGCTCGGCGATATCCGCACCTACTTTCCGACGTCGGTGGTGCAGGTGATGCAGCGCGACGCGATGGAGCGCCTCGGTTTGACCCAGTTGCTGCTCGAACCGGAACTGCTCGACGCCGTCGAACCGGACGTCCATCTCGTCGGCACGTTGCTCAGCTTGAACAAGGTGATGCCGGAGACGACCCGGGCGACCGCGCGGATGGTGGTGGAGAAGGTGGTGCGGGAGGTCGAGGCGCGGATCGCCCAGCACACCCGGTCCGCGGTGACAGGGGCGCTGAACCGGTCGGCACGGACGTCGAACCCGAAGTTGCGCGACATCGACTGGGATCGCACGATCCGTGCGAATCTCGCGCACTATCTGCCGGAGTACCGCACGGTGGTGCCGCAACGATTGATCGGATACGGAAGGCGATCGCAGGCCGTGCAGCGTGACGTGGTGCTGGCGATCGACCAGTCCGGGTCGATGGCGTCGAGTGTGGTGTACGCGTCGGTGTTCGGCGCGGTGCTCGCGTCGATGCGAGCGCTGCGCACGTCGCTGGTCGTGTTTGACACGGCGGTCGTGGATCTGACGGACAAACTGTCCGATCCGGTGGAGGTGCTGTTCGGCACCCAACTCGGCGGCGGCACCGACATCAACCGCGCAATCGCGTACAGCCAGTCGCTGATCTCCCGGCCCACCGAGTCGCTGTTCGTGTTGATCTCGGACCTGTACGAGGGTGGTATCCGCGCGGAGATGCTCAGCCGGATGGCGTCGATGCGGGACGCGGGCGTGCAGGTGGTGGTCCTGCTGGCACTGTCCGACGACGGCGCACCGGCATTCGACCGGGAGAATGCGGCCGCGCTCGGCGCGCTGGGAATTCCGGCGTTCGCGTGCACGCCGGACCGGTTCCCGGAACTGCTGGCACTCGCGCTCGAACGCGGGGATATCGGCAGGTGGGCGCAGACGTTGTGATCGCGGTGGGTGACTGTGCGGCGGTCAGGTCCTGCGGCTGAGGGCCGCACCCGATCGCGCACGGTCAGCCGCGCACCAACCGGTACCAGCGGGCCGAAAACCCTGTGCGCACCGGAACCTGCTCCACCACCTGCCATCCTGCGAAGCACTGCTCGATCTCGACCAGACCGGCGCCGCGCGGCAGTGGCCCCCGGAAGTGCGGTTCGAACGCGAACATCAGGAGCGTGGCGTCGGGCACGGACACACGGTCGAGTTGCCGACGATATGCTGCCCGCTCACTGTCCGAAAGACCGTGGAAACACCCGAAATCCACGATCAGCCCGTAGCCGGATCCCACTGCGTCGGCCATCGCGGCAACATCACCGTCGACGAATCGCACCGCGACCCCGGCATCGTCGGCTGCGGCGGCCGCCGACTCGATCGCGGCGGGCACATTGTCGATTCCGGTGACGTCCCAGCCGCGCCGCGCGAGCCGGATCGACAGTTCACCGCTGCCGCAACCGACATCCAGCGCCCGTCCGGGCCCCGGCACGGAGTCGAGGAGCGCATCGAAATGGGCGCCGCGCGCGACCGCCGCGCGTTCCCACGGCGTGAAGCCGACGCGATAGGCCAGACGATAGAACACGCTCATCCCACCACTTCCTCGGCATGCCCCGTTTCGACGGTAGACCGGCACAACCGACCGGCACAACCGACCGTTGCTCTGGACGACCGCACGGCGGCGACCGCCTGTGTCGCGCCGACCCCGACGAGCCGACGGGAACTACCGGGCGGGAAGGCTTCTCACGCGGCACCGCTTTCGCGCTCGGCTAGGACCTTCCGCAGGAATTCTCCGGTCGATCGGATCGCCGCACCGCTTTCCGGGAGCAGCCCGTCGAGCACCGGGAAGGCGTGTACCTGACGTCGCCACACGTGGGTTTCGACGGTGCGACCGCTGTCGGCGAGAATACGGGTGAAGTCCACGATGTCGGCTTCGAACATTTCGCCCTCCCCCGCGGTTAGGAACACCGGGGGGAACACGGCGGGGTCCACCTCGAGCATCGAGCGCGCGCCGCGCACCACGACCGGGCCTCGGGTCCACTTGCTCTTGACGCGCCGATAGGCGGAGACCGGCATCAGCGCATCGTTGCAGATCAGGTCGTGGTCTCGATGGTCGACGTCGAGGTTCAGGTGCGCCGAGTAGCCGACGTACGCGGCGGGCGTGTTCGTCCCGTCCTCCGCGGCGAGTTCGCAGATCTTGGCGGCGAGGAAGGCACCCGACGAATCGCCGGCGAGGACGACCCTGTCGGGGTCCGGGCAGATCTCGAGGAGTCCGCGATACGCGGCGTACGCGTCGTGCACCGCCGAGCCCACCCCACAGTCGGGCAGTTGTCGATAGAGAACGGAGTACACGGGCACGGACAGGGTCTGTGCGAGCCTGCCGGCGATCCGCCGGTGGGTGCCGATGCCGCAGAACGTGAAGCCACCGCCGTGCAGGTACAGCACGCTGGCTCCGGCCAGGCGGTCGGATGCGGTCGCCTCCGGAAGGTACCGTTCGACCTCGACCGAACCCAGTTCCATGTCCGAATGGTCGATGGAGCGAAGGGGCGGCAGCAGTCCCAGCATCGTGTCGAGCAGGGCCAGGGTGCGGATACCGCGGTCGCTCAGCGGCCAGATCCGGTACATCTGCTTGGCGATCAGCCGGGCCAGCCAGTAGACGACGAGCGCCTGCGGGCTGACATCTGTGTGCATGATGGGTGGAGCGCCTGTCGGACGTTGCTGCACTGACCCGCCGGGCGCGGTGGTACCGCCCACGACCTACCCCCTCGTACTGGACGAATGTATCTGACACGACGAATTGTCGGATGGTTGCTCGTGCGAGTATGGCACGGAGTACGCGACCGGAGGAAGGACTCGAAAGTATGACAACCGCACGGGAGCGTAGTGGTGGCCGACGCTATTCCGGTCTTGCCGCGGAAGATCGCACCCGCGCTCGACGGGTCGCGATCATCGACGCCGCACTGGAAGAGTTCGGCACCACCGGGTTCGCGGCCACCTCGGTCAAACAGATCTGCACCGCAGCAGGGCTGACCGAACGGTACTTCTACGAGTCGTTCCGCGACCGCCAGGCCTGTCTCACCGAACTGTACGGCACACTCGTGACCGAACTGCGGGCCGCGACGGCCGCGGCGATCGCGGCGGCTGACGACACCGAGAGTGCCATCCTGGGTGGGCTGACAGCCTTCGTCGAATATCTGACCGATGATCCGCGACGCGCCCGCGTCATCCTCATCGAGGTTGTCGGAGTCTCGCCCGAGGTCGAGGAGTTGCGCCACGCCGTACTGCGCGCGTTCAGCGACCTGATCCGCTCGGTGTGGTCAACCGAACAAGGCGTCGACGTCGACGACGAGAGGACACGCCTGACCGCGATCGCCCTGTCCGGCGCCGTGAACAATCTGCTGGTGGACTGGATGATGTCGGGCCGGCAGCAGCCGCCCCTGGTTCTCGCCGAGGTGTCCGCCACCCTGTTCGTCTCCGCACTTGCCGGACTTGTCCGGACCGTCCGACCGCCGGTCTGACCGATCACATCTTCCGTCCGTTCTTCTTTCGGTTTTCCTTTTACCGCCGCTCGGTCTGTGCCATACTTGAACACCTATCTGACATGAAGATATGTCAAACTTTGAGGGGCGAGGAGACACCGAGTGGGCTCGACGAACAATCGGACAGGTCAGGTCATCGCGGTCACCGGCGCCGCCAGAGGCATCGGCCTGGCGATCGCCGGACATCTTGCCGAATCGGGCGCTCGCGTCGCGATCGGCGACCTGGACGCGGCGACGGCGGAAGCCGCCGCGGCCGGGCTCAGCGGAACGGCAGCGGGATTCGAGCTGGACGTCACCGATCGGGCTTCGTTCACCCGATTCCTGGACGCGGTGGAAGAGCAGTGGGGACCCATCGACGTGCTGGTCAACAACGCCGGTGTGATGTGGGTCGGACGATTCGACGAAGAATCCGACCAGGCCACCCACCGACAGCTCGAGGTCAATCTGCACGGCGTCATCCGCGGTGTGCGTCTCGCCGCGCCCCGGATGCGGTCGCGTGGACGCGGGCACATCGTCACCGTCGCCTCCGCCGCATCGAAGCTGGCACCTCCCGGAGAGGCGACCTACGCGGCGACCAAGCACGGCGTGTACGGATACCTGAGTGCGGTTCGGGCAGAGCTGCGCGGCAGCGGTGTCGAGCTGTCGATCGTCATGCCGACGGTGGTCGACACCGAACTCGCAGCCGGTACATCGTCGGGGTCCGTTGCCATGCTCACCCCGCAGGATGTCGCCGCGGCCGTGGCCGGCGTCATCGACCGCCCCCGGTTCGAAGTGACCGTCCCGCGCTACGTGGGGCCGCTGGCTCGCGCGGTCAGCGTTCTCCCCGATGCGCTCCGCCAGTTCGTGTACCGGCAGATGGTGCCGAACCAGGTCGACGAACTCGACGGGAACCGTTCCGCCCGCGAAAAGTACGAGACCAGTGCGCTCACCGCCACCGAAAACTCAGGAGACGACAAATGACGACCACATCCGCCGGTCGATCCAAGACCGACCAGAACACCGGCCGGGCTGTACGTCCGATCCCCGAGTTCGAGGGTGTGCACGAGATCTGGCCTCGCGGCAAGCGACTCGAGGCGGTACGGGACGCAGCAGCCCGATACCGGGAGCGGTTCATCGCCCAGGGGCAGGTCAAGGCGATCAAGAGCATCGACATCGCCGCCGCGCCCTATCCCGCCCGATTCGCGTTCCAGGGTTACTCGCTGAATGTGAACCCGATGATCTCGATCATCAACCGCATGTTCGTCATCCAGTTCGAGGGTTTCGACGGCAAGCTCAAGACCCTGGTGTGGGAACCCACCGTCGCGGCGGGTTCCGCCGAGGCACCGTTCTACCACGAGCTGCAGAAGTTCTCCCAGAAGTTCGCCGCGGAAAAGCTTTTCGTCAAGTACTACAACGACCCGGACAAGGTGCTGCCCCGCCTCGGGTTGACCAACGACGACGTCGACTACGTCAGCTTCGATCACCTGCACGTCCAGGACGTGCGGATGATCATGGGCAGCACCGAGCCGATCGACGGCGAGTCCGAACCGCGCAAGGCGCTGTTCCCGAACGCGAAGTTGCTGGTGCACCGGCGTGAACTCGGCACCTTCGAATCCATGCACCCCATGCAGTGGGCCTGGTATGTCGACGGCGGCATGAGCGGTGTTCCCGAGGAACGACTCGAGGTCTTCGACGGCGACGTCGAACTCGGTGTCGGTGTCAGCCTCCTGTGGACGCCCGGACACACCGACGGCAACCACTCGCTGGTGGTCAATACCCCGGACGGGGTGTGGGTGTCCTCCGAGAACGGGATGGCCGCGGACAGTTGGCAACCCGAACTGTCGAAGATCCCCGGTGTCAAGCAGCAGGCCAAGTTCTACAATCGTGAGGTCGTCCTCAACGGCAACACCCTCGAGGACTCCCTCGACCAGTACGACTCGATGGTCAAGGAAAAGACGATGGCCTCCCGGTCGCCTCGCGACTCGCGATGGCTCCAGATCATCCCGTCCTCGGAATGCGCCGCGTGGAAACGACAGTGGCCGGTCGTCCCCACGTACACCCACGGGGGGCTGGACTACGGCACGATCGTCGTCCCGGACCGCACCGCTCCGTAGGAATTCGAAGCCGAACGCGGCGCCGCACCGGGACCGAAAATCCCGGCGCGGCGCCGCTTTCTGTCACGATGGTCCGCATGCCCCCAGTGGTGACGAGACCGAACACTCCCGAGATTCTCGCGTTCAGCAGAACTGCGTACTCGTCGATCGCGGCTGTCGTGCTCGTCGGGCTGATCATCGAACTCGCGCTCGCCGTCACCGGCGCCGCAGACGCGAATTCCGGCGAAGCGGGTGATGCCGTACCGATCGTCACCCGCCTGGTCCGGCTGTTCAGCTTCTTCACGATCCAGAGCAACGTCCTTGTCGGAGTCGTCGCAATCCTGTTGGTACTGCGACCACTCCGGGACGGACGCGGCTGGCGCGTCGCAGTTCTGGACGCCCTACTGGGCATCGTGATCACGGGACTGGTGTTCGCGATCGTCCTTGCACCGCAAGTACATCCGACCGGATGGGCGCTGGTCGCCACGATCTGCTTGCACTACATCTCACCGCCTCTGACGCTTGCCGCCTGGCTGCTGTTCGGCCCGCGACCACGCTTCGCCGTCTCCACCGCCCTGGCAGCGTTCCTCTGGCCCACGGCCTGGTTGCTCTACACCTTCGTCCACGGCGCGATCACGCACTGGTATCCCTACCCGTTCCTCGACGCGGGAACGCTCGGATTCGTCCACGCGATCACCAATGCGGTGCTCGTCGTCCTCGCCGCTGTTGTCGTCACCGCGGCCTTGCTGGCCGTCGACCGCTGCACCCCGACTCGGCCACGATGATCGACCTCACCGGCCGAGTGTGTCGTCGAGCCAGTCGAACATCCGCGCGTCGGTGAGTTGCCGGGCCATCGGCTGACAGTGGAAGTTCGCACCCTCGGACGCGGTAAAACGAGCGAGGTGCGCCGGGCCGCCGACGATATCGGCCAGTCGCCGGGACTGCCCCGGCCAGAACTGCTCGTCCTCCGGGTCGGTGAGGAACAACGGCGTGGTGATGCGCGCGGCCTCCTCGTCGTCGAGCGCGTACCGGTGGACCTCGGTGAGCGTGTCGAAGAAGCTGCTCTGCCGGTAGGGGCGGGCACGGAAGCGCCAGGTCCGTGCCGCGCCCGGCGAGAACTTCAGTCCGAGGGCCATGTCCCGGTCGAACGCCTCCTTCTTGCCGTCTCGGAACAACGTCATCAGTGCGGCCGGAATATTCGCGGTCCACGATGCTGCCACGTCGACGACACCCGGATCGGCGATGGCCGCGGCGAATCGGTGCTCACGGGTCAACGCCCGGGCAATCCAGTACCCGCCCTGACTGATTCCGTACAGCGCGAGACGCGTGGCGTCGACATCGGCACGACCCACGGCGACATCGACCACCGGCGTGAGCACCGCCTCCCAGTCCGGACGGAACCCGATGCCCCGCCCGAACAGCATCGACTGCTGTCCCGGCCCGTCGAACATCAGGACGTGGTAGCCGCGGGCCAGGGCCGCGCTCGCCCCGGAGCGCCACAGACCGCTGATCGCGCCGTCGCTGCCGTTCACCATGATCAGGGTGGGCCGCGCGGTCGCGGTACCGGGCGCGGCGAAGAAGTAGCCCGGTAGGGAACTGTGCTCGTACGGGATGTCGACACGTTCGACGAGGTAGTCGGTGGTGTCGACGAATCCGTCCCAGCTCGAGCGGTGCGCGCGGAACGTCGGCGGCAGCAACTCGTCCGAGCCGAGGCCACTGACCGCGTTGACCGCGACCGCGAAATACGTTGCGGCCCTGAGATAGCCCTGCGCCGCACTGGCCCGGTGCCCGGCGACGGCCGCGGCATCGGCGGCGGCCCGGACCTCGCTCGCGGTGTGATGCCAGGCCCGGAACCAGTGTTCGTGATCGTGGTTGCCGACCGAGTCGATCGTCGCCAGAACCTCGCCGGCTTCGGCGGCACCGTACGCGACGGCACCGAGCAGGCCGCGAACCTCGTAGTCGAAGTCGGCATCGGGATAGAACCCGGCGCTGAACGCGCGGTGCGGGCGCGGCGCGAAGGCAGGGAATTCGGGCACGGTCGGGTCCGTTCGTGTGGTTCGGTGCGGATACGGCGGAGCGAGCGCGGATCTCAGGGAACCGGCATCGGTTCGAGCGAGTTGCCCGGCCCGACGACCGCGCAGTTGCTCGTCGGCGCCGCCCCGGCGAAACGATCGGTGAAGAACTGGGCGGCCTGCGCCTGGAACGGCATGAACGCGGCACTGTGGGAGAGCCGGTCGTACCGGGCGTAGGTGACCGGCACACCCCGCGCGCAGTAGTCGTGGGCGAGTCCCTCGACGTCGGCGGTGACCATCACCTCGTCCCCGGTGCCGTCGACGTCCCCGACCGCGAGCAGCATCGGTACCTGCGGGGTTCCGGTGCTGCCCATGATGTTGTCGTTGATGGCCTCGACCACACCGGGCACGTCGAGCAGCGAATCGTACGGCGCACGGACCATTTCCGCGTCGGTCAGGCCGGGATAGTTGCCGGCGAAGTTGATGATGCACTGCGAGTCGACGGTCGCGACGAGTTGCCTGCCGTAGTCGGAGAGGAACGTGTCGGTGTCGAGATCGTAGGCGCGCTGATACGCGACGATCAGCGCGGGGATGACGCCCGCCCAGTGCGCGCTGCCGCTGACGTACGGCAGGTTGTGCGCGAGATACACGGGCAGACCACCGGCGGCCGCACCGACAATGTTCAATTCCGGCGCATAGGCGGGGGCGAGTTCGGCGCCCCACTGGGTGGGGACCGAACCACCGGAATATCCGGCGAGCCCGACCGGAGTCGACGGCGGAAGGTCGAGCACGTCCTCGGCGGCACGGATGCCGTCGAGTGCGGCGTAGGCGGACTGTCGGCCCACGGTCCACGCGAGGTCGGCACCTTCGTAGTTCGGGACCACGACGGCGAATCCGGAGGCGAGGTAGCCGCTGATGACGCCCTGCTCGAAGGTGCCGGCCTGACTGAAACCGCCGTTCCCGGTGAGGGTGTACGACGGATCGCATTCGGAACCGAGCGCGTCGTACGCCATGTGGTATGACATCAGCTTCGCCGGTCCCGGTGTGAGCGGGCGCAGGATCGTGGCGACGGTGGCCGTCGGACGGCCCTGCTGATCGGTCGTCCGGTACGACACCTGGGTGCTCGTGATCGGGGTCGGCAGGTTGTGGAAGCCGTAGGGCACCTGACGGCTGCGCAGGACCGCGCCGGGCGCGAACTCGCCGAGCGGTCCGTCGAAGGTGTAGAACGGGTCGGCGGCCGGCAGTGGAAGCACCTGGACCGGTTCCGCGCCGGCAGCGCCTGCGGTAACGCCGACGCCCGAACAGGCAAGGATCACGGCGACGGCCACGCGCACGGCCCGCTGCCGCATTGCACGGTACGCGGCCGGCCCCGCGGTCACCGGTGACGTCTCGACGGTGTCGGCGCCGGGTGCGTTCTTCTTCATGTATCCGCTCCGTTTCACGGTTCGCGACCGGCGGTGTGTGCCCGCTCGGCAATGAGAGCACAACGCGGCGTCGGTGACTCGGGGAATCGGCGCAATGCCGACATTCGCCGCGGGCACATCCCTCCTGTCGACTCACCGGTGACGGCCTGGGGAAGACCACCACTGTGCTACCCCATCCTGACTGCCACCTGCCGGCAGAACATCGGTCGCACCGCGTAGCTATAGCTGCCACACACCGGTCATTGCGGGTGCAACTGTTACCGCCGTGAACTACTGTTCCCCCATGCACCCGCCGCTCCGTGGTTCCCGACGAGCGGCGATAGACGACATCGCCGCGGCTCTGGCAGCCGCAGCCGACGGCGCCGGACCGCGCACTCTCGTCGTCACCGCAGGTCCGGGGGTGGGCAAGACACACACCCTGCGACACTTGGTGGGCGGTGTCGATCTCACGACCCGCTGGGCAACGGCCGACGAACTGTCCTGGCGTCAGCCGTACGCGGTGGCATCGACCCTGCTCGGCATCGAACTCCCCGTACCGGCACCGGCGGGCTCCGATGGTCTCCTCGACGCAGCCGTCGACACACTGTGCGCGCGGGAACCTCACCTGCTGGTGATCGACGACGGCCACAACGCCGACGCGGGCAGCCTGGAGTTCCTCGGCCGACTCGCCGCAGCGGCACGGGATCTCCCGGTCGTCGTCCTGATCGCCCGCAGACATCTGCCGGCCCGGGAACTGTTGACCAGGCTGATCGCGCGTCCCGCAGTGCGCGAATGGCTACTGCCTCCGATGGATGCCGACGACCTCGAGACACTCGCCCGGCAGGTGCTCGGAGGGTGGCCGGACCCACGGTTGTCCGACCTGCTGGCACAGTCGGCGGGCAATCCGATGCATGCCCGCACGATGCTCGAGGACCTCCGCGGTCACGGTGGCGTGGTCGTCGACGGGGAACGCGCCGTCCTCACCGCGACGGCAACTGCGGCGACGGCGCAGTCGACGTCACTGCACGCGGCGATCCGTCAGCAACTCGCGTTGCTCGACGACGGATCACGTGCGCTGGTCCACAAACTCGCGGTGTGGGGCGGACCGGCCACCCTGAGCGACCTGGCAGCCTTGGAGAACGCGGCACCGTCCGCACTGGTGAGCGCGGCACAGACGACCATCGACGCCGGTGTCGTCGCCTCGGCGCACACCGGAGCCCTCACCTTCACCCACGACGTGTACAGCGACGTCGCCTACGACAGCATGGATCCCGCACTGCGGGTCGTGCTGCACACCGCGATCGCCCGGCGCCACGACGGTGCCGGAAACCGCCAACTGGTGGCCCACCACCTGATGGCCGCCGGGAGCGGCGGCCCGACCGCGGTCACCGCGGTGGCGCGGGCACAGGAGGAGTTGTCGCATGTGCCCGCGGTGGCGGTCGATCTCCTCGACAGCGCGGCGCGGCACACGGTGAGCACCGACTCACCCGTCCGAACCCTCGAACTCGATCTGGCGACCGCGCTGGCCCGCTCGGGACAATTGGCCAGATCCGCTGAGGTGGCAACGCAGGGAATCCCGAAGGCCACCGACATCGCCACCGTCGCCCGGCTGCATCGCATCCTGCTGTTCACCCTGATCGCGCAGGGCAGATCGGATCGGGTACTCGAGCTGATCTCGGAAACGATGCAACTCCCCGTCGATTCGGCGACCCGTGCCGCATTGCTGGACGTCCAGCGGTATGTCGGCCTGCTGCGCGGTTCGACGCCGGTGTCCCGCCTGCCGTTCGGCTTCGACGGTCGCGGATCGGTGAGCGAGCTGGTGACCGAGGCACTGCGCCGATTCCTCACCGGCGACGGCACCGGGGGCCTCGAGCTCGCCCTGGAGGCGTCCCGCCGTGAGGGTGCGACCGGTCCGGACCCGGAACTGAGCACCTCCGCCGACATCTGGCCGCCGTTCATCGAACAGTACGTCCACGGTCCCGCCGCGGCGGAGGCACTGCTCGACCGCGCGACCGCGCTGCGCACGGACCGGGGTGCCGCGTGGATGACGGCCTATCAGGACTTCACCCGAGGTGGAATCGCTATGGCGCGGGGCCGCCTGGACGATGCCGCCGCGACTCTCGATGCCGGCCTCGAACGAGCGGCGGCAGCGGACATGGGGTGGACGTCGCTGGCCGAGGGCTCACGGGCGATGATCGATGTATTCCATAGCGATTTCTCCTCCGCGGCAACACGGTTGGATCGAATCGCCGATGCCGGGATTCCGGACCAGTTCGGACTTCCGGTTCCCGGTCAGGCCAGGATGCTGCTCCTCGAGGCGCAACGCAAGTTGCGGCCCGCCGCCGCAACAGCATCCGAATGCTGGTCGAACACAGCATCTTTGGGTCTCCACGGCTGGCTTCCCTCCCTTGCCGTCGACTGCGCTCGCATCGCCCATCGCTCCGGCGACACCGCCCTCGCCGACGCGATCACCGACGCTCTGGACGACATTCCGGCACCGGTCCCCGATGCCCGACTCGGACCGATCGGCCTTGCGCGTGCACTGTGCGCCGGTGAGCCGGTGACGATCGCCGCGGCCGCGGTGAACAGCGCACTCGACGCCCGCGACCGGGGTGATGTGATCGTCGAAGCGGAAGGCTGGGAGGAGGCCGCGTGCGCTGCCGCCGCCATCGGGGACAAGCCCGCAGCCCGCGAGTACGCGCGATCGGCTCTGCTCCTCACCCAGAACATCAGCGCGACCGCACTGTCGGCGCGCATCACCTCACGCTTGCGGGCACACGGACTACGGTTGGACGCCCGCGCGGTGAAAGACCGCCCCCGGACCGGCTGGGACAGTCTCACCCGCACCGAGGTGACCATCACGGAGCTGATCGCGGCCGGCCTCAACGGCGCGGAAATCGCTCAGAAGCTCTACATTTCGCAGCGCACGGTGCAGACGCACGTGTCCCACGTGTTGGCCAAACTGGGGTTGCGGACCAGGGTCGAACTCGCTGCCGCCGCGGTGGCGCGCAGTCACGCGGGCGTCGCAGGCGGCGAATGACCCGTCGCCGTCGCATCCTCGGCCGCGTACTGTTCCAGCAGTGCGACTTCCGCGGCCCGCTTCGGGAATACGAAGAACACCAGTGCCGCACCGATCAGCACGATCCCGATGGCCGCCGCGTACGCGCGACTGTCGCCGTCGAGGAACGCCTCCCGCGCCGCCGCGATGATCTGCGATGCGTACTGCGGGTACCGGTCCGCGATGTCCACCGCACCCGCGAACGACTTCTCCAGCGCGGCCTGCGTCTGCTCACCGACCGAACTCGCCTGCGGACTCGCCGCGACGGTGGCTGCCAACGATGCGGCATATCCGGCGGTGAGCAACGCACCCAGGATCGACTGCACGATGGCGCCACCGAGGTCGCGCTGCAGATCGGCCGTGCCCGATGCCATCCCGGCCCGCGCCACCGGCACCGAACCGGTCAGTGAATGCGAGGCCGGAGTTCCGGCCAGGCCGACACCCGCACCCAGAAACATGAATCCGAGCGCGACAACCCAGTAGTGGGCATTCTCGTCCCACCACACCAGGGCGACGACGAGACCCGCCACGATCGCCACATACCCGGAGAGCAGGGTGAATCGGGACCCGCGCGATTCGACGAGTTTCGCCGAGTGCGGCGCGACCACCACCATCACCAGCGCCGCCGGCAACGCCGCCGACCCGGCCGCCAACGTCGAATATCCGAGCACATTCTGCAAATACTGCTGGCTGATGTACATCGTGCCCATCAACGTGCCGAACACGATGATGCCCGCGACCGCGGCGACCCAGAAGATGCGCCGCCGCGCCACCGTCAGATCGAACAGCGGGTTGCGTGCCCGCAACTGGCGGATCACGAACACGATGCCCGCGGCGAGCGCGATCACCAGCGCAGACCACGCGACGGTCTTCATTCCGTCGACCGGAACGAAGTTGATGCCCAGCACCAGCGACCCGACCAGAACCACCGACACCATCCCACCGAGATGGTCGACCGGATCGGTGGATTCGTTGACGTGGGCGGGCACGAGCACCCACGTCAGCGCCAGCGCCACGAGCGCCAAAGGGATCGTCACCAGGAACACCGATCCCCAGAAGAAGCCTTCCAGCAGTGCGCCGGCGACGAGCGGTCCGAGGGCGGTGAGACCGCCGCCGATCGACGACCACAGGGCGATCGCGCGGGTGCGGGCGGGACCCGACCACAGTGCGGTGATGAGCGCCAACGTGGTGGGGTAGGCGAGACCGGCCGACACACCACCGAGCAGTCGCGCCACGAACAGCACCTCGACGTTCGGTGCGAATCCGGCCACCAGGGACGCCGGAACCGACAGCACCATCCCCAGGATCAGCATGGTCTTGCGGCCGTACCGGTCGCCGATCGCGCCGAGATAGAGCACCGATGCCGCCAGCCCCACCGAATACCCGACCGCGATCAGGTTCAGGTCAGTTTGGCTCGCGTCGAATGCCTTCCCGATGTCGGGCAGTGCCACGTTCGCGACGGCGAGGTTCAGATTCGCAACCGCCGCAACGAGGATCAGTGATGCGAGGATCAGTGGTGCCCGAGTCGGGCGGTCCGCATCAGGTGTGGTCACGCAACAATGGTGCGCGATCATGTCTGTCCTCCGCTCGGATTTCGCGCGGATCGCCGACGACGTGCGATCTCGAAACCCAGTGTTCAAGTCGGCGCCACGCCCGGAGACGCGGCGTCAGAACACTGGACGTCACCGTGAGGCGACGCACCGGAGGGTTCAGTCATGGCTGAGATCGCAATGGTCGCGGGGATGGCGGGCGCAGGAACGGTCTCCGCCGTCGCGGGCACCGCATCGGCACTACGTTCACAGTGGATCCCGAACTCCTATTAGGATTGCCTCACCTGATGTACGACAGAGTTGAGGTCCCATGAAACGTCGATCCGCCGCGCTGGTCACCACCGTCGCCACCACCGCTCTCCTCCTGACCGCGTGCGGTTCGAACGACACCGCATCCGAATCCGGGGCCGCGTCGAGCGGCGGCGCCTTCCCCGCGACCGTCGCCACGAAGTTCGGGGACGTCACCGTCGAATCCGCACCCGAACGGGTCGCCGCGCTCGGCTGGGGTGACGCGGAAACCGCGCTCGCCCTCGGCGTGCAACCGGTCGGCGCCAGCGACTGGCTCGCGTTCGGCGGCGACGGTGTCGGACCGTGGGCGCAGGGCCTGTACACGTCGTCACCGGAGATCATCGCCACGATGGACCCGTCCTACGAGATGCTCGCCGCGCTGACCCCGGATCTGATCCTGGACACGAAGAGCTCCGGCGACGCGGCCCGCTTCGAATCACTGTCGAACATCACCACGACCGTCGGGATCCCGGAGGGCAGCGACGCCTACCTCACCTCGCTCGACGACCAGGTCACCTCGGTCGCGGCGGCGCTGGGCATACCGGAGAAGGGCGAGGAGTTGCTGTCGACGATCGATGCGGACTTCGCGGCCGCCAGCGCCGACAATCCCGCGTTCGCGGGCAAGACCGTCACCGTCGCCGCCTACACGTCCGACGGCTGGGGCGCCTACGTGATCGGCGATTCCCGCGTCGACTTCGTCACCGCACTCGGATTCGTGAACAATCCGCAGGTGCAGGCCATCGAGACCGACAACTTCTTCATCCCGGTCTCCGAGGAGAACCTGAACCTGCTCGACGCGGACCTGCTGATCGTACTGCCGATCTACCTGCCGACCGGTGACGTGACGAACAACGTGTTGTTCCAACAGATTCCGGCCGTGCAGGACGGACGGTTCCTGGTGCTCGACAGCGACTCCGACATCGCCGCCGCGTTCTCGATGAACTCGGCGCTGTCGGTTCCGTTCGCGCTCGACCAACTCGTTCCGCTGCTCGCCGAACGCGTGCGCTGACCCGATCCTCAGTAGAGTTCGGCCCGGTAGGACTCCTGCCGGGCCGGCTCGAGGTCTTCGAGCTTCAGATTGTGCTGCTCGGCGAGAATGTCACGCAACGACGGCACCGTCTCGGGGTCGGCCCAGGTTTCCGGCTCCCACAGCTTGGCGCGCAGAATCGCCCGCGCGCAATGCAGGTACGCCTCGTCGACCCGCACGATCACCGCGAGCTGCGCGGGCTTCCCGGACATCGCCAACTCCGCCAACAATTCCGGGTCGGTGGACAGGGACGCGGTGCCGTTGACGCGCACCACCTCGTCGACGCCGGGAACGACGAACAGGATTCCGACGCGCGGATTCTCCAGGAGATTGCGATACGAATCGGCTCGCCGGTTTCCGGGGCGGTCCGGCAGGATCAGAGTCTTCTCGTCGGGGAACAGCACCCGGCTGTGCAGGTCGCCGCGCGGTGAGCAATCGCAGTTCCCCACCGCATCGGACGTTGCGAGCACGAAAAACCGCGCCTGCGTGATGTATTCGCGCATCAGCGGCGTCGTGAACGCCGTGTGCTTGTCGAGAATCGCCGGTGTGGGTACACCCACGGCCGCTTCGAGCTGTTCGGTCGTCGTAATCCTCGACCGGACGAGTTCACCGATCCTGCTTGACTCCACTGGGCCACCTCCGCCCGCGACCGTATCAAACGGGCGCGGTGCCCCGACCACGCGTCGAGACGTGAGCCGATACCCGAGTCGCGACCCGGCTCACGATGCGTCGACGTGCCGGCGCAGCCGCGCATGACGATCAGCGGGTGTCCGCCGGGGACAACTCGTGCACTTGTCGCTGTCCGCGGTGAGATAGATGAGGCAGCAGGATCCGCGTCGAGTGAATCGGTCGGTGCGCGACGCCGTCTCGACGTCGACGAACCTGGGTGTGAGCAGCGGCGGGCGGGCCAGCTCGACGGCCAGTGCGCAGGCGTCATCGACGCGACCCAGTGTGCGGCCCACCGCGAGCGCACGGTTGGCCACCGAGTCGGTGGCGATCGCCCACAGTGCGCGCGGCGCGGCACCGGACACGGCGGCGAGCGGCTCGATCAGCGACCCGTACGCGGCCACCAACCGCTCGGCGTACCGGGAGGGGCTGCGCACGAGTCGACGCGAGCGCACCGCGCCGAGATACCCGTAGTCGCGGAGGGTGCACACCCACTGCGCCGGATCCGGGTCGGGGGCGACACCGTCGGAGGCCAGCATGGCGATCGGCGCCGCCACCACGGTCGAACTCGCCGAATACCACCACAGGGTGCCGTTGATCCGCGGATCGTCGCACCCCCACCGCACACCGGTGTCGGCGACGCGCGCGGCGAGCCAGTCGCGGTCGGTCATCCGCTCGCCCGGGAACGTGGCGCCCGCGAGATCGACGGTGTGCGCGAAGTCCCCGAGCACCGGCACCACCCGGCGGTAGGCGGCGTCGATGTCCGACGGGTCGTCGACGCCGGCGTCAGCCATCGACAAGTCCGAACAAATCCAGCACCCGGCGGCCCGCAACGGTCCGGATACTCCCCCGCACCCCGAACACCGTGTCGAGGAGTTCGGTGGTGAGGACCTCGTCGGGGGTGCCGACATCGACCACCTGCCCGGCGTCGAGCACGGCGATCCGGTCGCAGTACTCGGCCGCCAGACGCAGGTCGTGGAGGGTGACGAGAACGGCGAGTCCGCGAGCGGCGAGTTCACGCAGTAGTTCGAGCACCCCGAGTTGGTGGCGGAGATCGAGATGGTTCGTCGGCTCGTCGAGCAGAATCACCTGCGGTTGCTGCGCGAGCGCCCGCGCGATCGAGACCCGTTGGCGTTCACCGCCGGACAGTGCCGCGACGTCGCGGTCCGCGTGCGCGGTGAGGGAAACCCGGTCGAGTACGCGGGCAACGATGTCGTCGTCCTCACCGGTGAACGGTTCGAGCCAGCCGCGTTCCGCGGTGCGGCCGAGCCGCACCGATTCGCGGACGGTGACCCCGCCGAACGCGGAGGGTTCCTGGGTGCTCACTCCGATCGTGCGCGCGACCTGCCGACGGCGCAGCGTGTGGATGCTGTCGTCGTCGAGCAGGATCGCACCGGCGGTCACCGCCAGTGCCCGATAGCAGGTGCGCAGCAGGGTCGTCTTGCCGCTGCCGTTGGGGCCGACGAGGGCAACCACCTCGCCGGGGGCGACGTCGAGGTCGACACCGCGCAGAACGGTGCGGCCCCCGAGCCGAGCGGTGACGCCGGCGGCACGCAGTCGGGTCATCGGGCGGCCTGCCGGTAGCGCCGCCACAACATGACGATGAACACGGGGCCTCCGACGAGTCCGGTGATGACGCCGATCGGGAGTTCGGCGGTGTTGCTCAGGGAGCGGGCGAGGATATCGGCGGCGACGAGGGCGACGGCACCGAGCAGAGCCGCGGTCGGAACGAGCCGTGCGGCGTTGCGGCCGACGAGGAATGCGGCCAGGTGAGGAACGAGCAGGCCGACGAAACCGATCGTTCCCGACACGGCGACCGCCGCTGCCGCCAGCAACGACACTGTCAGCAGGATCAGGATGCGGAAGCGCGGCACGTTCATGCCGAGCGCGGTCGCGCCGTCGTCACCGGTGAGGAGCAGGTTGAGTTGCCTGCCGCACACCATGGTGGCGGTGCCGACGACGATCAGAACCACCGTGGGTGCGATCAAGGACGTCCAGGTCGCGTCACCGAAACCGCCTGCGAGCCATTGCATCACGGTGCCGAGTTGGTGCACGTCGCCCAGGACGAGCAGGACGAAGGTGACCAGGGAGGAGAACATCATCGTCAGGGCGACACCGACCAGCACGATCGCGGTGGCCGAATTCGCGTGCACGCTCACCACGACGATCACGGCGAGTGGGAGCAGCGCACCGAGGAACGCGGCGAGCGGCAACGTGAAGATCCCGAGGATGCCGGTGCCGAGCCCGAGGACGGTGACGACGGCGACACCGAAGCCCGCGCCCGACGACACCCCGAGAAGGTAAGGGTCGGCGAGTGGATTGCGGGTCGCCGCCTGTGCGGCGACACCGGCGACGGCGAGTGCGGCCCCGACGACCGCAGCGGTCAGCGCGCGGGGAAGACGCGATTCGAACACGATCGCTTCGCGGGTCGCGCTCCACCACGGCTCACCCCACACCGCGTCGAGCGGTATCGGAGACACGCGGTGCGCCACGATGGCCCACACGTCGCCGAGCGGAATGGTGATCGTGCCCAGCGACACCGCGACCGCCACCGCGAAAACGAGGGCCGCTGCCAGGGGTGCGAGCACCGCCGCGAGGGGCCGGCGGCGGTGTCGCGGCTCCGCGTCGTCGACGGTCAGGGCGCTGTGCGGGGCGGACTCGGCGATCGTGCTCACTCGACGAATGCCTCCGGATGGAGGGCGCGGGCGAGGGTTTCCGCGGAGGTGACCATGCGTGAGCTTTCAAAGAAGTCGTCGAGCGGAACGACGACGAACCGATCGTTGCGTACCGCCGGCGTGGTGGCCATGACGGGGTGGTTCTTCAGGTAGGCAATCTTGTCGTCCGCGCTGGTCTTGCCGTAGTCGAGGACGACGATCGCGTCGGGCTGGCGTTCGCCGACGACCTCCCAACTGGTTGTGAAGTAGGGCTTGGGACCATCGGCGGTGATGTTCTCGAGGCCGGCGTAGTCGCCGATGAGGTTGCCGATTCCGACGCCACCGACCGACATCGGTTCGGCCTCACCGGAGTCGTAGAAGAAGGTGCGGATCGGTCCCGCACCGGCTGCGTCGAGCCGGGCGCCGACGGCGTCGAGACCCGACACGATCTGCTCGGTCAGTGCGCCGGCCTGGTCGTCGACGCCGAGGATCGCACCGAGTTGCGCGAAATCGTTTTCGAGCAGACCGATGTCGGGGAAGCCCTGACCGCAATATTCGGAGAACAGGAAGGTGGCGATACCGGCGGCTTCGAACGTGTCGCGGCCGAGCCCGTTCTTGTCGTCGAAGGCGCTGCGCATGCCGCCGACGATCAGATCGGGCTCGAGGTCGAGAATCTGCTCGGGCGTCGGATATTGCGGCGCGAGCGACGGGATCGCGCGGAACTGGTCCGCGGTCTCGGGCAGCGGATCGGTCTTGTCGCCGTATCCCATGCCGACGATGCGGTCGCCGACCCCCATCTGGATCAGCGTCTCGGTGACGTGGTCGTTCATCGTGACGATGCGCTGCGGGGCCGTATCGAAGGTGGCGGTGCGGTCGCAGTTCGTGATGGTCACCGGTTCGGCGAACGGCTCGGTGGCCTCTACGCCGACCGCGGTGGTGCCGCGCGAGCACCCGGTCAGGACCAGCGCGGCGGCTGTGACGGTGGACAGGGCCACGGCGAATCGGCGCGTGGGGCCGGGGTGGGCGAACATGTGACCTCGTGCTCTGCTTCGGGTGGCGCGAGCACAGCTCACCACGACAGCAGTCACCTGCGGTCGAGGTGCACGAACTGTCCTGCTGAACTCCGTCTCGCAGACCACGGCGATTTTCGGAGTCGCGGACCCCCAGGCAGGTATCGGGCTCACCGCCGGGATCGGCGGTCTACCGTTGCGGGTCAGCGCCGGAATTCGACCGGACTTCCCCTGCGATGGGTGTCAGCAACGTTCGCGTCATTATGCACACGTCGATCGTGAATGCCGCAACCGGCACTCACGATTCCCGACGGCGGAACAGCGCGTTGCCCAGCCAGGCGATCGGGTCGTAGCGGCGTCCGGCGACACGTTCCTTCATGGGGATCAGCGCGTTGTCGGTGATGTGGATGTTCTCCGGGCACACCTCGGTGCAGCACTTGGTGATGTTGCACAGGCCGAGGCCGTGCTGGTCCTGGGCGGCGTCGCGCCGGTCGGCGACGTCGAGTGGGTGCATGTCCAGTTCCGCGATGCGCATGAGGTAGCGGGGTCCGGCGAACGCGGTCTTGTTGTCCTCGTGGTCCCGCACGACGTGACACACGTTCTGGCACAGGAAACATTCGATGCACTTGCGGAACTCCTGCGAGCGTTCGACGTCGACCTGCTGCATCCGGTACTCGCCCGGTGCCAGACCGGGTGGCGGGGTGAACGACGGGATTTCGCGGGCCTTGTCGTAGTTGAACGACACGTCGGTGACGAGGTCGCGGATGATCGGGAAGGTGCGCAGGGGTGTGATGGTGATCGTCTCGTCCGGTGCGAACGTCGACATCCGGGTCATGCACAGCAGTCGGGGGCGGCCGTTGATTTCCGCCGAACACGAACCGCACTTGCCTGCCTTGCAGTTCCAGCGCACCGCCAGATCCGGCGCCTGGGTGGCTTGCAGTCGGTGGACGACGTCGAGCACCACTTCCCCGTCGTTGGCTTCGACGGTGTAGTCGCGCAGGTCTCCGCCGTCGATGTCGCCGCGCCACACCCGGAAGGCCGCCTGGTAGCCCATGTCAGGACCTCCGGCCCGGATGATCGGCGAGTTCTTCGTCGGTGAAGTATTTGCCCAGTTCGTCGATGTCGAACAACTCGAGGAGATCGGGCCGCATCGGCTGTTGCCCTTCCGCGGTCACCGTCACGTCGGGGATCGCGCGGTCGGTGCCGTCGGTGCGGCACACCAGCAGCGTCCGCCGCCACTGCGCATCCATCGTCGGATGGTCGTCTCGGGTGTGTCCACCGCGACTTTCGGTGCGCAGCAACGCCGCTCGCGCGACACATTCACACACCAGCAGCATGTTGCGCAGGTCGAGTGCGAGATGCCAACCCGGGTTGAACTGTCGGTTGCCTTCGACCGCGACGTTCCGGATGCGGGTGCGCAGCACGTCGAGTTCGGCCAGGGCACGTTCGATCTCGTCGGCGCGGCGGATGATGCCGACAAGGTCGTGCATCGACTGCTGCAGTTCCGCGTGCAGGGTGTACGGGTTTTCGGCGCGGTCGGGGATGTCCGGGTCGAACGGCGACAGCGCGGTCCGCGCCGCCGCGTCGATATCGGTGTCGGTCACCTGCGGCCGTTCGGTGAGTCCGTCCACATAGTCCGCGGCCCCGAGTCCGGCACGACGCCCGAACACCAGCAGGTCCGACAACGAGTTGCCGCCGAGCCGGTTCGATCCGTGCATGCCGCCGGAACATTCTCCGGCGGCGAACAGGCCGGGTATCGACGCGGCGGCGGTGTCCGGGTCGACCTCGATGCCGCCCATCACGTAGTGGCAGGTGGGTCCGACCTCCATCGGTTCCTTCGTGATGTCGACGTCGGCGAGTTCGAGAAATTGGTGGTGCATCGACGGCAACCGGCGCACGATCTCGGCGGCGGGCATGCGGGAGGCGATGTCGAGGAACACTCCGCCGTGCGGGCTGTGGCGACCTGCTTTGACCTCGGAGTTGATGGCGCGGGCCACCTCGTCGCGGGGCAACAGATCCGGGGTGCGTCGGTTGTTCTCCTGGTCCTCGTACCAGCGGTCGGCTTCTTCCTCGGTCTCGGCGTACTGCCCTTTGAACACCGACGGGACGTACGAGAACATGAACCGTTCGCCGTCGGAGTTCTCGAGCACCCCACCGTCGCCGCGCACTCCTTCGGTGACGAGGATGCCTTTGACGCTCGGCGGCCAGATCATGCCGGTGGGGTGGAACTGGATGAACTCCATGTTGATCAGGGCTGCACCGGCCCGCAGGGCGAGTGCGTGCCCGTCGCCGGTGTACTCCCACGAGTTCGACGTCACCTTGTACGACTTGCCGATGCCGCCGGTCGCGATGATGACGGCGGGGGCGTCGAACAGCACGAACCGGCCGGATTCACGCCAGTAGCCGAACGCTCCGGCGATGCGACCGGAGTCGTCGACGAGCAGTTCGGTGATGGTGCATTCGGCGAACACCTTGACCCGGGCCTCGTAGTCGCCGTGCGCGGCATGGTCTTCCTGCTGCAGCGACACGATCTTCTGTTGCATGGTGCGGATCAGTTCGAGTCCGGTGCGGTCACCGACGTGCGCGAGCCGCGGATAGGTGTGTCCACCGAAGTTGCGCTGACTGATCCGCCCGTCGGGCGTGCGATCGAACAACGCGCCGTATGTTTCCAGTTCCCACACCCGGTCCGGGGCCTCGCGGGCGTGCAGTTCGGCCATCCGCCAGTTGTTGAGGAACTTCCCGCCGCGCATGGTGTCCTGATAGTGCACCTGCCATGAGTCGTGCGGATTGGCGTTGCCCATCGCGGCGGCGCAGCCCCCTTCGGCCATGACGGTGTGGGCCTTGCCGAACAGCGACTTGCATACGACTGCGACGCGCAGGCCGCGCTGGCGTGCCTCGATGACCGCGCGCAGACCGGCCCCGCCCGCGCCGATCACCACGACGTCGTATTCGTGCCGTTCGACCTCCGGCATCGTTGCCCTCCCTGTCCCCTGGTGCCCCTCACGGTGTCGTCAGCCGACGAACCGCAGATCCGATATGGTGCCGCTCGCGACGAGCATGATGTAGCAGTCGGTGATCATCAACGTGCCCAAGGTGATCCACGCGAACTGCATGTGCCGGGTGTTGAGCTTCGACACGACCGTCCAGATGCGGTAGCGCACCGGATGTTTCGAAAAATGCTTGAGCCTGCCGCCGGTGACGTGCCGGCAGGAATGGCACGAGAGGGTATATCCCCACAGCAAAATCACGTTGATCACGAGGATCACGTTGCCGAGCCCGAACCCGAAGCCGCTCGGACTGTGGAACGCGAGGATCGCGTCGTACGTGTTGACCAGCGAAATCACGAATCCCGCATAGAAGAAGTAGCGGTGCGCGTTCTGCAGGATCAGCGGAAGCCGGGTCTCCCCGGTGTAGCGGGCACGGGGTTCGGCGACCGCGCAGGCCGGCGGCGACAGCCAGAACGACCGGTAGTAGGCCTTGCGGTAGTAGTAGCAGGTCAGCCGGAAACCCAGCAGGAACGGCAGCGACAGGAACGCGAGCGGGATCCACATGGGCAATTCGCCCACCCACACCCCGAAGTGACTCGAACCGGGGATACACGAGGCGCTGACGCACGGCGAGTAGAACGGCGTGAGGTAGTGGTAGTCGTCGACCCAGTAGGCGGTGCGGACGAACGATCGGATCGTGGCGTAGACGACGAAGATCGTCAGACCCACAACGGTGAGCAGCGGGGTGAGCCACCACATGTCGGTGCGCAGCGTCCGTTCCGCGATCCTCGCACGGGTCACGGACCGGACGCCGGTGGCCTCCGGGGCGCTCACCGCTCCCCGTGGTGCCCGCCGAGCCCTTCGTCGTCGGCGTCGACACCCCGGAACAGGCCTTCGTCGTACGGCGAGTCCGGCACCGGGATGCGCTCGGTGGAGCGCACCCGAACCTCGGCGGGCGGTGCGCCGTCGAGGTCCTTGGCGTCGATGTCGAGGCGGTCGAGGTCGTTGGCGAGGCGCTTGACGGCGGCGGCGTCGCCGTAACGGGAACGCAGCGATCCGACGCACTGCCGAAGATGACCGATGGTGCGTTGCAGTTCCTGCATTTCGGTGGTGGACATCCGAACCTCCGCACGGGACGGGTCGGCACGTCGGACCGGCCGACACGATGTGATGTCCTTCACAGTACGGCAATCCCCGGTGAGCCTCGGCGGGTTCCGCCAATCGCGCCTGTCAGACAGCCTCCGTCACGGTGCGCCTCGCATCGCTGACGGTTGAACTCCTCACCGCGCGCTCAAACCTACACTTCGATCAGTCCGTGCCGCAGTTCCGCGCACCGCTGCCTCTCAGCGTGTTGTCAATGCAGCGTCGATCGCGGCCAGCCTGGATGCCAGATCGGCCCCGACCCTTCCGATGTACGGCTCGTCGACAATCTGAACATGGTCACAACCGACGTGGACGACCTCCAGGTTTTCCACCGCGTCACCCCAGCCGCCGTCGGACTGACGGACCGCGAATGCCGGTTCGAGTGCGATCTGATCGTCGAGGTACGTCTCGGCCATGTACAGCACGACGTTGCCGTCGTAGGTCTCGCTCAGGTCGGTGGACGCGACGGCCCGATTGTCGAGCCACGAGGTGCGTTGGTGCTCGACGATACCGGCGGGAATCGTGGTGCCGCTGGCGTCGAGCAGGTCCATCAAAATCTTGATCTGCTCGTCGTCGCTGCCGGCCGCGGCCAGCCGGTCGTAGGGAAGTGGTGCATCGAGGTGGTAGGTCTTCTTCGCGAACGCCGCGTACCGCTGCCAACGCGCCCGGATCTCGTCCGGAGTGTTCTCGACCTTCACGCCCGGTAGGACGGTGTCGATCAGGCCGACAAGCCGAACGTCGGCTCCGTCACGGCGAAGTCGTTTGGCGACCGCGTAGGCGAGGGCACCACCGAAGGACCAGCCGCACAGCACGTACGGGCCGTCACCCTGGATCGCGCGCAGCAACGGAAGGTACGCCTCGGCTCGCTCGGCAAGGGGACCCTCGACCCGCTCGAGTCCGAACATCGGGGTGTGGGCGGGCAGCCGTTTGAGCAGAGGTTCGTACGCAACGGTCGAGCCGCCGGCCGGATGGAACACGAAAACCGGTACCGCAGTGGACCCCTCGGCGCGACCACGGAGGGTGCGCACGAGGCCGTCGATCTTCGATCCGTCTTCCAGATGCGGGCGAACGGTTTCGGCGAGTTGCTCGATGGTCTCGGCATCGAGGACGTCGTCGACGGTGATATCGCCGCCGACACGGTCGGTGAGGCGGGCAGCGACCTTCACGGCGCTGTCATGATCGAGGATCGGTAACGTCGCGAAGATGCCTTTCGCGGCGGTGCCGGTGACGACCGCCCAGGTCGCGAAGACGAGCCGTTCGGCTGCGTCGCGTGGCGGAACGTCGCTGCCGCCGGATTCGGTGGACACATCCGTCCCGGCCCGGACACTCTCGGGTTCCGCCTGCGGCGGCACTGCGAGCACCGCCGGCGCCGGCGCGATCAGGTCCGGAGCATCCTCGGACGATACGGCGGCATCGCACAACAGCACGAACCCTGCCGCGTTGACCACACCGGAAACTGCGTCTTCGGACGTGCAGTGAATCTGCGCCGATGCCCCACCGGGGTGTCGCAGCATCGTGACGATGAGTGTTCCGCGGGAAGGCATGTCGGCGTGGGTGATGACCGTGACGAGCGTGACCCGCGGAAGCACCTGCGCCGCCGCCGCCGCGACAAGGGATTCGAAGCTGGACACGGTCGATATCGGCAGCTCCCACGCGTGTCGTCCGTCCGGCAGAGCCACGCGCGCCCAGAAGCGCTCCTGCGGCTCTCGACTCTCCGCGCTGCGTTTCCTGTCCGTCACCATGTTCCCCCCCAGCGTTCTGCACCTCTACGCCGCGATATCGGCGCATGCGCGTTGCCGACACGATTCGGCCTTCATCGCCACCCGCGATTCGACGCGACGATCATGACACGCCGACACCGTATGCGCGGTGGTCGCACGACGAGCCTCAACTGGGCTCTCGGTTCAGGGTGCCCCAGCGTCGGTACAGTCGAAGGACATCGACACAGCAGAAGCGGGGGCACGATGCGGCAACCCGACAACGACACGGTGGGGCGAATCTTCGACACCATGTCGAGCCGATACGACAAGCAGATCGACTGGTGGGAACGTCGGGTGATGGGTCGGCCACGGCAGTGGGCGATCCCCCGCGCCGAAGGTCGCGTGCTCGAGATCGCGGTCGGCACCGGGCTGAACCTGCCACTGTACGGACCGCAGGTCACGAGCATCCTCGGAATCGACCTGTCCGACAAGATGCTCGACATCGCCCGGCACCGCATCACCGACGCGCAGTTGACCCGCGCGACGGTGCGTCGGGGCGACGCCCAGGCACTCGAACTGCCGGCCGTCAGCGTCGACACGGTGGTCTCGACACTGACGTTCTGCACCATCCCCGACCCGCTGGCGGCCAGCCGCGAAGCATTCCGGGTACTGGTACCCGGTGGCCGCTTCGTTCTCGCCGAGCACGGCCCGGCCACCAACCGTGTCGGTGCCGCGCTCATGCGGGCGGTCGAACCGCTCACCGTGCGGTTCGGCGCCGATCACCTCACTCGCGAGCCGGTCCCCTACCTCGAGGAGGCGGGTTTCGTCGTCGACGAGGTGCACCGGGTCGGTACCGGCGGCGTCGGAATCCGGGTGATCGCGCACAAGCCGGTGGACGCTCGGTGACCGACGCTCGATTATGTTCTCGCACAGTCACCGTCGCACGATCATAGATGGTCAACCGGCGAGTACCCGTCGGCGGAGCGCTTCGAGGGTGTCGGTGATACCGCGACGGACATCGACGTCGCGGATGAAGCCGTTCTCGTCGATCATCGCAGGCAACACCGGCAGGTGGGCGCACGCCTCGTCCACGATCGCCGCTCCGGTGTAGGCGAGAACCAGGCGCAGGGACGCGTGCGCGTTCGCTGCTCGGGTCGCGTTGGCGGAGACGTTGATCCACGCCGTGGGCTTGTCGCCGATCTCGGTTCCACCCACCGTCCAGTCCAGCAGATTCTTGAACGACCCGGGTAGGGCTCCGGCGTACTCGGGTGTGCAGATCAGCAGTGCGGCTGCGCGTTCGATCTGCTGCCGCAGGTCGACGACCGACTGCGGAAGAGGATCGTGGTCGTCGTCGGGATTGAAGTGCGGCAAGTCCCCCATCCCGCCGTATGCCACACCGCGGACGCCATCGGAGGCGAGTGCCCCCGCCGTGCGCAGCAAAGCCGAGTTGCTCGATGCGTCGCGCAGACTCCCCGATATCAGCAGGATCTCGAGCATCGGGCCCTCCTCGTCGTGGTGGTCCGGTGACGGTTCTACCGGTGGGAACAGACAGGCAGCCCGGCAGTGCTCAGCCACCGCTGCGCGCCTGCCGTGAACGCCACCGAATCGAGGTCACCGCTACCCGCCGGAACGCGGCCGAGCAGAGGCACACCGGTGACGTCGGGCAGATCGTCGAGGTTGCATCGGTGTGCGAGATCCGGTGCCTCGGGCCAGGATCCGATGACGACGCCGGCACAGTCGACACCTGCCGAACGCAACGCCGCCACGGTCAGGGCGCTGTGGTTGAGCGTGCCCAGCCCGGCGGCAGCGACGACCACCGTCGGTGCGTCGAGCGCGGCGGCGATGTCGGCGAGGGTGAACCCGTCGGCTCCGATCCGCACGAGCACTCCCCCGGCGCCCTCGACGAGGGTCAGATCGTGGGTGGCGTCGAGTCCGCGGATCGCGTCGACGACGTCGGCGAGGCGCAGCAGCGGCCGTCCGCTGCGGCGGGCCGCGGTGTCCGGGGCGAGCGGTTCCGGATAGCGGGCCAGTTCGATCGTGTCGATGCCCGGCCCGGCGAGCCGGGTGATCTCGGCGAGGTCGCCGGGTTCACCGTCCACGACACCTGTCTGCGCCGGTTTGCACACCGCGACGCGCAGACCGGCCGCCACCGCGACGGCCGCGACGGCCGCGGTGACAACGGTTTTACCGACGTCGGTGGAGGTGCCGGTGATGCAGAGAACGCTCACACCCGGGCCTCCGCGAGAACGTCGCCGAGTACCGATTCGATCAGTTCCAGATCCTCGGCGTCCAGGTTCGCGCGGGCGGTCAGGCGTAGCCGGGAGGTGCCCGCGGGAACGGACGGCGGGCGGAAGCAGCCGACGTGCAGGCCGCGTTCGCGGCACGCCGCGGCGGCACCGACGGCGACCATCGGATCACCGAGGATCACCGACACGACAGCCGATTCGGGGGCGTCGACACCGGAGATGCGGGCGAGATCGGCGGCCCGTTCCAGTACCGCGGTGGCGCGCTCCGGTTGCTCGCGCAGGATGCGCAGTGCGCTGCGGGCGGCACCGACGGCTGCGGGTGCGAGTCCGGTGTCGAAGATGAAGGTGCGGGCGGTGTCGATGAGGTGTTCTCGGATCCGGCCGTCCCCGAGCACGATTCCGCCCTGTGCGGCAAGTGATTTGGACAGTGTCGCCGTGACGACGACATCGGGCTCGCCGGCGAGGCCCACTTCGTGTACGAGTCCGCGACCCCCTACACCGCGGACGCCCACACCGTGGGCCTCGTCGACGAGCAGCAACGCGCCGTGCGCGCGGCACACCCGATGGAGTGCGTGCAGCGGCGCGAGGTCACCGTCGGCGCTGAACACCGAATCGGTGAGTACC
>NZ_JBAQXC010000386.1:0-1841 GCF_049299235.1 Rhodococcus sp. (in: high G+C Gram-positive bacteria) | reverse complement strand
CCGTCGGGTACCTCGGGCCACAGTTCCTCGGTCGAGGGCTCCGGTCCCGGTGCGACAGCGCCGGCGTCGGTGTCGTCGTCGCCGGCGCCCGTGAGCAACGTCCGAAACAGTGGGTTGCGATCCTCGAGTTCGTCGACCGTCCCGATGTCGACGATCCGGCCGCCGTCGAGCACCGCAACCCGGTCCGCGAGAGACAGTGTGGAACGCCGGTGCGCGAGCACGAGTGTGGTGCGCTGATTCTGCTCGCGCAGCGCCGCGAAGATCGCCCCTTCGGTTTCCGCATCGACGGCGGAGGTCGCGTCGTCGAGAACGAGCACCCGCGGATCCAGCAGGAGCGCACGCGCCAGCGCGACCCGCTGCCGCTGCCCACCGGACAGGGTCAGTCCTCGTTCCCCGACGACGGTGTCGTACCCGTCGGGCAGCGCTTCGACGAACTCGTCGGCCCGGGCCGCGGCCGCGGCAGCCCGAATCTGATCGGGGGTGGCGTCCGGCCGGCCCAGGGCGATATTCGCGGCGATGGTGTCGGAGAACAAGAACGGTTCGTCGAACACGAGGCCGACGGCTTCGCGCAGGTCGTTGCCACGCAGCGATCGCACGTCCAGTTCGGTGGCGCCGGCCACGAGGTTCACCGATCCGGCACCGGGCGCGTAGAAGCGGGGCAGCAGCAGTGACAGGGCGGTCTTGCCGGACCCGGCCGGCCCGACCACCGCGACGGTCTCACCGGGTGCGACGTCGAGATCCATCCCGCGCAGCACATCGTGGCCGGCGTCGAACCCGAATGTCACATTCCGCAGCGCCAGCCCGAGCGGACCGTCGGGCAGCGGCACGGGGTGCGGCGGGTCCGCAACATCGGGTTCGGCGTCGATCACTTCGTAGACACGTTCGACGGCCGCGCGGGAGAGTTGCGCCATGATGATCACGGACGACAAGGTGCGGGTCGTCGCGCTCATGGTCGCCAGGTAGGCGGTGAACGCGAGGAAGGTGCCGACGGTGACGGTGCCCTCCAGCGCGAGCCATCCGCCGAGAGCGATGGTCGCCACCAGCCCGAGTTGGGGGATCGCGCCCATCGGCGCGGTGAACCTGGCGTTGATGTGGGCCGCGCGCATCCGTTCGGCGTACAGCGCACGGCCGTGCCGTTCGAGTTGGTCGATCGCTCGGTCTTCCTGCCCGAAGCCCTTGACGACACGCACTCCGGTGACGGTTTCCTCGACGTGCTGAGCCAGGTCGGCGGCGCGCTGCTGCGCGGACCAGGTCGCGGCGAACAGTTTCGGTCGTACCGCCCGGACGATCAGCGCGATGACCGGAACCGTCACGACGGCGATGGCGGTGAGCAGCGGAGACAGCACCGCCATGATGACCAGGGCCAACACGAATTGCAGGAGCGCACCCGCTGACATCGGCACCATCGCGAGCAGTCCCTGCACCAGTTGCAGGTCGGTGATCGAGCGCGACACGACCTGCCCGGTCCGGATCTGATCCTGGCCGCGACCGTCGAGCCGCTGCAGAGATCCGAGCAGCCGCAACCGCAGATCGTGCTGCACGTTCAGCGACAACTGTCCGGCGAGCATGCGGCGGCCGTACTGGCAGCCGAACCGGACCAGTGCACCGCCTGCGATCCCCGCGGCGGCGACCGCGATCAGGTGGAGGTCGGCGCCGTCGGCATGCGTGGCGCTGTCGAGTGCCAGTTTCGTGAGGAGCGGGAACGCGATGTCGATGAGTGCAGCGACGACCGTCGCCGTCAATGCACCGACGGCGACGGCACGGTGACGGAAGGATTCGGTGCTCAGGCGGCGAATCCACCCCGGAGACTGCGAGTCGTGTGGCATCGCTGCCGACACTAG
>NZ_JBAQXC010000385.1:0-9949 GCF_049299235.1 Rhodococcus sp. (in: high G+C Gram-positive bacteria) | reverse complement strand
GGATTACGGTGGGGGCCACTACTGTTCGTTCACCGAAGGCGGGAGGAGAACGCTACTCGTCCGCTGCCGCGGCATCGGGCACCGTCGCCACGGTCGTCGTCGCGGCCGGCGTTTCGGCTTCCGGCGTTTCGGCTTCCGGCGCTTCGGCTTCCGGTGTCGGGACACTGGATGTCGTCGGAACGACGCTCGGCGCCGGCCGGGCACTCGTCGTCGGTGCCGAACCGGATGCCACGGTGCTTTCCGGTGTGCGGTCGTCGTCCTCGCCCGGCTTGCTCTCCGGTTCGACGCACTCGACGATCGGCACCGGATCGTACTTCACTGTGCGCGTCGAGCGCGAAACCTGCTGTCCCGAAGAAACATCCGTGATGATGCGCGTGTTGCTGACGGTGAATCCCTGCCCGCCACCCGATGCGATGCAGGCGTCGCCGGCGGGGAGCGTGATCGTGTTCGGCGAGGTGAACGAGGTGCGCTCACCGGTCACCGACTGCACATCGACCGTCTTCGTTCCCCAGATACGGACCGTGATGTCCGAGTTCGTTCCGATCGTCTCGATGAGCACACCCGTGTCGAACGGATTGCGGAACTGCAGGTCGATCGACCCTTCGAAGACGGTGGCTTCACGCGCCTCCGGGTAGCGCGAGATGAAGTAGCTGTGCTCGGTGTGCGCGACATCCTCCATGCCCGCGAAGTAGGTCGCGTTGTAGAGGGTCGTCGCGAGTTGGCTGATGCCGCCGCCGACTGCCATTCCGGGACGTCCGGCTTCGATGATGCCGGATTCGACGTACCCCTCTGCCGACCCGCGCGGACCGGTGTGTCCGTTGAGCGAGAACGTCTCTCCCGGCTTGACGAGCGCGCCGTCGATCTCGGAGGCGGCCAGGCGGATGTTCACACCCGATGCGTACGAGAAGCCACCGGTGTTGAACTCACCGATGACCTCACGGATGCCGAGCTTCTCGGCGGCCTCGGTGGTGAGGGCGGGTTCCGCCGGGACGTACACCGCCGGGACGGTGCGGTCACCGGACGAGGCCAGCAGTTGCGGCAGCGTCTCCAAGGTCTTGACCCAGTCGACGAGCTCACCCTTGATGCTCGGCACGACGGTCGGCGCGGACCCCTCGATGACGACCCGCGCGTCCTTCGGTTCCACTTCGGTCGCCGCGAGCTGCGGCCGCAGGAAATCGACGACGACCTCCGAGTGGTACTCGGGGTTCAATCCACCGTCGCCGTCCGGCACGAACGACAGGATCGTGCCGATCCGGTCGCGGGGCAGCGTCGCCACGGTGTCGTCGTGGCCCTCGACCTGCACATCGGACTCCACCGCGGGAATCGCGATATCGCGCAGCGCCCGCTCGACGGCATCGGCCGTCACGGTCACCTCGATGGTGTCCACCGGGAGCGCGACGTCGCCGAACGCCCAGCGTTCGCTGAACATGTCCGCCGCGACGGCCAGGTCGAGGTCTTGCCCGGGTTGCGGGGACACCGCGACCGGGGTCGCACCTTCGAAGACGATGGTGCCTTCGCGGGGCGCACGTTCGGTGCTCGCGCGCACGCCTTCGAGTGCGCTCGCCAGCGCCGCGTCGTCGCGTGTCGAGACGACACCGATCTCGTCGCTACCGAAGAACGATGCGATGCGCGTGAACGGGTTCAGCGGCTGCGATCCGATGCGGTCGAGCGTGTGCGCCCAGTCGACGTCGAGTCCGGCCTGCGACGGAACGATCTCGGCAACGGTGTCACCCGCCGTCACCTCGACCGGCTGTCCGGCGCGGTCGCCGAGATCGGCACGCAGCAGCGACTCTGCGTCGTCGACCGACTTGCCACCGATTTCGATACCGGCGACGGTCACCCCGCGCGGGACGTTGCCCGATGTGACCGCGAGGTCGAGGCCGTAGAGGACCGCCAGGGCTGCCGCGACCCCGCCACCGGCCAGTGCGATCTTCCGCCACGGCGGACCCGCGGGTGGGGGCGTACCCGGGTCCGGGGTAGGACCGGCGGGCGGAACAGGAGGCGGGGCGGCGGGCGGGGTGCCTGCCGGGACGGTGGGCGGAGCCGATTCGGCCACGACGACCGGGACGATCTCGGTCGGCGCGTCGAGGTCAGCACCCTCCCGCAGCGCGACGGTGGGATCGGCGGGCGGGACTCGCCTGAGCGACGACAGATCGATCGCGACGGTCGGCGCAGCGTCGTCGATTTCGGCCGGAGCCGGGTCGTCTGCTGGTGCGGTGTCGTCTGCTGGTGCGGTGTCGTCCGCCGGTGCGGTGTCGTCCGCCGGTGCGGTGTCGCCGGACGCAGCAGTATCGCCGGACGCAGCAGTGTCATCGGACGGGGCGGTGGCATCGGACGGGGCGGTGTCGGCAGGTTCCTGCTCGACCGGGACGTCGCCGGCCGGGCTCTCTTCGGCTTGCGCTGCCGCCTCGGGCGATTCGGCGGCGGGCGAATCCGCGTCTGCGTCTGCGACGACAGGCGACGCCGGGTTCTGGGGTGCGGCCGGCTCGTCGACCGGCTTGGCGAAGAGCGAGTTGGTCCCGGCATTCGGCACGACCGGGACAGCCGTGGTGGGCATCTCCCAGGGCTTCACCGTGCCGTGAGCAGGCGCTGTCGACCGCGCCGGAGGCGGTGTGTCGACCGCATCGTCCTCGCCGGTCTGCGGTGCATCCGGGGCGTCACGCAGCGGTGACATGGAGACGAATCGGTCGGTCGACGGCGGTGCCGATTCCGAGTCTGCGGCGACTGTCTCGCCGGCGACTGTCTCGGCGGCGACTGTCTCGGCGGCGACTGTCTCGGCGGCTGCGCTCTCGCCGGCGGGCTTCTCTGCCGCAGCATCGTCCGATGCTTCACCGGAGACTGCATCACCGGAGACGTCCGGCGTCGGCTGCGCGTCCGGCTCGGTAGGGGGAACCGCACCGCTCGTATCGTTGCGGTCCTCGGCACCGTTGTTACCGCTCACCCGTGTCCCTCCGACTGTGGGCGCCCCCGGCCGGGCGCACCTCGTGATCCAGACTAATTGTCAGGTCGGGTGGACACCGATTCGAGTCGGCCGCAACTGCCTCGGGAACAGAAACGACCCCGCACCGCTGCCAGGTCGGGGGTCAGGCAGCAATGCGGGGTCGCTTGGTCTATCGGCCCCGACGTCCGGGTGTTACAGACCTGCCGGAATTTTTTTCGTGGGTTCCGCTCACGCCTCGAGAATCGCGGTGACACCCTGCCCACCGGCAGCGCAGATGGAGATCAGGCCGCGTGCGGGCTTGCCCGTCTCGGCCTTCTTCTCGTGCAGCATCTTGGCGAGCGACGCGACGATCCGCCCTCCGGTCGCGGCGAACGGGTGCCCGGCCGCGAGCGACGATCCGTTGACGTTGAGCTTGCTCCGGTCGATCGAGCCGAGCGGCGCGTCGAGGCCGAGCTTGCCCTTGCAGTACTCCTCGGATTCGAAGGCCTGCAGGGTCGCGAGCACGACGGACGCGAACGCCTCGTGGATCTCGTAGAAGTCGAAGTCCTGCAGGGTGAGCTTGTTGCGCTTCAGCAGGCGCGGAATCGCGTAGGTGGGGGCCATGAGCAGGCCGTCGCCACCGTGAACGTAGTCGACCGCGGCGGTCTCCGAGTCCACGAGGTACGCGAGCACGGGCAGGTTGCGGGCCGCGGCCCATTCCTCGGTGGACAGCAGCGCGGCGGACGCGCCGTCGGTGAGCGGTGTGGAGTTGCCCGCCGTCATGGTGGCGTCGCCGAGTTTCGTGCCGAAGACCGGCTTCAGGGTCGAGAGTTTGTCGACCGACGAGCCGGGACGGAGGTTGTCGTCCCGGGTGAGACCGAGGAACGGGGTGACGAGGTCGTCGAAGAACCCGCGATCATAGGCAGCGGCCATGTTGCGGTGGCTCGCGGCGGCCAGTTCGTCCTGGTCGGCACGTGCGATCCCGAATTCCTTCGCGGTGATCGCGGCATGGTCGCCCATCGACAGCCCGGTGCGGGGTTCGCCGTTGCGGGGGATCTCGATGCCGAGCATCGACGGACGCACATTGCCGAGGAGCTTGATGCGGTCGCCGGTCGTGCGCGCCCGGTTCAGCGACAGCAGAAACTCGCGCAGCTGGTTGTTGACGCCGATGGGGGCATCGGAGGTGGTGTCGACGCCGCCGCCGATACCCGAGTCGATCCGGCCGGCCGCAATGGCGTCGCCGACGGAGATGATCGACTGCAGGCCGGTGCCGCACGCCTGCTGGAGGTCCCAGGCGGCGGTGTAGGGGCTCAGGGCGCTGCCGAGTACGCATTCACGGATCAGGTTGAAGTCGCGGCTGTGCTTGAGGACTGCGCCGCCGACCACGGCGCCGAGTTGCTCACCCTGGAGGTTGAACCGGCTGACCAGGCCGTCGAGGGTCGCGGTGAACATGTCCTGGTTCGAGGCGCGGGCGTACTTGCGGTCGGACCGGGCGAACGGGATGCGGTTGCCGCCGAGCACCGCGACGCGGCGCGACGAGCGCGAAGTGGTGGAACGGGTTTTCGTGGTCACGTGGTCGTCTCCCGGTGTGCTGGTGGATGCGAACTCTGGCTACTATTCTTACTCACGAGTAAGTTATTGTCGACACCGCATGACTTCCGAACCAGAGAAGGTGGAATCGTGGCCGAAACCAAGGGTGCGCCCAAGCTCTACGCCCAGTTCATCACGTCCGCACCCGGGGCTTTCCTCGCCAAGCAGTTCGGGTTGCCGCAGCCGGAGAAGCTCCGCCGCTACCAGCCCGGCCAGCCGGCGCTGGCCGGGCCGGTACTGCTCGGAGGCACCGGACGGCTCGTCGAACCGATCCGTACCCTGCTGACCGACTACGTCTTCGCCGATCCCACCGAGAAGAATTTCGGCGCGCTCGTGTTCGACGCGACCGGGATCACCGACACCGTCGGCCTCGAGCAGTTGTTCGCGTTCTTCCAGCCCGCCGTCAAGAACCTCGGCCCGAGCGGCCGCGTCGTGGTTCTCGGCACTACACCGGAAGAAGCCGCGTCCGTCGACGAGCGCATCGCCCAGCGCGCCCTCGAGGGC
This sequence comes from Rhodococcus sp. (in: high G+C Gram-positive bacteria), assembly GCF_049299235.1. Classification (GTDB taxonomy): domain Bacteria; phylum Actinomycetota; class Actinomycetes; order Mycobacteriales; family Mycobacteriaceae; genus Rhodococcus. The sequence goes on along the minus strand of NZ_JBAQXC010000385.1, from coordinate 4,935 downwards.
TTCACCCGCAGCGTCGCCAAGGAACTGCGTCGCGGCGCGACCGCACAACTCGTGTACGTCGCACCGGATGCCTCCGCAGGCCTGTCCGGTGTCGAATCCACCCTCCGCTTCCTGCTCTCGGCCAAGTCCGCGTTCGTCGACGGCCAGGTCGTGCGTGTCGGCGCAGGCGCGGCCACCGCACCCGCGTCGTGGGACAAGCCGCTCGCGGGCAAGGTCGCCGTCGTGACCGGTGCCGCACGCGGTATCGGCGCGACGATCGCCGAGGTCCTCTCCCGCGACGGCGCGACCGTCGTCGCCGCCGACATCCCCGCCGCGGGTGACGCACTGTCGCAGACCGCGAACGCGGTCGGTGGCACATCCCTCGCGCTCGACGTGACCGCCGCCGACGCCGGCGAGAAGCTCGCGGCACATCTGCTCGAGCGCCACGGCGGCGCCGACATCATCGTGCACAACGCCGGCATCACCCGCGACAAGCTGCTCGCCAACATGGACGAGGGCCGCTGGAATTCGGTGATGGCGGTCAACCTGATCGCTCCGCAGAAAATCACCGACGTGCTCGTCGCCAAGGGCGCCCTCAAGGAAGGCGGCCGCGTGATCGACGTGTCGTCGATCGCCGGAATCGCCGGCAACCGCGGCCAGACCAACTACGGCGCCTCCAAGGCCGGGGTCATCGGTCTCGTGCAGGCCACCGCGCCGGTGCTGGCCGAGAAGAACATCACCATCAACGCGGTCGCCCCCGGCTTCATCGAGACCGCGATGACCGCCGCGGTCCCGCTCGCGACCCGTGAGGGCGGCCGTCTGATCAGTTCGCTGAACCAGGGCGGCGAGACCGTCGACGTCGCCGAGACCGTCGCGTGGTTCGCCAACCCCGCCTCCAGCGCCGTCACCGGCCAGGTCGTGCGTGTGTGCGGCCAGTCCATGCTGGGGGCGTAGATGGCCGTCATCGAACTCGACTCGGTACCGTCGATCCTCGACGTCTACTCCCGAGCGGTGATCTCCGCGCTGCCCGTCGTCGGGGCGTCCGGCACGTCGCTGCCCGACGACACGCTGCTGCTGCGCGGCGTGCGCGTCGTTCAGGACAACCTCGCCGAGTACGCGAAGGTGTGCGGGCTGCGGTTCAGCGACACACTGCCGTTGACCTACCCGTTCACGCTCACCTTTCCCGTCGTGATGAAGCTGATGGTGTCCAAGGGATTTCCGTTCGCAGCGATGGGCTCGGTGCACGCGGAGAACGTGATCGAACAGTTCCGGCCGATCTCCGTGACCGAGCCGCTGGACATCCGCGTGCACGCGACGGATCTGCGCGAGCACCGCAAGGGTCTGCTCGTCGACGTCGTCACCGAGATCTCGGTGGGTCGTGAACAGGTGTGGCGGCAGACGTCGACGTTCCTGCACCAGCAGCGCACCTCGCTGTCGGGCACGCCCAAACCGGAATCGGCACCCGAGGAGATCCCGGCGGTGCCGACCTCGACCCTGCGGGTGGACCAGGCGACGATCGACCGGTATGCGGCTGTCTCCGGCGACCGCAACCCGATCCACATCTCCACGCTGGGCGCCAAGGCGTTCGGCTTCCCGCGCGCCATCGCGCACGGCATGTGGAGCGCCGCGGCGACACTGCGTGCCGTCGAGGGGCGCATCCCGGACTCGGTGACCTATGCCGTGCGGTTCGGCAAGCCGGTGCTGCTGCCTGCGACGGTGAACCTGTACGCGCAGCGCGTCACGGACGGGTGGGACCTGTCCCTACGGCATCCGAGCAAGCAGTACCCGCACCTGAGCGCCACGCTGCGCTGAGATCGGGGATTGCCGCACCGACTTCGGGCGGTCCGGGACGCGATGGGGGCGTCCCGGACCGCCCGATCCACGTTTCCCAGGTATCGGCGCGAGGCCGGGTCAGCCGGGAAGTTCGTTGCGCTTGCGGCCGGCGAGGCCACGCCACGCCAGATTCTCGAGCAGGTCGGCGGCCTTGGCGACATCGATCTCTCCGCCTGCGATACGGTCGGCCACCGCCTCACCCGCACCGACCAACGCGACCGCCATGATGGTGAAGTCCATGTCCTCGTCGGGCTCACGCGTACTCGATTCGAGCAGGTGCGCGGTCAGTTCGATCAGCCGGTCGCGGCTGCCGCGCACCTGGCTCGCGAACGCCTGCTGAGCGAGCGCCTGACGATAGAGCACCATCCACGAGTGGCGATGCTCGTCGACGAACCCGAGGAACGACTCGAGCGCGACCCGCAGCTGGGCGCGCGGCGGCAAGGTGGGATCGCCCGCCGGAGTCAGCGCCTCGACGAACCGTTGCCCCTCCCTGCCGACACACGCGGCGAACAGCTCGTCCTTCGAGCCGTAGTACAGATACAACATCGGCTTGGAGATCGACGCCCGCGCGGCGATCGCATCCATCGACGTCTCGTGGAACCCGTTCTCGGAGAACACCTCCACGGCGGCATCGAGCATCTGCTGTTCCCGCACCGCTCGAGGCAGTCGCTTGGTACCGCCGGCCATGTGCCCTCCATACTGCTCAGGTCTCGCTCCTTACCCTAGAGTAGGGAACGTCGACGGGTCCGGCGGATTCCGAATGCCAGGACATCCGATTGTCAGGACATCAGCAGGTGAGCGCGCCCTTGGCCCGCACCACCGTGCGCACCGCGTCGTCGACCCGCGCGGCAGGCAACGTCCCCGACTGCACCGACTGCTCGAGATGATCGAGCACCTCGGGCACCTGATCGGTGGTCAACCACAGTGCCTGGTCGACACCGGCGATCAACGCGGCCGTCACCGCCTCGGCGATGCCGTAGTTGTCGGTGATCGCGCGCATCCCGGACAGATCGTCGGTGAAGATCACCCCGTCGAACGGCGGCGCACCGTAACCGGTGCCGTCCCGCAGCAACCGGACGGCCGCAGGGCTGATGCTCGCCGGAAGTCCGTCGGTCAGGCCGGGCACGTCGAGGTGGCCGAGCATCACGGCCACACCGGAGTCGACGAGCTCGCGATAGGGCACCAGATCGCTGCGCTGCAGTTGATCGAGCGGCGGCGCGACCACCGCACCGGTATGCGAATCACCCGACGCCGAGCCGTGGCCCGGGAAGTGCTTGAGCACGGGGAGAATTCCGGCATCACGCAGGCCTTGCGCGTATGCGCCCGCGTACTGCACGACGACCTGCGGATCGTCGGAGAAGGAACGATCACCGATCACATCGTCGTCGGGCCGGTCGGTCACGTCGACATCCGGCGCGAAATCCACGGTGATACCCAGATCGCGCAGTTCACGGCCACGCTCGAGCGCCATCGCATACGTCTGCTCGACGGTCATCGTCTCCGCCGTGACCCGCGCCGACGGATCCGGCCCGAGGAGATCACCGACCCGGGAGACCCGGCCCCCCTCCTCGTCGATCGTCACCATCAACGGCAACGGGCTCTGCGCGGCGACCTGGGGGATCTCCCGGTTCGACAGCATCGCCATATCGGTCCAGCTCCCGACGAAAATCCCGCCGATCTGCTCCGCCTGCACGATCGCGAGGGCATCGTCGGTGCCGGTGACCCCGACGTTGAGCAACTGCGCGAGCTTCTGCCGCAACGTCAGCGACGCGAGGAGTTCGTCACCGCACACCGGCACGGGCGCGGGCGCCGACGCGGTCGCGGTGGAGGAGGTCGCGGGAGCAACCGCCGGAACGGACACGGACTCGCTGCCGGAGGTGGCCGAGACGCCGGGCGAATCGTTCCCGCCGCAACCGACCGCCGCGGTCGCGGCGGCGAGCACGACGACAAGGCTGTGACGGATACGCATGGACGTCGACGGTAGCCGACCATCGCACAGTCGACTCCCACCGCCCGGCTCCCACCGCCCGCCCCGACCGGTAGTCTCACCTCGAGCAGCCGGTTCGAACCAGGGGGGTGTGCGATGCCCGCAGATCTGATTCTCATTGCCTACGACGGCTCCGAGAACTCCAAGCGCGCCGTCGAATACGCGGGACGGTTCCTCCAATCGTGCCGTGCGGTCATCGTCACCGCCTGGGAACCCATGATGCGTCAGGCCGCGCGGATGTCCGGACTGTCCGGCGTGATGCAACCCGAATGGGTGCCCGACGAGGACGGTGAGGACGTCGCGCTCACCGACGCCAAGGTCACCAACTCCGAAGGCCTCGACCTGGCCCGCTCGGCGGGATTGGACGCCGAAGGCCGCACCATCGAGATCGTCAACGCCGTGTGGTCCTCGATCATCGAGGCGGCCGACGAACTCGACGTCGACATCATCGTCACCGGGACGCGCGGCACCACCGGCCTGCGGTCGCTGCTGCAGTCGTCGGTGGCCGACCATGTGCTGCGCCACAGCCACCGGCCGGTGCTGATCGTGCCGCCGGGACGTTAGACACACCACGTCCCGGAGCGGGCGATATCGTCGAGCACATCATGGACGGTTTCCTGCTCTCGCGCGCCGATCGCACCCTCCGCACCACCGGAATCCGACGCCTCTACGACACTGTCGCCTCGGCGTCGCGGGCCTTGCACCGCGACGAGGCCGATCTCGTCGTCGGCGCCCTGCCCTTCGACCCGGAACGTCCACCTGCGCTGATGCAGCCCGAGGAGATCGTCGTCACCGACGGGCCGTGGCACCCGCCCGCGGGCCTCGGCGCACTGCCACCGGTGCGGATGCTCGCGCAGAACCCGCAGCCCCGCGTCCACGTCGCGCGGGTCCGAGCACTGATCGACCGAATCGAACTCGGCGAATTCGGCAAGGTCGTCGCGGCGCGATCGGTGTCGCTCGACTCCGACGAACCCCTCGAACCGCTCGCCGTCGCCGCCCGCCTGGTCGACCGGTACCCCACCGCAGCGACGTACGCGGTGGACCTCAGCGCCGCCGGCGAACGCTACTGGGGGCACACGCTCGTCGGCGCGACCCCCGAGGTGCTGGTGAGCCGGCGCGGCAGCACCGTCACGTGC
>NZ_JBAQXC010000384.1:0-7245 GCF_049299235.1 Rhodococcus sp. (in: high G+C Gram-positive bacteria) | reverse complement strand
TATCGCGTTCGGGTTCCGTACCCCGGAGAACCAACGCCGCCGGGTACGGTGGGCCTGCACTCGTCGATCACGTCGGGTCGCACCCAGCCGGCGCCAATGCCACTGCTAACTGCGAAGAGCCGGTTTTCAACAACCAGGGGGCGCAGTGATGTTCAGCAGTGGTGTTCTACCGGACGATCACTCCCATTCGATCGTTCCCGGCGGCTTGCTGGTCACGTCGAGGACCACGCGGTTGACGTCCGCGACCTCGTTGGTGATCCGGGTCGAGATCCGTTCGAGCGTCTCGTAGGGCAGGCGGGTCCAGTCCGCGGTCATCGCATCCTCGCTCGACACCGGACGCAGCACGATCGGGTGACCGTACGTGCGGCCGTCACCCTGCACACCGACGCTGCGGACGTCGGCGAGCAGCACCACCGGGCACTGCCAGATCTGGCCGTCGAGACCGGCCGCGGTGAGTTCTTCGCGCGCAATGGAATCCGCGTGACGCAGGATCTCGAGACGGTCCTGGGTGACCTCGCCAATGATGCGAATACCGAGGCCGGGGCCGGGGAACGGCTGGCGGCCGACGATCTCCTCCGGGAGTCCGAGTTCGCGGCCGACCGCGCGGACCTCGTCCTTGAACAGCAGACGCAGCGGCTCGACCAGTGTGAACTGCAGGTCCTCGGGCAGGCCGCCGACATTGTGATGGCTCTTGATGTTCGCGGTTCCGGTGCCGCCACCGGACTCGACGACGTCCGGGTACAGCGTGCCCTGCACGAGAAAGTCGACGGTCTCGCCGTGGGCGGCGCTCTCGCCGAGCACTTCCGAGACCGCGCCCTCGAACGAGCGGATGAACTCGCGGCCGATGATCTTGCGCTTGGTCTCCGGATCGGACACCCCGGCCAGTTCGCGCAGGAACGTCTCCGCGGCGTCGACCGTGACCAGCCGGGCGCCGGTCGCGGCGACGAAGTCCTTCTCGACCTGTTCGCGCTCACCGGCGCGCATCAGGCCGTGATCGACGAACACACACGTGAGGCGGTCGCCGATGGCCCGCTGCACGAGCGCGGCTGCGACGGCGGAGTCGACGCCGCCGGACAGGCCGCAGATGGCCTTGCCGTCGCCGACCTGTTCGCGAACCTGCTCGATGAGCGACTCGGCGATGTTTGCGGCGGTCCACGCGCCGGGAATCCCCGCGATCTCGTGCAGGAAGCGGCTGAGCACCTGCTGTCCGTGCGGGGAGTGCAGAACCTCCGGGTGGTACTGGACGCCGGCGAGTCGGCGGCCACGATCTTCGAACGCGGCGACAGGCGCGCCCACGCTCGACGCGGTGACCTCGAAGCCGTCCGGCGCGGCGGTGACGCCGTCACCGTGGCTCATCCACACCGGCTGCGTCGCGGGCAGGCCGTCGTGCAGGGTGCCGCCGCTCACCGTCATCTCGGTGCGGCCGTACTCGCGGCTGCCGGTGTGCGCGACCGTCCCGCCGAGCGCCTGTGCCATCGCCTGGAAGCCGTAGCAGATGCCGAAGACCGGCACCCCCAGGTCGAACAGTTTCGGATCCAGCCGCGGCGCACCGTCCTCGTACACACTGGACGGACCGCCGGACAACACGACCGCGAGCGGCTCCTTGGCCGCGATCTCCTCGACGGTGGTCGTGTGCGGCACGACCTCCGAGTAGACCTTCGCCTCACGGACGCGCCGTGCGATCAGCTGCGCGTACTGGGCTCCGAAGTCGACGACGAGGACCGGCCTGGACTGCTGGGTTTGCGACACCCGAACAGTCTAAGCGGCTGCCCCTGTCACTCGAACCCAGGCCACTCGAACCCCGGTCACACGACACCCGAGTCCGCGCCGCTGCGGATCTCGACGATCGGCAGCGACAACGCGCCGGGCGCACCGGCAGGCACCACCGGGCTTTTCGGGGCGACCGGGTCCAGCCGGCGGTAGGGCTCACCCTGCTCGGGACGGATGTCGTTCTCGCCCTTGTTCGGCCACAGCGACGCGGACCGTTCGGCCTGCGCGGCGATCGTCAGCGACGGATTCACACCGAGGTTCGCGGAGACCGCGGCACCGTCGACGACACTGAGGGTCGGATAGCCGTACACCCGGTGATAGGGGTCGACGACGCCGTGGTCGCGGTCGGCGCCGATGACCGCGCCGCCGAGGAAATGGGCGGTGAGCGGGATGTTGAACACCTCACCCCAGGTGCCGCCCGCGACACCGCCGATCTTGTCCGCGATCCGCCGGGTGGCCTCGTTCCCGACCGGAATCCACGACGGGTTGGGTTCGCCGTGTCCCTGCTTGCTGGTGACCTTGCGGCGGCCGAGCAGTCCGCGCGTGGTGTACGTCGTGATGGAGTTGTCGAGATTCTGCATGACCAGCGCGATGATGGTCCGCTCACTCCAGTTCTTGACCGACAGCATCCGCAGCATCTGCGCGGGGTTCCGGGCGATCAGCCCGAGGAGTTTCACGAACCGCGGCGTCGTACCACCACCGTCCGTCATCAGGGTCTGCAGCAGGCCCATCGCATTGGACCCCTTGCCGTAGCGCACCGGCTCGATGTGGGTGTCGGTGCTCGGATGGAACGACGAGGTGATCGCGACACCCCGGGTCAGGTCCATGTCCGGGTCGACCTTCAGTCTCGCCGCGCCGAGCAGTGCTTCCGAGTTGGTCCGGGTCAGTTCCCCGAGGGTCGGCGACAGCTTCGGCAACGCACCACTGTCCTTCATCGCGTGCAGCAGATGCTGGGTGCCCCAAGTACCGGCGGCGAGTACGACATTCGCCGCGGTGTACGTCCGGTGCCCCTTGCGCACCTTGGCTCCGGTACGCCGGGTCTGCACGTCCCAGGTGCCGTCCGGTGCCTCGACGAGTCCGGTCACCGTAGTCATCGGGATCACCTGCGCGCCGGCCCACTCGGCCAACCCGAGGTAGTTCTTGACCAGGGTGTTCTTGGCGCCGTGCCGGCACCCGGTCATGCATTCGCCGCATTCGATGCAGCCGGTGCGGTCGGGGCCCACCCCGCCGAAGTAGGGGTCTGCGGTGGTGCGGCCCGGCTCACCGAAGTACACACCGACCGGTGTCTGGATGAAAGTGTCCCCGACGCCCATGTCCTCGGCGACAGACCTGATCACGTCGTCGGCCGGGGTCATGTGCGGGTTCCGCACGACGCCGAGCATCGTGCGGGCCTGCTCGTAGTGCGGCGTCAGTTCCGCGTCCCAATCGGTGATGCCGCGCCACTGCGGGTCCTGGAAGAACGGGGTGGGCGGCTTGTACAGCGTGTTGGCGTAGTTCAGCGAACCGCCCCCGACCCCCGCGCCGGCGAGAATCATCACGTCGCGCAGGAGGTGCACCCGCTGGATGCCGTAGCAGCCGAGGGCCGGTGCCCACAGGAACCGCTTGAGATCCCAGCTGGTCTTCGCGAAGTCCGCGTCGGCGAAGCGCCGACCCGCCTCGAGGACGCCGACGCGGTACCCCTTCTCGACCAGGCGCAGCGCCGTGACGCTGCCGCCGAAGCCGGACCCCACGATCAGGACGTCGAAGTCCGTCGCACGGAAATCCGTGACACGCTGCTTGGCCATCCGAGTACCTCCACCCGTGGAACATCGCTGTTACCGGCCAGTATGCACCCCGATCCTGTGACCATCACCACAAGGGTGCCCTAACCGGTACCGCGCGTAACAGAAACCGCAGGTGCCCGGACGCGGAGAGCGCCCGTCAGGCACGAACCGACAGGCCCACCTTCTGGAACTCCTTGAGATCCGAATACCCGGACTTCGCCATCGCCCGGCGCAACCCACCGACGAGGTTCAGCGAACCGTACGGGTCGTCCGACGGACCACCGAGCACCCGATCGAGCCCCGGACGCTGATCGTCCACCTCGACCTGCAGCACCGAACCACGCGGCATCGACGGATGCGCCGCGACGGACGGCCAGTACCAGCCCCGACCCGGAGCCTCGGCGGACACTGCCAGCGGAGCACCGAGCACCGCGGCATCGGCACCACACGCAATCGCCTTCGCCAGATCACCGGCGGTCTCGATGTCACCGTCCGCGATGACATGCACGTAACGCCCGCCCGTTTCGTCCAGGTAGTCGCGGCGTGCGGCGGCCGCATCCGCGATCGCGGTCGCCATCGGAATCCCGATGCCGAGGGCGCTACTGGTCATCGTGGCACCGGCCGTCGAACCGTAGCCGACGATGACACCGGCCGCACCGGTGCGCATCAGATGCAGGGCCGTACGGTGATCGCTCACACCGCCTGCCACGACCGGCACATCGAGTTCGGCAATGAAGGTCTTGAGGTTGAGCGGCTCGTCCTCGCCGTGCGCGACATGCTCGGCAGAGATGATCGTGCCCTGAACGACCAGCAGGTCGATACCCGCCTTGACCAGCTCAGGGGTCAGCGCACGCGCATTCTGCGGGCTGACCCGCACCGCCGTCGTCACACCCGCATCCCGCACCTCACCGACCGCGGCGGCCAGCAACTCCGGCCGCAGCGGCGCCGCGTGCAACTTCTGCAGATACGCCACCGCGGCACCCGGATTGGTCTCGGCGAGCTCGACGAGCCTGGCGATCTCCGCGTCGACATCGGTGTGCCGGCCCCACAGGCCTTCACCGTTGATGACTCCCAGGCCACCGGCCCTGCCGAGTTCGACGGCGAACGTCGGCGACACCAGCGCGTCGGTGGGATGCGCGAGCAGCGGAATGTCGAATCGGTAGGCATCGATCTGCCAGGCCGTCGACACCTCCTTGGAAGACCGCGTCCGGCGGGACGGCACGATATCGATGTCGTCCAGCTCGTAGGTTCGCCGGGCGGTGCGGCCCATGCCGATTTCAACGAGGTCGCGCACGCGCGCCCCTTTCTCGTGTGAGGTCGGTTTCCCGTCACGAACGCGGACGGGTTGTGATGCGGGACGTTCGCGCGCCGCTACCGGGCGGCGTAGTTCGGCGCCTCCGCGGTGATCGTGATGTCGTGCGGGTGGCTTTCCTTGAGTCCCGCCGCGGTGATCTGCACGAACTGCGCGGTCTGCAACTGCTCGATCGTCGATGCTCCGGCATATCCCATCGCCGCGCGCAGCCCGCCGATGAGCTGGTGGGTGACCTGCTGCAGCGGTCCCCGGAACGGAACCCGTCCCTCGATGCCTTCGGGGACCAGTTTGTCCTCGGAGAGCACGTCGTCCTGGAAGTACCGGTCCTTCGAATACGACTTGGCCTCGCCGCGTGACTGCATCGCGCCGAGTGAACCCATACCGCGGTAGCTCTTGAACTGCTTTCCGTTGACGAGGATCAACTCGCCCGGCGATTCGGCCGTTCCGGCAAGCAGCGAACCGAGCATCGCCGTGGACGCACCGGCAGCGAGTGCCTTGGCGACGTCCCCGGAGAACTGCAGGCCGCCGTCGGCGATCACGGGGACACCGAGCGGCGCCGCGACCGCGGTGGCCTCGAGAATCGCGGTGATCTGCGGTGCGCCCACGCCGGCGATGACGCGGGTGGTGCAGATCGAGCCGGGTCCGACACCGACCTTGACCGCGTCGACTCCCGCTTCGATGAGGGCGGCGGCTCCGGCCCTGGTCGCAACGTTGCCGCCGATGATCTGGACACGGTCACCGATTTCGGCCTTGAGCTTGGAGATCATCGCCAGCACACCCGCCGAGTGGCCGTGCGCACTGTCGACGACGAGGACGTCGACGCCGGCGTCCGTCAGCGACATCGCACGTGTCCAGGAATCGTCGCCGACACCGACTGCAGCACCGACCAGGAGACGACCGTCGCGGTCCTTGGTGGCGTTCGGGTGCTGCTCGGTCTTGACGAAGTCCTTGACGGTGATCAGGCCGGTGAGCTTGCCCTGCCCGTCGACGATCGGCAGCTTCTCGATCTTGTGGCGACGCAGCAGCCCCAGCGCGGCTTCCGCACTGACGCCCTCGCGGGCGGTGACGAGCGGCGCCTTGGTCATGACCTCGACGACCGGCCGGTTCTGGTCGACCTCGAACCGCATGTCACGGTTGGTGATGATGCCGACGAGCTGGCCGTCCGCGTCGGTGACCGGCAATCCCGAGATCCGGAAGCGGGCGCACTTGGCGTCGACCTCGGCGAGTGTGTCGGTCGGCTTGCAGGTGACCGGGTCGGTGACCATTCCGGCCTCGGAACGCTTGACCGTCTCGACCTGGGCCGCCTGGACCTCCGCGGACATGTTGCGGTGGAGGACACCCATGCCGCCTGCGCGGGCCATGGCGATGGCCATGCGCGACTCGGTGACGGTGTCCATCGCGGAACTGACCAGCGGGATGCGCAGCCGGATCTCGCGCGTCAATCGACTCGACGTGTCCACCCGACTCGGAACGACATCGGACGCCGCGGGGAGCAGCAGCACGTCGTCGAAGGTCAGGCCCAGCATTGCGACCTTGTTCGGATCGTCGCCCCCGGTGTGCACATGCCCTCCGGTACTACTCATGCGGTTCGGACCCTCCATGCCAGTCGAAATGATGCGAGCCCGGACGATTTCCGGCCCGACAGGTTCTGAGCGTCGAACGATCCTGCCGCGAACGACGGACCGGCGGGACGACGGCGTCGCGGGCAGCATTGTCGTGACGAACAATGTCGTGAGCCGTGCGAGTATTCCCCGAACACTCCGGGGCAAACGGTACGCTCACCCAGCCATCGTATCGGTTGCCGCAATTCCCCAATGCCGCAACCCACAGGCATCCTCGCGACTGCCCGGGACCGGCGGCCCGGCCCTGTCACGGCACCGCCGTCGGCGTGTCCGACACGCTACGGCTGGCGCAGACCCCACCGCACTGCGTACCGTGGGTGTCGTGCGTGATCAGTTGCCTCCGGGTTTGCCACCGGACCCCTTCGCTGGAGATCCCGACGACCCGTCGTCCGCGCTGGACGCGATCGAGCCGGGTCAGCCGTTGGACCCGTCGGAGCGGCTGGCGGTCGAAGAGGACCTTGCAGACCTCGCCGTCTACGAGGCGCTGCTGGCTCCGCGTGGTGTCCGCGGCCTCGTCGTGTGCTGCGAGGACTGCAACCAGGACCACTACCACGATTGGGATATGCTGCGGGCGAACCTGCTCCAGCTGCTGGTCGACGGGACGGTCCGTCCGCACGAACCCGCTTTCGATCCTGCGCCGGAGGCGTACGTCACGTGGGATTACTGCCGTGGATACGCGGATGCCTCGATGAACGAGGCGTTGCCCGCAGATCCGTACGGTTTCGATTCCTGACGAACCACCTCGTCGAAGCGTCGACAGAAGTGCCCGGCCGGAGAG
>NZ_JBAQXC010000383.1:0-7778 GCF_049299235.1 Rhodococcus sp. (in: high G+C Gram-positive bacteria) | reverse complement strand
GCCTCGCCACCCCGCCCCGGGTGCGGTCGGCGCTGTTCGCCCGCGCCGTGAGCAACGACGCGCTGCTGCGCGGACTCGACCTTCCGGTCCTGGTGTTGCACGGCACCGCCGATTCCGTCGTCGACCTCTCGGCGGCCGAACACGCGGCGAGGCTGCTGCCGCGCGCGACCACCTCGTACTGGGAAGGCGCCGGCCACGGCCCGTTCGTCGAGGACCCGCAGCGGTTCGCCGCGGATATCGCCGGCTTCGTCGGCAGCCTCGGATAGAAGCCGGGAGACTGCGCAACGGGGAGTCAGATGGGAGCCGGGGCGTCGGGCAGGGCAGTATGGAACCCGTGACGTCCCAGCCCGGCAGTCCCCGACGCGTGGCCGTGATCTCGGTCCACACCTCACCGCTGGCGCAACCCGGCACCGGTGATGCGGGCGGAATGAACGTCTACGTGTTGCAAACCTCCCTGCAACTCGCTCGTCGAGGCGTCGAGGTGGAGATCTTCACCCGGGCCACGTCGTCGTCCGATCCGGCGGTGCAGGAAGCTGCGCCTGGTGTCCTGGTCCGCAACATCGAAGCCGGGCCGTTCGAGGGTCTCGACAAGCACGATCTGCCCACGCAACTGTGTGCGTTCGCGGCCGGGGTCCTGCGGGAGGAAGCCCGGCACGCGCCCGGATATTACGATCTGGTGCACTCGCACTACTGGCTGTCCGGGCAGGTCGGCTGGCTCGCGCGGGACCGCTGGGGAGTGCCCCTCGTGCACACCGCGCACACCCTTGCCGCGGTGAAGAACGCGGCTCTTGCGGTGGGGGACACCCCGGAACCGGCGGCTCGGCAGATCGGTGAGCAGCAGGTCGTCGCGGAATCGGACCGGTTGGTCGCGAACACCGGCGACGAGGCGCACGCGCTCGAAACCGTCTACCGCGCCGATCCGGCGAAGATCGACGTGGTCGCGCCGGGCGCCGACCTGTCGCGCTACCGTCCCGGAGACCGCGACCGCGCCCGGATGGAGCTGGGGTTGGATCCGCGCGAGACGATCGTGACCTTCGTCGGCCGCATCCAGCCGCTCAAAGCGCCCGACGTGCTGCTGCGGGCCGCCGCGCGGGCCGTGGCGGACGCGCCGGACCTTCCGTTGCGTGTACTGATCGTGGGCGGGCCGTCCGGAACCGGCCTCGAGCGCCCGGATTCGCTGATCGAATTGGCCGCCGAGCTGGGGATCGCGGCGCGAGTGACGTTCTTGCCGCCGCAGCCGTCCGAACGGCTGGTCCAGGTGTATCGGGCATCGGATCTTGTTGCGGTGCCGAGCTATTCGGAATCGTTCGGACTGGTCGCGATCGAGGCGCAGGCGTCCGGCGTCCCGGTGCTGGCCGCGAACGTCGGCGGGCTCGGCGTTGCGGTGCGCGACGGCGAGACCGGTGTACTCGTCGACGGGCACCGGACCGAGGACTGGGCCTCGGCACTCGGGTCGTTGGTTGCCGACCGCGGCTGGCGTGAGGCGTTGGCGGCAGCCGCGCCGCGTCACGCGGAGAACTTCTCGTGGGAACACACCGCGGACGGACTGCTCGCGGCGTACCGCACGGCGGGCGCGCGACGGAACCGCGCGTTCGGGACCGGGGAATTCTCGCTGCGCAGGCAGCGCGGGGTGTGGAAGTTGCGGCGAACGGGCGGGGTGAAGGCATGAGTGCGAACCTGAGCGATGTGATCGAGTCGACGCTGCGCGACCGCGGTGTCGGATTCTCCCGGAAGGACGGTGGCCATTTCGTCGTCACACTCCCCGGTGAGAACAAGCTGGAAACGACGACGCTGCTGACGATCGGCAATCACGGGCTGCGCATCGAGGCGTTCGTGTGCCGCAAACCCGACGAGAACTTCGAGGGCGTCTACAAGTATCTGCTCCGGCGCAATCGCCGGCTGTACGGCGTGGCGTACACGCTCGACAAGATCGGTGACATTTATCTGGTCGGCCGACTCTCGGCGGAATCGGTCACACCGGAAGAACTCGACGCGGTTCTCGGGCAAATTCTCGAGGCGGCCGATTTCGACTTCAATATTCTGCTCGGATTGGGTTTTCTGGCGTCGATCAAGCGGGAATGGTCCTGGCGTGTTTCACGCGGTGAATCGCTGCGCAATCTCGAGCCGTTCCGGCATCTGATCGAAAACGACGATGCTGCAACAGAATCGGACGAGTCGGGCGGTGTGGCGCCCGGCAATTGGGGTGGCGACCGAGCGTAACCGGCCGGAATTGCGTGACTGGATCCACAAAAACCACGTGACGCTCGTCACATTTTTCGAGTGTGGATGAATCACTTCGCCCGGTGGGCATTTTCGGTGCGACCTGGCGTTTCTCCGCGATTTGATCTTGAAATCTGGAACGACCGTTCCAGAAAATCGTCGCGTGACCTTTTCGAGATAGGCGTTTAGCGTCGTTATCGGCTCGAAACAACAGGGCCTGGCCCAAACTACTCGGGCACTACCGAAAACCGACCCGCCGCCGCTTGCTCTGCCCCCGCGGGATCGGCCACACAAAACCTTCGAGGGGCGGGGGCGGATCGATCGACAATCCGGACCGCGCGATGTGGGAACCGTCTGTTCCCGCGTTCGTGTCCGCGGATCGACCCGTCAGCAGACGCGGAGAGGATTCACCCACATCATGGCAAAGTTCACCTTCACCAAGCGCACCCTCGGCTCCCTCGCGGCCGGTGCCGCACTCCTGATCACCCCCGTCGCACTGGGGACCGGCACCGCCAACGCAGCCTCGGGCAACTGGGATGCCGTGGCGCAGTGTGAGAGCGGCGGCAACTGGGCCATCAACACCGGCAACGGATACCACGGTGGCCTGCAGTTCTCCCCGAGCACGTGGGCCGCATACGGCGGCCAGCAGTACGCTCCGACGGCGAGCCAGGCCTCGCGTGACCAGCAGATCGCGATCGCCGAGAACGTCCTGGCCGGTCAGGGTCGCGGCGCATGGCCGGTCTGCGGCCAGTACCTCTGATTGTCGCCCGGCCCGCCGGCCGGTGACGCATCCACTCGAGTCCCGTGTGCGACCTCTCGCGCGCGGGGCTCGAGTGCATCCGGTGCGGGGTAGTGTCACGCGCATGGCTGTGAGCATCTTCACACAGTCGGGGTAAAGTGACCACTGCAAGCTGGCACTAAGTGCCATCACGTCTGCACCGGAGGACCAAACATGAGTTTTCGCAGCCCGTTCCCCGACGTCACCATCCCGGCACTGAGTGTCTATGACTTCCTGTTCGGTTCCATCGACGAGGCCGACCTCGATCGGCCCGCCTTCGTCGACGGGCCCACCGGTGCGGTGACGGACTATCGCACCCTTGTCGGGCACATCAACGGTGTGGCAGGCGCCCTCGCCGCGCGCGGCGTCGCGGTGGGCGACGTCGTCGGCCTGCTCTCACCGAACATCCCCGCATTCGGTGCCGTGTTCCACGGCATCCTGCGTGCCGGCGCGACTGCCACGACCATCAACGCCCTGTACACCGCCGAAGACATCGCCAAGCAACTCCAGGACTCGCACGCCACGGTGCTCGTCACCGTCTCGCCGCTGTTGCCGCAGGCGAAGGAAGCCGCCGCGAAGGTCGGGATCCCCGACGAGATGCTCATCGTGATCGACGGCGCAGAAGGGCACCCGTCCCTGCGTGACCTGCTGGCCGAGGGCGCTCCCGCCCCCGACGTCAGCTTCGACCCCGCCACCCACCTCGCGGTGTTGCCCTACTCGTCGGGCACCACGGGGCGACCCAAGGGGGTCATGCTCACCCACACCAACCTTGTCGCCAACGTGTGCCAGATCGAGCCGCGCATGGGCATCGACGCCGACGACCGTATCCTCGCCGTTCTGCCGTTCTTCCACATCTACGGGATGACCGTGCTGCTCAACGCGGCCCTGTACACCCGGGCGACGCTCGTGACGATGCCGAAGTTCGATCTCGTTCAGTTCCTCGCCCTGGTGTCCGAGCAGAAGTGCACCTACATCTTCGTCGCACCACCGGTTGCGGTGGCCCTGGCCAAGCATCCCCTCGTCGACAACTACGACCTGTCGAGCGTGCACACCATCTTCTCGGGTGCGGCGCCACTCGACCGGGAACTCGGCGGCGCCGTCGCCCGCAGGCTCGGCTGCAAGGTCCGGCAAGGTTACGGCATGTCCGAGATGAGCCCGGTCAGCCACGTGATTCCGTTCGACGACGACGAGACCGCTCTCGATTCCGTCGGCCCGACCATCGCGAACATGGAATGCAAACTGGTCGACCCGGTCACCGCACAGGAGGTCGCGTATCCGGACGGGGACGGTGTCTCCGAGCCGGGTGAGCTGTGGTGCAAGGGGCCGAACGTCATGGCCGGTTACCTCGGCAACCCCGACGCCACCGCAGAAACCCTCGACGCCGACGGCTACCTGCACACCGGCGACATCGCCACCGTCGACGGACACGGGGTGGTCACCATCGTCGACCGGCTCAAGGAACTGATCAAGTACAAGGGCTACCAGGTTCCGCCCGCCGAACTCGAGGCGCTGCTCCTCACTCACCCGCAGATCGCCGACGCCGCCGTGATCGGGGTGCTCGACGCGGAGGGCGAAGAAGTTCCCAAGGCGTTCGTCGTCGTGCAGGCGGGAACGGAACTGTCCGAGGACGACGTGATCGCATTCGTCGCCGAGCGGGTCTCCCCGCACAAGAAGGTCCGCCAGGTGCAGTTCATCGACACTGTGCCGAAGTCCGCGGCCGGGAAGATCCTGCGGAAGGATCTGCGCGCGGGCGGATAGCGTGGTCGTGTGCCCTTTGGGCCCCTCGAAGTGCCCAAAGGGCACACGGTGCGATATGCCAGGATTGGGGGCATGAGTATCGGAACACTGGTCTTGCTCCGCCACGGCGAGAGCGAATGGAACGCGATGAACCTGTTCACCGGATGGGTGGATGTCCACCTGACCGACAAGGGCATCGCCGAAGGCAAACGCGCCGGCGACCTGCTCCGGGAACACGACCTGCTCCCGGACGTGCTGTACACCTCGCTGCTGCGTCGAGCCATCAGCACCGCGAACTTCGCGCTCGACGCCGCGGACCGGCACTGGATTCCCGTCATCCGCGACTGGCGGCTCAACGAGCGTCACTACGGTGCGCTCCAGGGCAAGAACAAGGCCGAGATCAAGGACGAATTCGGCGACGAACAGTTCATGCTGTGGCGTCGCAGCTACGACACGCCGCCGCCCCCGATCGAAGCAGGCAGCAAATACAGCCAGGACACAGATGTCAGGTACGCCGACATCGAGGCGGTCCCGCTGACCGAATGCCTGAAGGACGTCGTCGAGCGGCTCATCCCGTACTGGGAGGACACCATCTCGAAGGACCTCCTCGCCGGGAAGACCGTGCTCGTCACCGCACACGGCAACTCGCTGCGCGCACTCGTCAAGCACCTCGACGGCATCTCCGACGACGAGATCGCCGGTCTCAACATCCCGACGGGCATCCCGCTGCGCTACGACCTCGACGAGAACCTGCGTCCACTCAACCCGGGCGGTACCTATCTCGATCCCGATGCGGCCGCGGCAGGTGCCGCCGCCGTGGCAAACCAGGGCGGAAAGTAGCACTCGCACCCCGGTGAGGCAGGGCGGGGCTTCGGTTCGGCACACGAGTGGCGAACAGGCTTTGCCGGGACCGCGACCACACCGTGCGGTCCCGGCAAACGTCGGGTGAACAGCGGGAAAACCATCCGAAAATGCGGTGTGGCGTGCACCGCAACGAGCGAACCCGGCGTCATGACCCGCTCGGCTGTACGTACGATTCCTGACGTGAGTGTGTTGCAAGGCGTTCTGCTCGTCGGTATCGCCGCGGTCCTCGGGGCCGCTGTCGGGGCCGGTGTGATGCGGATCGTGCGACCGCGCGAGCCCGCAGGCGGACAAACCGATCTGACGATGGCTCAGGTGCTCGACCGGGTCGTCAACACCGCGTCCACCGGAATCGCGGTCGTCGACAAGTTCCACGACGTGATCCTGTTCAACCCCAGCGCCGAGAAACTCGGACTCGTCCGCGACCGGCACATCGACCAACGTGCCTGGGTCGCCGCGAACCAGGTGCTCGACCGCGAACAGATCGTCGAACTCGATCTCAGCGAACGCAACACCCGCGGCCGCCCCGGAATCACCGTGCGCTGCCGCGCCAGCAGGCTTTTCGACGACGACCCCCGATTCGTCGCACTGTTCGCCTACGACGACTCCGAAATGGTGCGTCTGGAGGCGACCCGACGCGACTTCGTCGCCAACGTCAGCCACGAACTCAAAACGCCCGTCGGGGCGATGGCCTTGCTCGCCGAGGCCCTGCTCGAATCCGCGGACGACCCGGACACTGTGCGGCATTTCGGGCAGCGCGTGCAGAGCGAAGCCCACCGGCTCGGCAACATGGTCACCGAACTGATCTCCCTGTCCAAACTGCAGGGCGCCGAAAAGATGCCCGACCTCGAGATCGTCGACGTCGACGTCGTCGTCCAGGAAGCACTCGAGCGCACCGCGCTGACCGCGGAAAACGCCGACATCACCGTCACCACCGACCGGACCACCGGATACGAGGTGCGCGGAGATCAGAGCCTGCTCGTCACCGCGTTGACGAACCTGATCACCAACGCCATCGCGTATTCGCCGAAAGGGTCACCGGTCTCGGTGAGCCGGAAACTGCGCGACGGGAAGGTCGCGATATCGGTCACCGACCGCGGTATCGGCATCGCGAAAGTCGACCAGGAGCGGGTGTTCGAGCGGTTCTTTCGCGTCGACAAGGCGCGGTCGCGGGCCACCGGCGGGACCGGCCTCGGCCTCGCCATCGTCAAGCATGTCGCCGCCAATCACAACGGCGAAATCATCCTGTGGAGCCACCTCGGAACAGGCTCGACGTTCACGTTGCTCATCCCTGCCCATTTCGAAAGCAGCGACGACGACGAAGATCGGATCGCGACGGGGCACGAGGCGAGAATCGGACAGCGATGAGGAACCGCATCGGCGCTGCCGAGATCTACGCTGCCGAACTCAACTCTGCTGCACGCCGTGCGGCGAATCACGCGACCGCTGTGGTCGCGACGACGAAAGGTACGGAGGACCAGCAGTGACCAGTGTGCTGATTGTGGAGGACGAGGAATCGTTGGCGGACCCGCTGGCGTTCCTGCTGCGTAAAGAGGGGTTCGAAACCACAGTCGTCACCGATGGGCCCTCGGCGCTGGCGGAGTTCGACCGGGTCGGCGCGGATATCGTCCTGCTCGATCTGATGCTGCCCGGCATGAGCGGCACCGATGTGTGCAAGCAGTTGCGCAGCCGGTCCGGGGTGCCGGTGATCATGGTGACTGCGCGCGACAGCGAGATCGACAAGGTCGTCGGGCTCGAACTCGGCGCCGACGATTACGTCACGAAGCCGTACTCGGCGCGCGAACTGATCGCCCGCATCCGCGCCGTGCTGCGCCGCGGCGCGGAAAGCGACGCGGAGGGCCAATACAACGATGCGGTGCTCGAAGCCGGTCCGGTGCGGATGGACGTCGACCGGCATGTCGTGCACGTCGACGGAGAACAGATCACCCTTCCCCTCAAGGAATTCGACCTGCTCGAATACCTTCTGCGTAACGCCGGCCGCGTTCTCACCCGCGGCCAGCTCATCGACCGGGTGTGGGGCGCGGACTACGTCGGCGACACCAAGACCCTCGACGTCCACGTCAAGCGGTTGCGCTCGAAGATCGAATCGGACCCGGCCAAGCCTCGTCATCTGGTCACCGTCCGCGGCCTCGGGTACAAACTCGAAGCCAGACCCCGGTGT
>NZ_JBAQXC010000382.1:0-6266 GCF_049299235.1 Rhodococcus sp. (in: high G+C Gram-positive bacteria) | reverse complement strand
GTACCTTGGGAAGGACCATGACGAATCCGCAGGATCCGCGCACACCGCAGGAGCGCGCATACTCGCTCGACGAGTCGCACGCTGAGACGCGGGAGATGCACACGTCCGATCCGACCGAGGCATACGGTCGGCACGAGCCGACGCGGGCGTTTCCGCCCTACGACTCGACACCGCAATACCAGCCCACCGAGCAGTACCAGCCCACCGAGCAGTACCAGCCCACCCAGCAGTACCAGCCCACCCAGCAGTACGGATACGAGCCGGGTGGACCGGGCTTGCCGCCGGGTCGGATACCACCTCCCGAGCCGCAGGGACCACAGGAACCGCGCCGCAGGCGTTGGGTGCTGCCCGCCCTCGGCGCTCTCGCGGTGATCGCGCTGGCCGGTGTGTTCGGCTATCTGCTCAGCGGTGGAACCGGCAGCGATTCCTCGACCGCGTCGGCTCCCACGACAACGGTCGCGCCTCCTCCGACGACGACGCGGACTCCGTCGCCGACCGTCGAGCCGTCGCTGCCGCCGACCCTTCCGCTCGATCGCCTTCCCGGCGGTCTCGGGGATGCGATCGGATCCAACGGCACCACCGTCGGCACCGTGACGGCGAACGACGGATCGAGCATCACGATCAGTGGCATCGGGGGTTCGGTGGTCACCGTCCGGCTGACGCCGCAGACCCAGATCATCGCCCTCGCCGGTTCGTCACCGTCTGCCTTGCGGGTGGGGGACACGGTTCTCGCGCAGGGCACACCCGTTCAGGGCGGCGAGATGACCGCGGACACGGTTGTCAGCGCGACGGTTCCCGGCTTCAACCGCTCCGGCAACTGAACACGCTAGGCTGAGCCCGGTGACGGTCATGTGGTTCGGTCTGGCAGCGGTCGCGCTGGTCGGCGCGCTCGTTCTGCTCTACATCGACCGCACGCGCCGGGAGCAGTCCGGTCGGGTGCGGGAGATCTGGGCTCGTGCCCAGGGCTACAAGTACACCGCGTCCGACGGTTCGCTGCCCTCGAACTGGCATCGTGCGGCGCTCGCGAAGCAGGAGTATCTGGGCGCGCTCGACGTGGTGCGCGGGGTGCGCCGCGGCAACGAGTTCCTGCTGTTCGACATCGAGGAGACCGCCACCATCGTCGGGGTGCATCGCAAGGTGGGTTCGGATGTCGACATCGACCTGCGGTTGATGTCGACGCCGCCGCCCAAGGATCCCGACATGAACCTGCTCGGTTCGATCGGGCCGCGCGTGGTGTTCGCGACGGATCTCGAGATCGCGCGGCGCGTCTGTGACCAGCGGATGGTCGCGTTCACCGAGTCGATCCCGCCGCATGTGCAGATGTTGTGGAGTGAGAACGACTGGACACTCGGATCGATTCCGTTGAACAGCAACGGTCGCGAGTGGGACGCGGCGATCGACACGGTGGCGCGATTGTCGGGGATCCTGCACGTGTTGCCGCCGGTTGTCGAACCGGCCGAGATGGATCGTGGCGTGCACGATCCGGGACGGCCGTCGGCGCATCACTGAGGTGGACTGCCGACGTGACTGTGCTTCCCGGCGTTACCCGCGAGTAGATGTCCGGTTAGTGTGATCGGCATGACATCGGATCGTGCTGCTCGGCCCGTCGCTCTCGTCACCGGCCCCACCTCCGGCATCGGTGCCGGCTACGCCCGTTCGCTCGCCGCCCGCGGCTTCGATCTGGTGCTGGTGGCTCGGAACGAGACGAAACTCGCCGATCTCGCGGCCGACCTGAAAGGCCGCTTCGGCGCCGAGTCGGAGATCCTGTCCGCGGATCTGGCGACGGAGTCGGGGCGTGGCCGCGTCGAGAAGCGACTTGCCTGCGGTGTCGACATGCTGGTCAACAACGCCGGGTTCGGCACGACAGGCGAGTTCTGGACCGCGTCACCCGAACTACTGCAATCGCAACTGGATGTGAACGTCACCGCGGTGGTGCGATTGACCCGTGCTGCGCTGCCGTCGATGATCGCCGCAGGTTCCGGCCGCATCGTCAATGTCGCGAGCGTGGCCGGTTTGCTGCCCGGTCGTGGCTCGACCTATTCGGGCAGCAAGGCCTACGTGGTTTCGTTCACGGAGGGCCTGGCCGGTGGCCTCGCCGGGACCGGCGTGCAGGTCCAGGCGCTGTGTCCGGGATTCGTGCACACCGAATTCCATCGCCGTGCGGGCATCGAAATGGACTCGATTCCCGCATGGATGTGGCTGGACGTCGACACCGTGGTGCGGAGCTCCCTCGCCGACCTCGAGGCGGGGAAGGTCCGCAGCATTCCCGGCCTGCAATACAAGGTCATCACCACCGCCGGACGCTTCGTTCCGGTCAATCTCGTCCGCAGATTGACCAATGTCTTCGGTCGCGGCCGCGGCCGCACCTGATTACGGTCAGGACACGCCGGGCGGACACGCCGGACCGGTGATGCGCGCAGGTGGGTCACCTCGGTACATTCTGCGCGTGACCGTTGTGGCCGTTGTGATCGGTGTGATCGTGCTTCTGGTGCTGTCGACAAACTCGGCGATGCGCCGCGCGCAGAAGCGCAGGGCACGGTATCGCGACAGCCTGCGTCTGCTCGCCAACGAGCTCGACGACCGCTATGACCTGGTACCCGCGCTGATCGCGGCATCGGCGGGTGCGGGCGTCGAACGCAGCCGCATCAGCCCGGTCGTCGGTGCCCGCACCCTTGCGATCGCGATGCGCGATCGGCGGCTGAGCCTCGGTGAACGAGCGGAGGCCGAAAGCACGTTGTCCGCGGCATTGCACGAACTCATCGGCGACCCGGACGACGGCACGCATTGGCCGTTCACCCGGGTTGCCCGGGAATTGCAGAACGGGGAGGCGCGCATCGTCGGCGCGGCGCACGTCCACAACGATCTGGCTCAGGCGCTGAACGAGACCGTCAGCACGTTCCCGTCATCGGTGTTCGCGAAGCTCGCGGGCGTCGGCACGGTTCCGCTGTTCGAGTTCGCTCCGATGCTCGATCACGTCGAGGCGGCTGATGCTGCGCGATCCGCGGCGACCACGGACGACGCAGAGCCAGGCACCGCCGCGGCCTGACCGCTCCCCGTAGGCGACTAGGATTCGTGCCGCCGGTCGCGTGGGCGGCGGGACGACAATCGACGGTGAGGACGAGCGATGAGCGATCGCGAAGAGCTGGCTGCGCTGGTGCGCGAGCTGGCAGTGGTACACGGCGCGGTGACGTTGTCGTCCGGCAAGGAAGCCGACTACTACGTGGATCTGCGCCGCGCGACGCTGCATCACCGGGCCGGGCCACTGATCGGCAGTCTGCTGCGTGAACTCGTCGCCGATTGGGATTTCGCTGCCGTCGGTGGCCTCACGATGGGCGCAGATCCGGTGGCGATGGCCGTGATGCACGCGCCGGGCCGGCCCGTCGACGCGTTCGTCGTCCGCAAGGCCGCGAAAGCGCACGGCATGCAGCGCCGGATCGAGGGACCCGACGTGGTGGGCAAGCGGGTGTTGGTCGTCGAGGACACGACCACCACGGGGAACTCGCCGCTCACCGCGGTGGCGGCGCTGCGTGAGGTAGGTGCGATCGTGGTCGGTGTCGCGACCGTCGTCGACCGGGCGACCGGAGCCGACGCCGTCATCGCCGCCGAGGGCCTCGAATACCGATCGTTGTTGGGTCTGTCGGACCTCGGCCTGGCCGAATAGCCGGTCCGGCGGTGACCGCGCGGATACGTCGCACCGTCACGCACCTCGCGGACGGACGGGAACTGATCTGTTTCGACGACACCGAACCGTATGTCTCCGGCGGTGCCGTGCGGGACCTGCGCGACACCCGCGATCTTCCGCCGGTGACCGCGGCGTCGGAATTGCGTTTCGATCCGCTCACTGGTGAGTGGGTGACGTTCGCGGCGCACCGGATGGACCGTACGTTCCTGCCGCAGGTCTCGGATTGTCCGTTGTGCCCGACCCGTCCGGGTGGTGCGCCGACGGAGGTCCCGGCCGCCGACTACGACGTGGTCGTGTTCGAGAACCGCTTCCCGTCGCTGGTCGCCGGCGTCGTCGCACCCGATGCCTGCGACGAATCGCCGTGGCCGCGGCGCCCGGCCGGGGGGCGCTGTGAGGTCGTGGCGTTCACGTCCGAACACGACGCGCGGTTTGCCGACCTCACCGCGTCTCGGGCGCGCACCGTCGTCGATGTCCTCGCCGACCGTACCGCCGAACTGTCCGCGTTGACCGGCGTCCGACAGGTGTTCTGTTTCGAGAATCGTGGCACGGAAATCGGTGTGACACTGCAACATCCGCACGGCCAGATCTACGCCTATCCGTTCCTGCCGCCGCGGTCGCGGGTGCTGATGGATCGGGCCCGCGCCCACCGTGCGGCGACCGGGCGGTCGTTGCAACGCGACATCCTCGACGCCGAACGCAGCGCAGGGATCCGCGTCGTCGCGGCGGGCCGGGCCTGGACCGCGTATGTCCCCGCGGCGGCACGTTGGCCTGTCGAGGTGCACCTCGCCCCGCACCGGGACGTTCCTGATCTGGCGGCGCTCACCGACGACGAACGCGACGAACTGGCGCTGATGTACCGGGACGTACTCGGCCGCGTCGACCGGTTCTTCGACGGCGGCGACCGCGTGCCGTACATCGCGGCGTGGCATCAGGCCCCGGTCGGGGACGGCCGCGAACACGGCCGGTTGTTCGCCCAGGTGTTCTCGGTGCGCCGCGCCGTCGGCAAGCTCAAGTATCTGGCCGGTTCGGAATCGGCGATGGGTGCCTGGATCAGCGACACCACCCCCGAGCGCATCGCGGCGCGGCTGCGGGAGGTCGCGGAATGAGCGCGTGCGGCGAGGTCCGCGCACTGTTCGGCTACCACTTCGGCGGAGCCCCGGACGGGGTGTGGTGCGCGCCGGGGCGGATCAACCTCATCGGCGAACACGTCGACTACGCGGACGGACTGTGCCTGCCGATGGCACTCGGCCGGCGCACCGCCGTCGCGCTGCGCGGGCGCACGGACGGGACACTGCGGTTGCGCAGCGTCGGATTTCCCGCCGTCGACGTCACCGTCGCCGAGATCGCGTCCCGCGCAGTGCCCGGTTGGCCGGCCTATGTGGCCGGGGTCGTGTGGGCGCTGGCCTTGCCGGATTTCACCGGGGCCGACGTCGCCGTGGCCTCCGATGTCCCGGTCGGGGCCGGGCTGTCGAGTTCCGCGGCGCTCGAGTGCGCGATCGCGCTGGCACTGACCGAACCGCACGGATGTGCCACCGACGATCAGGGCCGCGCGGAGCTCGCATCGGCCTGCCGGCGCGCCGAGAACGACTACGTCGGTGTTCCGACCGGCGGTATGGACCAGCAGATTTCGTTGCGCGGACGGTCCGGGCATGCGATGCTGCTGGACTGCCGCACCGGCCGGGTCCGGCACGTGCCGTTCGATCCGTCCGCATCGGGGCTGGCGCTGCTCGTCGTCGATACGTCGGCCCCGCATCGCCTCGTCGACGGACAGTACGCGCAGCGCCGCCGTTCCGTGGAGGACGCGGCGCGGCACCTGGATGTGGTGTCTCTCCGGGATGTGGAAGCTGTTCCTGCTCTGGATGATCCGATTCTGCGACGCCGGGCACGTCATGTCGTCACCGAAATCCGGCGGGTGCGTGAGACGGTGGCCGCGCTCGACCGGGCCGACATCCGGGCGCTCGGCCCGCTGCTGGACGCCTCGCATCGCTCCCTGCGTGACGACTTCGAGGTCAGCTGCGTCGAATTGGATTCGGCGGTCGAGGCGGCACAGGGTTCCGGGGCGCTCGGTGCCCGCATGGTCGGGGGCGGGTTCGGCGGTTCGGTGCTGGCGCTGTGTGAGGCGGGAGCGGCTCAGGAGGTCGCGCACGCGATTCAGGTCGCGGCCGAGCGCCGCGGACTGCCGCAGCCGCGATTCTGGACGGTGACACCGGCCGACGGGGCACGACGCTGTGACCATCGGTGAACGGCGCCCCTCCCGGTACTGTGCCGATCATGGCTTGGTTCAGTCGGAAGAAGTGGGGCGCCGAACACGTGGTGTTCGCCGCTGCGACCGTGGCGACGGTCGTCGGCGCGGTGCGCGGCAACGAGAAGATGCAACAGATCGCCAAACCGTTGATCGCGCCGGCGCTCGCGGCCCGGGTGCTGCGGCGCAGCCGTGACACCGACCGGGTCGACACCGCGCTGCTCCTGCTCGGTCTGGCCGGCGCGACCATCGGCGACGTGTTCATGATCGACCCGGACACCGATCGGCGGCTGGTGCGTGGTGCGTCGTCGTTCGCGGTGATGCAGATGAGCTATTCGGCGC
>NZ_JBAQXC010000381.1:0-1649 GCF_049299235.1 Rhodococcus sp. (in: high G+C Gram-positive bacteria) | reverse complement strand
GCTCCAGCCTGTCCATGCACGCGGGCTCGGGCGCCCAGGTGCTCCTCGCGTGGGAAGAGCCCGACCGCCTCCACCGTGGGCTGCAGGGAGCTCGGTTCAACGCCACCGCCCTGTCGGCCGTGCGCCGCCGCGGCTGGGCGCAGAGCGTCGGCGAACGCGAGCCGGGAGTCGCCTCCGTCTCAGCACCCGTGCGCGGGCCCTCGGGTCGCGTCGTGGCTGCCGTGTCGATCTCCGGTCCGATCGAGCGCCTGTCACGCCAGCCTGGGCGTCTGCACGCGGCCACCGTCGTCGCCGGCGCCAACAAGCTCAGCGAGGTCCTCCGCCGGGCTCACCAGGCCGCTCACGGTTAGGCTGACGCGACGGCGGTGCCCTCGACACCCGACCCCAAGAAGTGACGAAACCCCCTGCGCTGCAGGGGGTTTCGTGATGTTGTAGCCCCGACGGGGTTCGAACCCGCGCTACCGCCTTGAGAGGGCGGCGTGCTAGACCGCTACACAACGGGGCCCTAGCGAGCCCGCAGGAGAACTCAGAAACCTGCGGACAACGGGTGAAACCTTACCCGGGAGGGGTCGATTTCGCCCAATTGCTGGGGTACCAGGACTCGAACCTAGAACAACTGAACCAGAATCAGTCGTGTTGCCAATTACACCATACCCCATGGGGTATCACCGCTCGCGCGTCCTCACGGACCTTCGAGGGTGAACCGAAGAGCGATCCTACCGGCCAGGTCGGTTGCTCCCAAATCCGGACTAGACGGTCGCCCGAAGCGCGGCCAGGCGCGCCAGGGTCGAGGTCTTGCCTAGGATTTCCATCGACTCGAACAGTGGCGGCGAGATCCGCTGGCCTGACACGGCGGTGCGCAGCGGGCCGAAGGCCACCCGCGCCTTGACCCCGAGGCCCTCGACGATCGCCCTCCGCAGCGCAGCCTCGATCGTCGCGGCATTCCAGTCGCTCTCAGCGCCGAGCAGCCCGCGACCATGGTCGTCGATATCCCCGAGAGCCCGGATGGCGGCATCCAGCACCGCCGGCGACCGGTCGTCGAGCTGAGCCCGGGCATCGTCGGCGATGGCGATCATGTCGTCACCCATGAAGAAGGGGGCCACGAGCGGGGCCGCCTCGGTGAGCTTCGCGATGCGGGTCTGAATCAAGGCGGCGACGAGCTTGAGCCGCCCCAACTCCCCCAGCGACGGGTTGTCGGACAGCACGCCCTCCTGCTCGAGGAAGGGCAACAGCCGGCTGGCGAAGTCGCCGGGGGCCAACTCGCGCAGCCACACCCCGTTGAGCCAGTCGAGCTTGTCGAGGTTGAACATCGACCCCGCCGGGTTGACTTTGGCCCAATCGAAGCGCTCGGCGAACTCGTCGAACGTGAAGACCTCTCGCTCGGTGCCGTCGGCTTCGACGATCGGCGGATACCCCTGCAGCGCAAGGAAGTTGACGAGAGCCTCCGGGAGGTAACCCTGCTCCTTGAACCACGTGAGCCGCGCCCAGGGACTCTTGCGCTTGGAGATCTTGGCGCGCTTTTCGTCGCGCAGGAGCGGCATATGGGCGAAGGCCGGGGGCTTGAGCCCGAGCCACCGATAGAGCAAGAGGTGCTTGGGCGTGGACGAGATCCACTCCTGACCGCGCACCACGTGGGTGATGCCCATCTC
>NZ_JBAQXC010000380.1:0-3408 GCF_049299235.1 Rhodococcus sp. (in: high G+C Gram-positive bacteria) | reverse complement strand
GCTTCGAGGTGATCGGCGCGACCGCACCCGCACGCGATTGCGCCGGTCGCGGGGACCAGCAGGTGCGTCAGTTCACCGCAGGTGCCGTGGGCCCCGTGGCGGAGCGTGCCGTCGACGGACAGCGCGCCGCCGATGCCGGTGCCGATCGACACGAACACCACCGAGCCCCGGCCGCGGCCGGCCCCGATCGTGTTTTCCCCGTGCGCCATCACCCGGACGTCATTGTCCACGGTGACGGGCAGACCGGTGCGGGATTCGAGGACGCCGCGCACGTCGGCGCCCGCCCAGCCGGTCAGGATGTCGGAGGCGAAGGTGACCCGTCCGGTGGTCCTGTCGACGATGCCAGGAGCACCGACACCGATTCCACCGGCCTCGTGGTGGGCGAGCAGGCCCACGATCAGCTCGGCGACGGTGCCCAGCACCGCCTGCCCGCCCGTGCTCGGGGTCGCCGCACGCACTGTCTGGATCACCTCACCGGTGGCGGTGACCACCGCGGCGGCGACCTTGGTGCCACCGATGTCGACACCGATCCACTGTTCCCGCACCGACGTCATGTCAGAGGAGCCCGGTGCGTTCGAGGATCGCCTTGACGGCTTCGGTTTCGGATTCGTCGAGTGAGAGCATCGGCGCGCACATCGTGTTGCTCGCGATGACCCGGCGCAGCATCAGCGCCGTCTTGAACGCACCGAGCCCTGCGGCGCCGGCACTGACCCGACCCGGGGCCGGGGTGTAGACGATGGAGAACAGGTCGGCGAGCCGGTCCTGTTCGGCCTTCGCAGCCGCCCAGTCGCCGGCGCGGGCGGCACGCCACAACCGGACGTAGCCGTCGGGGTCGACGTTGGCCAGGCCGGGCACCGCGCCCGTGGCGCCCATGAGCAGGCAGCCGTCCACGACGACCTCGTGGCCGGTGAAGACCGCGAAGTTGTCCATACCGCGGGACTGGAGCAGCAACTGACGGAAGCCGACGTCGTCTCCGCTCGAGTCCTTCACACCGGCGAGGACACCCTCGCGGCCCAGTTCCACCAGCATTGCGGCGTCGAGCTTGCTGTGCACACGGACTGGAACGTCGTACGCGAAGAGCGGAACGTCCACCGCCGCGTGAATGGCGCGGAAGTGGGTGGCGGTCTCCTGCGCGTTGGTGATCGCGTAGAACGGGGCGGTCGCGACGATGGCGTCGGCCCCGGCATTGCGGGCGCGCTCGGCGACGGCGATGACGCGGTTGGTGGTCATGTCGTTGACGCCGACGAGCACCGGCACCTGCCCGCCGACGTGCCCGATCGCGGTCGCCACGATCTCGGCCCGCTGCTCGTCGGTGAGGTAGCCGACCTCCGCCGACGATCCGAGGATGAACACGCCGTCGACGCCGGCGTCGAGTTGCATCGTCAGCAGGCGTTCGAGGGCGGTGGTGTCGACGTTGCCGTCGGCGGTGAGGGGGGTGACGATCGGGGGGACGATTCCGCTGAAGGTGGTGCTCATGATTCTCCGTAGCTGGTGTTCGGGTGGTGTCTGCGGCGGTTATGCGGCGGTTATTCGAGGGCGACCGGCTGTCCCTCGGCCGCGGAACGGTAGGCGGCGTCGATGACGCGCATCGACGCCCGCGCATCGGCGATCGAGTAGTCGGGGGCGATCCGCTGGGGGAGCCGGTCGAGCAAGTGCGTCAGGAAGCTCGACACGGCGTTGTCGGATCCGAAGCCGCCGATCGGATGTGCGGTGACGGCACCGGAACCGGCGAACTGCAGGACCGCCGGCTTGTCGTCGTCCGAACTGGCGTACCCGTGCGATCCGAGGACCCGGACCGTGGCCGTGTTCGCTCCGAATCCCGGTGCGGCGGGCACCCTTCCGACGGTGACGGTGGCGGTGACGCCGTGCGCGAGCGCGAGCGACACCAGCGCGGTGTCCTCGACCCCGAATTGCGCGTGGGCGCCGCCGTAGAGGGTGCTCGTCTCGGCGTACACCTCGGTGACGTCGAGCCCGGTGAGATACCGGAGGTAGTCGGCGGCGTAACCGAGGAAGTTCAGCACCTCCCCGCCGCCGGACAGCGCCGGGTCCACCACCAGCTCCGGTCGTTCCACCGAGGTGGCGAAATGGGTTCCGCTGGCCAGGAATTCGATGTCCACGTGCCGGGGGAGACCGAGATTGCCTGCGTCGATCCAGCGGCGCAGTCGGCGCAGCGCGGGCGAGTGGGTGCGGTTGACGACGGTGCAGATCCGCCCGGTGGCGGCTGCGGCGGCCTCGACGGCGGCGGCTTCGGCCTCGCTGACTCCGATCGGCTTGTCGACCAGGACGTCGAGTCCGGCCTCGAGTGCGGCGATCGCCAGCCGGGCGTGCCGGGTCGGTTCGCTGCAGATCACTGCGAGGTCGATCCGGTCGGGATCGAGGAGTTCGCCGAGATCGTCGATCCATGCGATGCCCGCGGCCGCGGCCGTCGCGATACCGTCGGCGCGGATCCAGTCGGCTACGCCGTGTTCCTCGGCGATCCCGACCAGGTGCACACGCGGATCACCGTGCAACAGCCCGGCGTAGGACCCGGCATGCCGCACACCGCTGATAAATCCGATGCGGGTCGGAGTGGTGGATGTCATGGGTGCGCTCCATGGTCGATGGTGACGGCGCGACCGGTATCGAGCGAATGCTGGGCCGCGATCGCGGTCGCCAGCGCCGCGCGCACCTGCCAGTTCTCGACGATGGGGGTCACCGATCCGTCGAGGGTGCCGATCCAGTGCCGCATCTGATGGGTCATCGCGTCCTCGATGGACGACGGCGGCGCGGTGACGGTGTCGGACATCAGTCCGGGATCGTCGCCGGTGTCGTGGGCGAGGGTGCCGTCGGTGCCGGAGACGACGATGCGGCGCACCATCGTTCCCGGCTGCGACAGCGCGTAGGCCAGTTCGATCAGGGCCAGCGAGTCGTCGTCGAAGCGGACGGTCAGGTGGAAGCTGTCGTGGACGGGCATGCCTGCGGCGAAGGTCGGGAAGCTGCGGGCGAACACCCGGACCGGATGCCGGCCGGTCAGCCAGGTCACCAGGTCGAGTGCGTGCGTGCCGTTGTGCACGGGGTGACCACCCGAGCGCGCCTTGTCGTGCTGCCAGCCGCGCCAGCCACCGGGCCAGACGTGACCGGTGTACCAGCTCAGGTGGATCAGGCGGGGATCGCCGATGGCGCCCTGCCCGACGGCGGCACCGATCGAACTGATCGACGGCTGGAACCGGACGGTCTGCCCCACCATCAGGGACGTGCCCGCACCTTCGGTGGCGGCGACCATGGCGTCGAAGTCCGTGACGGTCAGGGCGGCCGGCTTCTCGACGTGTACGTGTTTGCCGGCCCGGCCGGCGGCGATCGTCACCGGCGCGTGGTCCGGGGTGGCGCCGACCACGTTCACCGCGTCGATCGTGGGGTCCGCCAGGACCC
>NZ_JBAQXC010000379.1:0-2294 GCF_049299235.1 Rhodococcus sp. (in: high G+C Gram-positive bacteria) | reverse complement strand
CCTCGGCGGCGCGGGCGCGCACGTGCGCGTCGCTGCCCTCGACGGTGGTGACGGCGAGGCAACCGCCGGGTGCGGCACCGCCGATCTTGTCGTGCAGCGCGAGATTCATGCCGGTCTCGGCTTCGTCCGACAGTCGCAGGACCGTCGGCAGCGCACCTGTCTGTGCGAGTGTCCGCAGTGCCGCCGCGCCGGTCGCGAAGTCGGGAAACGACCACGCGCGGAATGTGGTGGTCGCGGGCACGGGATGAATCCGTACCCCCACCTCGGTGACGATGCCGAGCGTGCCTTCCGAGCCGAGGAACAACCGGCGGAGGTCCGGGCCCGCCGCGGATGCCGGCGCCAGACCGGCCCGCACGGTGCCCCGCGGTGTCGCCACGACCAGATGGTCGACCATGTCCTCGAATCGTCCGTAGCCGGCCGACGCCTGGCCCGCCGATCGGGTGACCGCGAACCCGCCGAGGGTGGCGTGGCGATAACTCTGGGGGAAATGGCCGAGCGAGAAGCCGTGGGCGGACAGCACCTGTTCGGCCTGCGGACCGGTGGCACCGGCCTGCAGCGTCGCCAACCCCGAGATCGGATCGAGCCCGGTCAACGCGGTCAGCCTGCGCAGGTCGACGGCGATCACCGCATCGAACGGTCCCCGCACCGGATCGAGGCCGCCGACGACGCTGGTGCCGCCGCCGAACGGAACCACCGCGATCGATTCGGCCGAGCAGTACGCGAGCACGGCGAGGACCTCGTCGTGACTGCCGGGACACAGCACGGCGTCGGGCGCATCCTGTGTGTCGCGGCTTCGGCGGCGCAACAGATCGGGGGTGCTCTTTCCCCCCGCGTGCCGCAGCCGGGTCCGGTCGTCGTCGGCGAGGTGGTCGGCGCCGACGATGCGGGTGAGGCCGTCGCGGTGCACTGCACTCAACCGGCAGGCGGTGAGCCGGACGTCGGCCTCGGGAAGGTCGCGGTCGCGGGTGGTGTCGATGCCCAGCGTCTGCTCGAGCAGGTTGCGGATCGGCGCGGACAGTTCTGTGCGGCGGTCCTCGGTGCCCCACGCGTCCCACGCCATCGGTGGGGCTGCGTCGGGATAGTGCGGGACGAACTGGGAGATCATGAGTTACAGTTTTACACACAATGTCGATCCGTAACGATGATTCGCGAACTGCCGGTCCGCGCGACGCGCCCACGATCGAGGACCAGATCCTCGACGCCGCATATTCCTGCATGGTGGACTTCGGGTTGCGTCGCACCACGCTCGCCGAGGTCGCCCGGCGGGCCGGCGTCAGCCGCCCGACCGTCTATCGCCGCTGGCCCGACACCCGCGCGATCGTCGCGGACCTGCTCACCCGTGAGATCCGCCGACTCGCCCCCGAATCGTCCGGCACCGGCCCCGCCCGGCAGCGACTCGTACACGCGGTGGTGACCACCGCCGGCGCCATCGGCGCCCACCCGCTGTTCGACAAGATCGTCAGCACCGACCCCGACGTGCTGATCACCTACCTCGTCGACCGGCTCGGCACCAGCCAGCGCATGCTGCTCGAGACGCTCACCGTCGCCATTGCCGACGGACAACGCGACGGGTCGATCCGCGCAGGCAACCCGCGCCGGATCGCCGTGATGGTGCTGCTCACCGCCCAATCGGTCACCGTCTCGGCGCGCGCGGTCGCCGATACCGCATCTCGTGACGACCTGCTCGCGGAACTCGGGCACGCCGTGGACGCGTACCTGACGCCCACTTCGGAACGATCAGCGTGACCGGACCCGGATCGGCCGCACTGTCCGCGCAGCGTCGCCGTCGCGAACTCGAGCGGCTCGCCGACGACCCCGTAGTCGACGTTCTGGTGATCGGCGGCGGAGTCACCGGCGCCGGGGTCGCCCTCGATGCCGCCGCACGCGGGCTCAGCGTCGCCCTGGTCGAACGTCACGATCTCGCGTTCGGGACCAGCCGGTGGAGTTCGAAACTCGTCCACGGCGGCCTGCGCTACCTCGCGACCGGCAATGTCGGGATCGCGCACGAAAGCGCCGTCGAACGCGGCATCCTCATGGCCGTCACGGCCCCGCATTTGATCCGGCCGATGCCGCAACTGGTCCCACTGCTTCCGTCCGTCGGCCGTGGTGAATCTGCACTGGTCCGGGTAGGTTTCCTCGCCGGCGACGCACTGCGTGCGGCGGCCCGTACTCCCTCGGCGTTGCTGCCGCGGTCGCGCCGAGTGGGTGCCGGCCGCGCTGTCGCCCTCGTTCCCGCGGTGCGTCGCAACGGGCTTCGCGGGGGCCTGCTCGCCCACGACGGGCAACTTGTCGAC
>NZ_JBAQXC010000378.1:0-1782 GCF_049299235.1 Rhodococcus sp. (in: high G+C Gram-positive bacteria) | reverse complement strand
GAACAGGGCGGCGGTGACGTGGCTGAGTACCGCGTCCCCGCCGAGCGAATGCTGCACGTACCGCGCTCGGACCCGGTGCCGGGCGATCCCGTCGAGCTCGTCGGCGTCGGCGCGCCGCAGATGCGCGCCCGGCGCGATCCGGGTGAGGACGCCGCCGCGCAGCGCCTGCCGGAGCTCGTCGGCGGTGATACCGGAGGTGAGGAGGTCGGATCGGTAGAGCGGTGTCGGATCGGTCATGCCGGTCAGCGTGGCGGTGCCCGCGGCGATTCGGGGCGCTCCTGCGCCGATCGACCCGAATCTGTGGATCGATTCGGCGCCTGTGGACAACTGGGCCCGTGGACAACTGGGCTTGTGGACGACCCGGCCCGGCTCGCGCATCCGCCGACGAGGAAGACAGCCGCGCGCTGCCCGCACCGCGCGGCTGTCCCTTCTCTGCCCCAACAGCTCAACAAAAGTGAGCTGCATCACTTTCAGAACAAAAGTCGGGTGGGTTGCGGTTGGACCGTTCGACAAACTTGAGCGTGAGAAGCTCAACTTAGACTTGACTCCGGATTCCGTCCGGGTGCAAGCTTGAGTGGACTTCGCTCACCTGAGTCCGTCGGGCTCAGGGTTCGGGCATGTAGGCCCGCGGCGCAACGTCGTGCCGCGGCGAGAAATTGGAGGAGAATTATGGCTCGTGCGGTCGGCATCGACCTCGGAACCACCAACTCGGTCGTTTCCGTGCTGGAAGGCGGCGAACCCGTGGTGGTCGCCAACTCCGAGGGTTCCCGTACCACTCCGTCGGTCGTCGCATTCGCGAAGAACGGTGAGGTTCTGGTGGGTCAGCCCGCCAAGAACCAGGCGGTCACGAACGTCGACCGCACCATCCGTTCGGTCAAGCGCCACATCGGCACCGACTGGACCGTCGCGATCGACGACAAGAACTACACGTCGCAGGAGATCAGCGCCCGCACGCTGATGAAGCTCAAGCGCGACGCCGAGGCGTACCTCGGTGAGGACATCACCGACGCCGCCATCACCGTCCCCGCGTACTTCAACGACGCACAGCGTCAGGCCACCAAGGAAGCCGGCACCATCGCCGGCCTCAACGTCCTGCGCATCGTCAACGAGCCCACCGCCGCGGCCCTCGCATACGGTCTCGACAAGGGCGAGAAGGAACAGACCATCCTCGTCTTCGACCTCGGTGGCGGCACGTTCGACGTGTCCCTGCTCGAGATCGGTGACGGTGTCGTCGAGGTCCGCGCGACCTCCGGCGAGAACCACCTCGGTGGCGACGACTGGGACGAGCGCGTCGTCAGCTGGCTCGTCGACAAGTTCAAGGCGTCCAGCGGCATCGACCTGACCAAGGACAAGATGGCCCTGCAGCGTCTGCGTGAGGCCGCGGAGAAGGCGAAGATCGAGCTGTCCAGCTCGCAGAGCACCTCCATCAACCTGCCCTACATCACGGTCGACGCGGACAAGAACCCGCTGTTCCTCGACGAGCAGCTCAAGCGCGCCGAGTTCCAGAAGATCACGAGCGATCTTCTCGAGCGCACCCGTGCACCGTTCCAGCAGGTCATCAAGGACGCGGGCATCGCGGTCGGCGACATCGACCACGTCGTCCTCGTCGGCGGCTCGACCCGCATGCCTGCCGTCACCGAACTGGTCCGCGAGATGACCGGTGGCCGCGAACCCAACAAGGGCGTGAACCCGGACGAGGTCGTCGCCGTCGGTGCCGCCCTGCAGGCCGGTGTCCTCAAGGGCGAGGTCAAGGACGTGCTGCTCCTCGACGTCACCCCGCTG
>NZ_JBAQXC010000377.1:0-12138 GCF_049299235.1 Rhodococcus sp. (in: high G+C Gram-positive bacteria) | reverse complement strand
TGAGGCGGCACAGTGATGTCATGACACACAGCGGGAACACGACACACAGTAGGAACCTGGCGAGCTGGGAACAGTTCCGCACCGAAGCACCTGCACTGGCCGAGTCGATCGCCGCACGCTGGGCGGCGCACCGGCACCACGTCCTGGCGACGTTGCGCCGCGACGGCTCACCCCGCATCAGTGGCACCGAGGTCGAGATCGTCGACGGTCGGCTCGTGATCGGATCCATGCCCGGTGCGCTCAAGGCCCGCGATCTCCAGCGTGACGGCAGATACGCGCTGCACTCCAATCCCGGACATCACGACATGGCCGGTGGCGACGCGAAGGTCGCCGGGCACGCGCGGGAACTGCTCGGCGAGCAGAAGGCCGCAATCCTCGCCGCGTATCCGTCGCCTGTCCCGGACGGCCCGATGCACCTGTTCGAACTCGACATCGCCGAGGCCGTCCTCGTCACCGTCGACGAGACGATGCACGTCGACCTGTGGCGTCCCGGCGCCGGGGTCGTTCGGCACGAGCGCTGACACCGATGCAGGACACCCGATTGCAGTAAGCCGCGACAGCACTCGCGCAGGGTCAGTTCTCGGCGCGGTGCCCGTCTCGGGCGACACAGAACTCGACGATGCGCGCCACCGGTTCCGCGCTGTGAGTGCTCAACCCACCGTGCGCGGCACCGGCGACCAGAACGTGTTCGCTGCCCGGTATCCGCGCGGCAGCGGCCTTTTCGCTGTCGGGCGGGAAGAAGAGGTCGTGTTCGAATGCGATCGAGAGGGTGGGCAGGTCGATCCGCGACAATGCGTCGAGGTGGTTCTGCTTGTTCCGGGACCACTCGCGCGAAGCAGCCAGTTGCCCTGTCATGCCGTCGATTCCGGTCCAGCGACCGGTGTCGGCGGAGAAGAGATCGTGCCAGCCCGGTAGTGCGTCCCGATCCTGAAGCATGGCCGTCGGCAAGGTGGTCATCAGGATCTCGAACGTGGCGACCGCGGCGGGCAGGCTTCCGGTGGCGTCGATCAGGTCCAGTTCCATGTCGTCGACGATCGTCACGAGCGGTGACGGATCGAGGCCGGCGACGAACACCGCGGCCCGGAAAGTGGCCGGTCGTTCGCGGAGCAGGACCTGCGCGACGTATGTCCCGAGGGAATAGCCGACGACGATCACGTCGCTGGTCAGTCCCAGTTCGTCGAGCAGCGCCGCCGCGTCGCCGGCGAGGTCGTCGACCGAGTACGGTGCCGGCGGTGCGGACGACGGTGGGATTCCGCGCGCGGTGAGCGCGACGACCTCGAAGCCTGCGTCGGCGAGCAGGCCGGTGAGCCCGGAGATCTCCCACACGATCGACGGCATTCCCAGCCCGCCGAGCAACAGGACCGCCGGGCCGGACCCGGTTCGGGTGACACCCACCGTGACGCCCGGAGACAGTTCGATCTGCTCCACCATGCCCCCACTGCTCATCGTTCGTCGATGTTCGAAGTCCGGGGCCGCATCTCCCAGCGTCACGGCACCGGGACGGAACAGTATCCGGTCCCGCTGTTGTTCCACAAGACTTTTCGACCTCCGGCCGCACCGCGCACGGACGTGCTCGCTCAGCCGAGTCGACGACCTCAGCCGAGCTGATTGACACGAATGAGATTGCCGGCCGGATCACGGAAGGCGCAGTCTCGGACGCCGTAGTCCTGGTCGATCGGCTCCTGGATGACATCGGCACCAGCGGCCTGGAGACGGTCGAAGAGCCCGTCGAGATCGTCGGTGGCCAGGGTGACCGCCGTGTAGGCGCCCTTGGCGATGAGGTCCAGAACCGTGCGTCGTTCCTCGTCGGTGACACCCGGATCGGCGGCGGGCGGGTGCAGCACGATGGACGTTCCGGGTTGTCCCACCGGGCCCACGGTGATCCAGCGCATGTCTTCGTAGCCGACGTCCTTGCGGACCTCGAAGCCGAGGATGTCGCGGTAGAAGCCCAGCGCGGCCTCCGCGTCGGTGTGCGGGAGGAAGGCGTAGTGAATGGTGATGTTCATGTCGACCACGCTAGAACGAGCTACCCGGGTCGCGCTTCTCGATTCCTGACCGGTCTGGTCACCTGCTTGGCCAGACACGGCGGGATGCCCTCCCCGGCCTGGGAATGGTCCCGGCGGTAGACGCTCGGCGGCACACCGACCAGTTCGGTGAACCTCGTGCTGAACGTGCCCAGCGACGACGATCCGACCGCGAAGCACACCTCGGTGACGCTGAGGTCGCCGCGCCGCAACAGCGTCATCGCCCGTTCGATCCGCCGCGTCATCAGATACGAGTACGGGGATTCGCCGTACACCCGGCGGAACTCGCGGCTCAGATGCCCGACCGACATGTGTGCCCCGCGGGCCAGCGCCTCGACGTTCAACGGCTGGGCGTACTCCCGATCGATCCGATCGCGGACCCGGCGCATCGCCACGATGTCCCGCACCCGTTGCGCGTCCGCGCGTCCCGGTCCCATAGGTGGCATCGTTCCACGTCGCGCCCGGCGGCATCCAGTCGTCCCGATCGAGTGCGGGGAGCCGTCGTCCGGGCGGGACGACCCATCGAACCGCTCGCCGGCGGCGGAGCGCATACTGGGGACCTTGTGCCCTGAGCGAGGAGGTCCGGTGCGCGACGATCTGTCCGCCTATCGCAGCGAGTTCACCCGCATCGAGAAGAAGATCGCCGGGGAGTTCCGTGCCGGGCGACGGCAGTGGGTGCTTGTCGGGTGTGTGACCGTACTGGTCGTCGCGCTGCTGCTGCCGCAGACCGAATCCGCGACCTCGTGGACGGTGCTCGGCGGCTGGTTCGGCGGGCACGCGACCGTCACCCTTCCGATGCGCATCTTCACGACCCTCGCGCTGGTGTTCGGCGTCGTCGTCTCGACGGCCGCACTGTGCCTGCGCCGGTGGCGTCTGGCCGTCGCCGCGCTGCTCGGTTCGGGCCTGTCGTCACTGTTCGGCCTGTTCGGGTACTGGTCGCAGAACGGGATGCCGTCGCCGACGCCGCATGCCCCGTCGCCGGGGATGCTGCTGGCCTGGCTCACGATGGTGGTGCTCACCTCGCAGTGGCTGCCCGTCGTGCTGAGCAGGTCACCCACCGACACCAGGACGCGCCCGGCGGTGCTGTTCACCCAGCGTTGAGGGCCGCTCCGGCCCGCCGCACCAGGTAGGTGTCCATCACCCAGCCGCGCGCCGCCTTCGACCTCGCCCGGGCCGTCTCGATGCGATCGCGGACCTCGGCCAGTCGCCCGGCGACGAGTTCCTCGTCGGAAGTTCCGAGGTTCGCGCCCCACCAGATGTCCCATTCCCCCGGTAATTCGGTGCACGTCAGACGGGCGTCGAGCATCACGACGACATTGTCGGCGCCCGCCGCGACATCGTCGCGCAGGCGACGCCCCGTCGTGATCGTGACCGGGCCGCCGATCCGGTTGAGCACCAAGCGATGCCGCGCGGCGAGCATCTGCACGCTGCTGACCGCCGGGATCACGTCGTAGTCGATGTCGACGACCCCGCGCTCGCGGATCCGTTCGACGACGCGAATGGTGCTGTCGTACAGGCTCGGGTCGCCCCACACGAGGAAGCCGACGGTCTCACCGGCAGTCACCTG
Organism: Rhodococcus sp. (in: high G+C Gram-positive bacteria); assembly: GCF_049299235.1. Lineage (GTDB taxonomy): Bacteria > Actinomycetota > Actinomycetes > Mycobacteriales > Mycobacteriaceae > Rhodococcus. The sequence goes on along the minus strand of NZ_JBAQXC010000377.1, from coordinate 8,547 downwards.
CTCACGCAGCACCGTCTCGTAGGCCTGTGCGCGGGCGGCGTGCCAGTCCCGCACCTCGACGCCGTACTGCTCGGGTGCCCGGTCGCGGGGCGGGTCGGGCACCACGATCACCCGGTGGTCGCCGGGGGTGTGCCGCCGGCAGATCTCCTCGCGCACCGACACCAGGTCGTCCACCCCGCGTTGCTTGTCCGCGACGAGGAACACGTCCACATCGCGCAGCGCGTGCACCGCCGCGACCGTCAGATCGTCCGGTCCGCCGGGACCGATCCCGATGAGGCGCACCCTCATCCGCGGTCCTCGAGGTCTCCCTCGACGTCCAGATACGCCTGTTGCAGTGCCTGCATCGTCGCCGGATCCGGTTCGGCCCACAGTCCACGTTCGGCGGCTTCGGTGAGCCGTTCGACGATGCCGCGCAGCGCCCACGGGTTCGCCTCGCGCAGGAACTGCTGGTTCTCCGAGTCCAGCGCGTATGTCTGCGCGAGGGTTTCGTACATCCAGTCGGCGACGACCCCGGCGGTCGCGTCGTAGCCGTACAGGTAGTCGACGGTCGCGGCCAGTTCGAACGCACCCTTGTATCCGTGCCGTCGCATCGCCGCGAGCCACCGCGGATTGACCACGCGGGCCCGGAAGACCCGTGCGGTCTCCTCCGAAAGCGACCGGGTGCGCACCGCATCCGGCGACGTCGAATCGCCGATGTACGCCTTCGGGTCGGCCCCGGTCAATGCCCGCACGGTCGCGACCATGCCGCCGTGGTACTGGAAGTAGTCGTCCGAGTCGGCGATGTCGTGTTCGCGGGTGTCGGTGTTCTTCGCGGCGACCGCGATACGACGGTAGTTCGCGCGCATGTCGTCGGCCGCGGGTTCGCCGTGCACCCCGCGCCCGTACACGAATCCGCCCCACGCGGTGTACACCTCGGCGAGATCTTCGTCGGTACGCCAGTTGCCGGTGTCGACGAGTTGCAGGATGCCCGCGCCGTACGAACCGGGCTTGGAGCCGAAAATCCGGCGTACCGCGCGGTCCGCGTCGCCGTGCTCGGCTTCGTCGCGCTGCGCGTGCGCCCGGACATAGTTCGACTCGACGGGTTCGTCGAGCGCGGCGACCATGCGGATCGCGTCGTCGAGCATCCCGATGACGTGCGGAAACGCGTCGCGGAAGAACCCGGAGATGCGGACGGTGACGTCGATGCGGGGGCGGCCGAGTTCGGCGAGCGGAACGACGACGAGGTCGCGGACGCGGCGGGACTCGGGGTCCCATTCCGGTCGGACCCCGATGAGGGCGAGTACTTCGGCGATGTCGTCACCGGATGTCCGCATCGCCGACGTCCCCCACACCGACAGCCCGACGGACCGTGGGTAGTCGCCGGTGTCCGCGAGGTACCGATCGACCAGTGCGTTCGCCAGCGCGACGCCCGTGTCGTAGGCGAGGCGGCTCGGCACGGCCTTCGGGTCGACGGTGTAGAAGTTCCGCCCGGTGGGCAGCACGTTGACCAATCCGCGCAGCGGTGACCCGGACGGCCCGGCAGGCACGTACCCGCCGTCGAGGGCATGCAGCACCATGTCGAGTTCGTCGGTGGTGCGGGCGAGCCGCGGAACGACTTCCTCGGCCGCGAACACCAGCACCCGCTCGATCTCGGCATCGGTCCGCCCCAGAACGGATTCGACTGCCGAAGAAACAGATTCGACGGACCAGTCCGCATGTTCCATCGCCTGCACCAGCGTGCGAGCCTGCTCCTCGACGGCGTCGACGTCGGACAGCGGCGCATCGGGCTTCAGCCCGAGCGCGGCGCGCAACCCCGGCACCGCGTGTGCCCGGCCTCCCCACACCTGCGCGGCCCGCAGGATCGACAACACCAGATTCACCCTGGCCTCGCCGGTGGGGGCACCGCCGAGCACGTGTAGGCCGTCACGGATCTGCGCGTCCTTGACCTCACACAGCCAGCCGTCGACGTGCAGCAGGAAATCGTCGAACTCGGCGTCGTGCGGCCGATCGTCGAGGCCGAGGTCGTGATCGAGTTTCGCGGCCTGGATCAGCGTCCAGATCTGTGCCCGGATCGCCGGGAGTTTCGCCGGGTCCATCGCCGCGATGTTCGAGTATTCGTCGAGCAACTGTTCCAAACGTGCGATGTCGCCGTATGATTCGGCGCGCGCCATCGGCGGGATCAGATGATCCACGATCGTCGCGTGGGCGCGCCGCTTGGCCTGGGCGCCCTCCCCCGGGTCGTTGACGAGGAACGGGTAGATCAGCGGCATGTTGCCGATCGCGGCGTCGGTCGCGCACGCCGCCGACAGGCCCGCATTCTTGCCGGGCAACCATTCCATCGACCCGTGCTTACCGAGGTGCACGACCGCGTCGGCCCCGAATCCGCGCTCCACCCAGCGGTAGGCCGCCAGATAGTGATGCGACGGCGCCATATCCGGGTCGTGGTAGATCGCGACGGGATTCTCCCCGAACCCGCGGGGCGGCTGGATCATCAGCACGACGTTGCCCGCTTGCAGGGTCGCGAGGACGATCGCCTCGTCGTCACCGGAACCGTCGACGAACAGCGCACCGGGTGCCTCACCCCAGGCCTCGGTCATCGCGCCGGTCAGTTCCGCAGGCAGATCGGCGGTCCACTCCCGGTACTGGGCGGTACGCACCCGCACCGGATTACCGGAGATCTGCTCGGCGGTGAGCCATTCCTCGTCCTGCCCACCGGCGTCGATGAGGGCGTGGATCAAGGTGTTCCCGGCTTCCGCGTCGTCGGCGACGTCCATGCCGGGGAAACCCTCGCCCAGGTCGTAGCCCTGCTCGCGCATCGCCCGCAACATCCGGATCGCCGACACCGGGGTGTCCAATCCCACCGCGTTGCCCACCCGGGAGTGTTTCGTCGGGTATGCCGACAGCATGATCGCGATGCGCCGCTGCGCGGGTGGCACATGCCGCAACCGCGCGTGGGCGACCGCGATCCCCGCCACGCGACGGCACCGTTCCGGATCGGTGACATAGCGCGGCAACCCGTCGGCGTCGAATTCCTTGAACGAGAACGGCACCGTGATGATGCGTCCGTCGAATTCGGGAACGGCGATCTGGGTGGCCGAATCGAGCGGGGACACACCGTCGTCCGACTCCGCCCAACTGTCCCTGCTCCAGGTCAGGCACAGCGCCTGCAGAATCGGGATGTCGAGGGCGGCGAGCGCGGCGACATCCCACGCTTCGTCGTCGCCGCCGGCGCCGACGGTCGCCGGTGTGGTACCGCCCGCGGCGAGCACCGTGACCACCAGCGCGTCGAGAGTCCCGAGTGCGGCGAGCAGATCGTCGGGGGCGCCGCGCAGCGACGCGCAATGGATCACCACCGCCTGTGCCCGGCCGGTCGCGTCGACGGCGTCGGCGAGATCCTGCGCGAACTGCACATTTCCGCTGGTGTGGTGGGCCCGGTAGAACAAGACACCCACCCGCGGCAGGTCAGGATCCACCGGTGCCGGACGCGGAGCGAGGCCCCATTCGGGCAGTGCCGCGGGCGGTTCGAAACCGTCACCGCCGAGCAGCACCGTGTCGGAGAGGAAGGCGTGCAGGTGTGCGACGTTCTCCGGTCCGCCGTAGGCCAGGTAGCGGTGCGCCTCCGCGGCGGTACCGACCGGCACGGTCGAGTAGCCCATCAGCTCTCCGTCGGGGGTCTGCTCGCCGCCGAGAACGACCACCGGGACTCCGTGCGCGAGCACCCGGTCGAGTCCCTCCTGCCAGGAGCGGGCCGACCCGAGGATCCGGACGATCACCAACTGGGAGTCCGCCAGCAGGGCGGGCAGCGCGTCGGGGGCATCGCCGGTGAGGTCGAGCCGGGACGGGTTGCCGACCACCCAGTCGGCGCCGCTCGCCCGAGCCGACAACAGGTCGGTGTCGGACGTCGACAGCAACGTCAGGCGCGTCACTGCGCGACCCGGAACAGCACGAAAACAGCCATGTTCAGTCTCCAAAAACCCTCGTGGACCTCGCGTGCCGTGGCCGGTCTCCTGGCTGACGGGTCGACGCTGCTCGGCCGAACCTTCCCGGAGCGGACTCCAGTGGTTTCCGCACCGGCGGACCGGCACGGACGAGGGCGAACAACTACCGTTCACAGTGGCGAGGGCCGCGCCGGTTTCCCACCGGCTTCCCGAACACCACGGCAGGGCCGAGACTAGCGCACCCCTCGGGGGCGTATGCAAGCATGGGCGGCCATGACGGACCGTTCGGCCGACCGACTTCCCCCGGACCGCTGCCCTGGGCTGCTGCGCCCACACGTGGCGGCGGACGGCGCGCTGGTGCGGATGCGGGCGCCCGGCGGGCGGCTACCCGACGAGGGCTTGCACCGCCTGTCTGCCGCTGCCCGCGCGTTCGCAGACGGCGACGTCCACCTCACTTCGCGCGGAAACCTGCAGATCAGAGGGGTTGCTCTCGACGACTGCGGGGGTGTGCCCGACGGCCTGATCGCAGCGGTCGCCGAGGCGGGATTCCTGCCGTCGCCGACGCACGAACGGGTACGCAACATCGTCGCGTCACCGCTGTCCGGACTTGTCGGCGGCCTGGCCGATATCCGGCCGCTCATCGCCGCCCTCGACGAAGCGCTGTGCGCGGACCCCCTGCTCACCGACCTGCCCGGCCGCTTCCTGTTCGGGATCGACGACGGCCGCGGCGACATCGCCGGACTGCGCTGCGACCTGTCCGCCACCGCCGTCGATGCCGGGCACGCGCGCATCGTGATCGGTGCGTTGTCCGGGCCGGTCGTGCCGCTGCCGCAGGTCGTCGGCACCCTGATCGACCGCGCCCGGCGGTTCACCGCCGTGCGGGCGACCCGGTGGCATGTGCGGCAACTTCCCGATAGCGGCCGTGAACTGGGCGGGGGCACGCCGGTTCCGCGTCCGGCGCCCCGCGCGATGCCGTTCGGCGTACTGGACGGAGCGGTGTCGGTGCTGGTGCCGTTGGGGATTCTGACCCCTCGGATGGTCGCGGCGTTGCCGGGTCGCGGTGTGATCGTCACGCCGTGGCGGAGCCTCGTCCTGCCTACCGGTACCTCTCCGACGACGCTCGCAGACGCCGGGTTCGTGCTGTCGAACGATTCGCCGTGGGTCCGGGTGACGGCGTGCACGGGAGCGCCCGGGTGTAGCCTCGCCCACGGCGATACACGAGAATTGGCCCGCCGAACCGCCGCGGAGCCGGTCACCTCCGGACACGTCCACGTCATCGGATGCGAACGTGCCTGCGGCGCACCCCATTTCCCACATACCCTCGTCGCCGCCAGGAGCCCAGCGTGATCGAGACACCCCCACCCCGACGGTACGAGTACGAAACCGACGGCGCCGAGATCTACGTGCGGTCGTTCGCGACGATCCGATCCGAATCCGACCTCACAGGCATCCCCGCCGACGCCGAGAAGGTCGCGGTGCGCATGATCCACGCGAGCGGCCAGACCGATCTGTCACGCGACCTGGCGATCCATCCCGGCCTGGTCCGGGCGGCGCGCGGCGCGCTGAACGCCGGGGCGCCGATCCTGACCGACGCGAACATGGTGGCATCCGGGGTGACCCGCACACGACTGCCCGCGGACAATCCGGTGCTGTGTTTCCTCGGCGATCCGCGCACACCGGATCTCGCCGCACGGTGGGGCACGACCCGTTCGGCCGCGGCGGTGTCGCTGTGGGCCGAGCACCTCGACGGTGCCGTCGTCGCCATCGGCAACGCGCCGACCGCACTGTTCCACCTGCTGGAGATGCTCGACGCGGGTGCCCCACGGCCGGCTGCGATCGTCGGTGTACCGGTCGGCTTCATCGGCGCGGCAGAATCCAAGGACGCGCTGATCGACCACGGACTGCAGATTCCGTATCTGGCGGTTCGGGGTCGGCGAGGCGGCTCCGCGATGGCGTCGTCCGCACTCAACGCACTGGCACAGGAGCTCGAATGAACACCGGACGTCTCTTCGGCGTCGGCCTCGGCCCCGGCGATCCCGAACTCGTCACCCGCAAGGCCGCCCGCCTGATCGGCGAGGCCGACGTGATCGCCTACCACTCCGGCACCCACGGTCGGTCCATCGCACGATCCATTGCCGCCGAACTTATTCCGGCTACCGCCGTCGAGGAGCCCCTGGTGTATCCGGTGACGACCGGCACCACCGACCATCCCGGCGGCTACGACGGTGCGATCGCCGACTTCTACGACGAATGCGCCGATCGTCTGGCCGCGCATCTCGAGGCGGGCCGGACCGTCGTCGTGCTGTGCGAGGGCGACCCCCTGTTCTACGGGTCCTACATGTATCTCCACGATCGGCTCGCGGATCGGTTCGCGGCCGAGGTCGTTCCCGGGGTCACCTCGTTCTCGGCTGCCGCGGCGGCGGCGGCGGAACCACTGGTGCGGCGGACCGACGTGCTCACCGTCCTGCCCGGCACTCTGCCCGAACCGGAGTTGGCGCGTCGACTGGCCGACACCGACGGCGCCGTGATCATGAAGCTGGGCCGAACCTTTCCGGCCGTGCGCAGCGCACTCGCGCAGGCGGGCCGGCTCGACGACGCGGTCTATGTCGAGCGCGCGTCGATGGACGGCCAGCGCATCGCACCGGTCGCCGAGGTCGACGACGATGCGGTGCCCTATTTCTCGGTGATCCTCGCGCCCGGTGACCGGGCGCCCCGCAACCGGGACACCGCCGACCGATCCCGGCCGGCGACCGGACCCGCGCCGGAACCGTCGGTGGCACGGGAATTGCTCGTGATCGGTTTGGGGCCCGCCGACGAGCGGTGGCTGACCCCGGAGGCCTCGGCGGCACTCGCCGACGTCGACCATGTCGTCGGCTATGGACCGTACGTCGACCGCGTACCGGTACGCCCTGGGCTGCAACGACATTCGAGCGGAAACACCGTCGAGGTGGATCGCGCCCGGTTCGCACTCGACCTGGCGTCGACGGGCCGGCGGGTCGCGGTCGTCTCCGGCGGTGATGCCGGCGTGTTCGGCATGGCCTCCGCCGTGTTCGAGGCCGCGCAGGACGACCGCTACGCGGATGTGCCGATCCGGGTGCTGCCCGGATTGTCCGCGGTGCAGGCTGTCGCCGCGCGGGCAGGCGCGCCCATCGGCGGTGACTTCGCGGTGGTCAGCCTGTCCGATCGACTCAAACCGTGGCCGGTCATCGAGAAGCGCCTGACCGCGATCGCGCAGGCAGATCTGGTGCTCGGCATCTACAACCCTGCGTCACGTTCGCGCACGACCCAGGTCGCCGACGCCAGGGCCGTGTTGCTGCGGCACCGTCCGGCCGACACGGTCGTCGTCGTCGGACGGGACGTCGGCCGGCCCGGCGAGTCGGTCGACGTCACCACGCTCGAGAAGTTGGATCCTGCGACGATCGACATGAAATGCCTGATCATCGTCGGCGCGGCGGGGACTTCGGTGACGGCGGCGGGGTCGGTGTGGACCGCCCGCTCGGTCGCCGATCCCGGAGGTCGATGACCGGCCGGATCGGCGCGCAACCGGTGTCGCCGCCCCGAGCGGCGAGGTGACGACGGTCCACATCCTCCCCATTGCCCCGATCGGCCCGCCCATCGGCAACCGGAATGCGATTCTCTCGGCTTGAGAATGTGATTGACACCTCATTCGGGCCGATGCTAAACAAGTGCTCAGCATCTCGGTTGCCGGGGGCTTTCTCCGGCCGCCGGAGGGTCATCGGCAGTCGCGGCGGTCATCACAACCACAGGGGAGCGACAATGGCGGGAAGAGTCGAAGGCAAGGTCGCGTTCATCACGGGCGCAGCACGGGGGCAGGGCCGCAGCCACGCGGTGAAGCTGGCGGAGGAAGGCGCGAACATCATCGCCATCGACGTCTGCACGCAGCTCGACGACGTGCCGATCCCGATGTCGACGCCGGAGGATCTTCAGGAGACCGTGGCGCTCGTCGAGGCTGCAGGCGGCAAGATCCACGCCGCCGAGGTCGACGTGCGTGACTTCGAGGGCATGCAGGCCGCCGTCGACGAAGGCGTGGCACAGTTCGGCCGGCTCGACATCGTGTGCGCCAACGCCGGCCTGGCGAGCTCGGGCGACCGGCTCGACAGCCTCGGCGAGAAGGGCTGGCGCGACATGATCGACGTCAACCTCACCGGCGTATGGATCACCACCCGCGTGTCCGTTCCGCACATCCGCGAAGGCGGTCGGGGCGGTTCGGTCATCCTCACCAGCTCGGTCGGCGGACTGCGCGCGCTGCCGAGCGTCGGGCACTACGTCGCCGCCAAGCACGGAATGCTCGGGATCATGCGCACCCTGGCCATGGAACTCGGCGAGGAGAGCATCCGTGTCAACGCCGTCTGCCCGACACAGGTGAGCACGCCGATGCTGCTCAACGAGGCCACCTACAAGATGTTCCGCCCCGACCTCGAGCATCCGACCGCGGACGATTTCGCGCCGCTGTCCCAGATGATGCACGTGCTGCCGACCCCGTGGATCGACGCCGTCGACGTCAGCAATGCCGTGCTGTTCCTCGCCTCCGAGGAATCCCGGTTCATCACCGGTGTCGCGCTGCCGATCGACGCGGGTTCGATGCTCAAGTAGACGGTCCCAGACTGAG
>NZ_JBAQXC010000376.1:0-24976 GCF_049299235.1 Rhodococcus sp. (in: high G+C Gram-positive bacteria) | reverse complement strand
CACCGGCGGCGGGCCGGTGCGCCGCTTCGTCCGCCGGTTCACCCGTTGACCCCGAAGAATGCGCCTGCGATCTCACTCGCTGTCGCGGCGGTCGCCGCGCAGATCGTCTATCCCCTCGTCGACGGTTCCTCGCGGGACACCGTCACCGTGCTGGTGGTGGCGCTGCTGGCCGCCGCGTGTCTCGCCCACGCCGTGACGCACCGGGGCGCAGCATGGGCGGCGGGCCTGTTCGTGATCTCGGCCGGTGCGGGATTCGCATCCGAGGTCGTCGGCACAGCGACCGGATACCCCTACGGGTGCTACGTCTATGCCACCGACCGACTCGGGCCCGCACTGTTCGACGTGCCGCTGGTGGTGCCGCTGGCATGGACCGCTGGTTTATATCCCGTGTGGTGTGTGGCGACGCGGCTGACCCGTCGACCCGCAGTACGGATCGCGGCGACCACGGTCGGCATGGTCGGATGGGATCTGTACCTGGATCCGCAGATGGTCGCGGACGGGCAGTGGACGTGGTGCCACGGTTCCGGCCTTCCCGGGCTCACCCACATCCCGCTCTCCAACTATGCGGGATGGCTGATGGTGGCCGCCGCGATGGCCACCGCGCTCACCGCGCTCGATCGGGTGGCTCGGCGACCGCGGGGCGGCGACGCGGTACCGGTCGCACTGTTCCTGTGGACGTGGCTCGGGTCGGCGCTTGCCCACAGTGTGTTCCTCGATGCCCCGGAACTCCAATGGTCGGCCCTGTACGGATTCGTGGTGATGGGGTTGCTCGGCGCTCCGCTCCTGAGGTCGCTACGCCGCGACAACCGAGCACAACGGAACCGGCGGCGACGCGCCGCAACACCCCAGGACCTCTGACATCCTCGCAGGATGCTGGCACGATATCTGCTGTGCAGCCGTCCCTCACCCCTGCTCGCCGCCGACCGATCCGGCTGGCGGCGCTCGTACTCCTGTTGCTTCCTCTGCTCACCGGATGCCTCCGCGCCCAGATGACAATGGGTGTCTCAGCCGACGACCGGGTGTCCGGGCAGATCGTCGCCGCGACCATCCCCATCGACGAGAACGACAAAGGTCCGCAACTCGTCGTCCCGAACTCGCTCGCCGGACGCGTCCGTGTCCAGGAATACGCGCAGGACGGCTACGTCGGCACCCAGGTGTTCTTCAACGACCTGTCGTTCGGCGACGTGCAACAACTCGGTGCGATGACCGATCAGAGCGCAGGGTCGTTTCAGATCTCACTGCAGCGGGCGGGTGACCTCGTCGCTCTCACCGGCAAGGTCGACCTCGAATCGGTACCCGCGCAGGGCACGGATGTGCAGTTCACGATTGCGTTCCCCGCCCGGATCGCCACCACCAACGGCACCCGCGAATCCGACTCCGTTGTCACCTGGAAACTGCCCGCCGGGGACGTCACGAACCTGCGTGCCGAAGTTCGCTACGCCGATCCCAATACGCGTGGTTTCGCCGGATGGGCCGGCATCGTCGCCGGCGTCACACTCGGGGTGGCCCTGATCATCGGCGGCCTGGCCTGGCTCAACCGCAACCCGGCACCGGGCCGCACATCGACGGGCGGACCGGACTCCGATTCCGACGACTCGTAATATGAGCGCCGTGGCCACCCGAATCGGGGCCGCAGTGGCCCTGTTCGGCGCATGCGTCGCCGCCGCCAACCGGATGACGTTGCCCCGCCTCGAACCCGACGGAGCCACCACCGAACCGATCACCGTCCTCGTTCCCGCCCGCAACGAAGCGCAGCGGGTGCCGGAACTCCTCACCGACCTGCGTGCCCAGCGTGGAGTGCCCAGGATGCGGGTGATCGTGTTCGACGACGACTCGTCCGACGGCACCACCGCCGCCGCGCGCCGCGCCGCAGCCGGGGACGACCGCATCGAGGTGGTACACAGCACCGCGCCGCCGCCTGCGGGATGGACCGGAAAGGCCGCCGCGTGCGCCCATGCCTACCGGATCGCCGGCCCGCGGGCTCGCACCGGCGTGGTCGTGTTCGTCGATGCGGACGTGCGGCTGGCACCCTCTGCGTTGGCCGCCGCGGTGACATCGCTGCGACGGGCACAAACCGATCTGCTCGCTCCCTGGCCTTTCCAAGTGGCCGGGTCCCCCGCCGAACGGCTCCTCCAGCCGCTGTTGTGCTGGTCCTGGTTCTCGTCACTGCCGGTAGTGGTGGGCAATCGCACCGCGCGACCGTCGATGGCTGTCGCGTGCGGTCAGTTTCTGGTGTTCGACGCTCAGGCGTACGCCGCGATCGGAGGCCATGCCGCGGTCGCAGCGAGCCCGACCGACGATCTCGATCTCGCCCGCACACTCCGCAGGGCAGGTCGACGCACGACGGTCGTCGCCGCCGGACCGCTCGTGTCGTGCCGCATGTATCTCGATCACCGCGCGCTCTCCGACGGCTACCTCCGCTGGTTGTGGTCGGCGTTCGGCTCCTCTGCCGGTGCTGCCGTGGTCGTCGCCGGTTACGCGCTCGGCTATCTCGTGCCGCCGGTCGCCGCGATCGCCGGGCGCGGAACCGTCCGCCGCTGGGGGCTGGTCGGCGTCGGCGCAGCATTTCTGTCACGTACTCTCGCCCGGTCTGCCGAACGCGGTACGGCCGTGACCGGCGCAGACGTGGCATCCGCGTTGGCGCATCCGGCGGCGATCGCCGGATTCGGCGCCCTGACCGCAGTCTCACTGCATGCCCGGCGTATCGGCCGGACCACCTGGAAGGACCGGGTCCTGCCCTGAACCGCTCGGCGGGAGGGCCCTCAGGCGGGCTGAACGACCGGAGCCGACATCTCGATGCCGAGCCGCGCCAGCACCTCGCGGGTCGCACGAGCGAAGTTCAGGGTGATGAAGTGCAATCCGGGTGCACCCTCGGCGATGAGCCGTTCGCACATCTCGGTAGCGACCTCGATACCGACATCGCGAACCGCGGCCCGATTTTCCTCCGGGCCGTCGCCTGCTGCCCGGACGAGACGCTCCTCGAGCTGAGCCGGGAGCCGCGATCCCGACAATTCGAGGCTGCGGCGCGCGGTCCGCAACGACGTGATCGGCATGATCTCGGGAACGATCGGTTTCAGTGCCTGCTCCGCGTCGCACGCAGCGACCCGGTCACGCAACCGCAGGTAGTGCTCGACATCGAAGAACATCTGCGTAATCGAATACTCGGCACCTGCGCGGAGCTTCTGCACCAGGAACCGGGTGTCGTGATCGAGATCCGGCGAGCGATGATGACCCTCGGGGAACGACGCCACACCGACATGGAAGTCACCGAGCTCACGCACGAGCCGAACCAGTTCCTCGGCGTGCCCGACCCCCTGCGGATGCTGGGTCCATTCCCCCAGCGGATCACCCGGCGGATCCCCGCGCAGTGCCAGGATGTTGCTGATTCCGCGATCCGCGTACGCGCCCACCATCGCACGCAACTCGTCGATGCTGTGCCCCACCGCGGTCAAGTGGGCCACCGGCAGCAGAGTTGTCTCCTCGGCCAGCTGACCGGTGACGCGGACGGTGCGATCCCGGGTCGAACCGCCGGCACCGTAGGTCATCGACACGAATGCGGGTCCGAGCCGTTCGAATTCGCGCACGGCCCGCCAGAGTCGCGCCTCGGCATCCGCATCGCGGGGTGGCGAGAACTCCACCGAGAACGGGATGCGACTGTGGGAGGGAGCCCGCAACCGGTCGACGATCGACGGCGTGCGGGAGGCCCGGCCGTCCTGGCCCCCGCTGACGGAATCGGATGTCACCCGACCAGCATAGGTGGCCGGACAACGGTGAGTTCCCCTCGCCCCCGATAGGGTGGGCTCCGGTGCCGCGGCGCCCCATCGGCGCGGCGCCTGACCATCGACCAGGAGGAATCCCCTGTCCACCGGATCTACTCACCTTCCGTCCTCGTTGTTGCCCGAACTCGTCGAGGGCGCACTGCGGGAATTCTTCGTCTCCCGCGCCGCGGTGATCGGCGCGGTCGGTGGCGGCTACCCCGATGCGGTCGCCGCACTCGAGTCGTTCGTGTTGCGCGGCGGCAAGCGGGTACGACCGGCGTTCGCGTGGACCGGATGGATCGGCGCCGGCGGTGACCCGACCGGTTCGGACGCTGCCGCGGTGCTGCGTGCGTGCTCGGCTCTGGAACTGGTACAGGCCGGTGCGCTCGTGCACGACGACATCATCGACGCGTCCACCACGCGCCGCGGATTCCCGACCGTGCACGTCGAATTCGCGGAGCAGCACCGCTCCGCGCAGTGGCGGGGTGTCCCCGAACGGTTCGGTGAGGCGGTGGCGGTCCTTCTCGGCGACCTGGCGCTGGTGTGGGCGGACGACATGCTCCGCGAGGCGGGATTGGACGCGGCGACCACCGCCCGGATCACCCCGGTGTGGTCGGCGATGCGCACCGAGGTGCTGGGCGGCCAGTTCCTCGACATCGCCGGTGAGATGGCCGGCGACGAATCGGTCGAGGCGGCGCTGCGGGTGAACCGGTACAAGACCGCGGCGTACACGATCGAACGCCCGTTGCATCTGGGCGCTGCCCTCGCCGGAGCGGACACCACGCTCGTGGATGCGTATCGCCGCTTCGGGACGGACGTGGGAATCGCGTTCCAGTTGCGCGACGACCTGCTCGGGGTGTTCGGCGACCCGACGGTCACCGGGAAGCCGTCCGGGGACGATCTGCGCGCGGGGAAACGGACCGTTCTGTTCGCTCTCGCGCTCACCGCGGCCGACGCGACAGATCCGGCGGCGGCACAGTTGCTGCGCGACGGGATCGGCACCGACCTGACCGACGACCGGGTCGAGGACATGCGCGGGGTCATCACCGAACTCGGTGCCGTCGACCAGGTCGAAAGACGGATCGCCGCGCTCACCGAGGAGGCGTTCGCCGTCCTCGACGCATCCGACACGACCGACGAAGGGAAGGCGTTGCTGCGCGACTGGGCGTTGGCCGCGACGCGGCGCACAGCCTGATGCGCACCGTCACCGAGGCCGGGCGCGTCGTCGTGGTCGGTGCAGGTCTCGCCGGCCTGTCGGCGGCGCTGCACCTGCGGGGGGACGGTCGCGAGGTCGTCGTCCTCGAACGCGATCGGGCGGTCGGCGGCCGGGTCGGCACCCACGCCGGGCCCGGCTACGAGATCGACAACGGCGCCACCGTCCTGACGATGCCGGAATTGATCGCCGACGCACTGAACGCGGTCGGCGCGGATTTCACGTCGGTGGATCCGCCGCTGCGTATCCACGCGATGGCACCCGCCTATCACGCCCGGTTCGCCGACGGCAGCGGCCTCGACGTGCATTCGGATCCCGAGCGGATGGTCGCGGAGGTCACCCGGGTCTGCGGCCGGGACGAAGCGCGCCGCTACCTGCGCCTTCGCCGGTGGCTCGCGGACATCTTCGACGCCGAGTTCGCCCGCTTCATGGACGCGAACTTCGACTCGCCCCTCGATCTGGTCGGCTCCGCGACGTCGGTGCGCGATCTGCTGCGGCTCGTGCGACTCGGTGGTTTCGGCAGGCTCGGCGCCCAGGTGAACCGGAAAGTCACCGACCCGCGACTGCGGCGCATCTTCACGTTCCAGGCGCTGTACGCGGGCGTCGCGCCCGCGCGGGCGCTCGCCGTGTATGCGGCGATCGCCCACATGGACACCTCGCTCGGGGTGTTCTCCGTCGACGGGGGCATGCGCTCGGTGGCACGTGGTCTCGCCGATGCGCTGGTGACGGCGGGAGGCACTGTGCGACTCGGCGCGGACGTCGACGATCTCGAGTTCGACGGTCGCCGGGTGGTCGCGGTGCGCACCGTCGGCGGCGACCGGTATCCGTGCGACGCGGTGGTGCTGACACCGGATCTGCCGGTCGTCGACACACTGCTGCCGCGACCGCGGCTTCGTCGCACCGTGGCGTCCCCGTCCGCGGTGGTACTGCACGGCACGATCCCGACGGCCGTCAGTGCAGGTTGGGGCCGACACCACCACACCATCGACTTCGGCGCGGCCTGGGAGAGCACGTTCGCCGAGATCACCGCGCGACGCGGTCGTGGGCGGCTGATGCGCGACCCGTCGTTGCTGATCACCCGGCCCGCGCTCAGCGACCCCGACCTGCTGCTGACCCGCAACGGTGCCGAACACGAACCGCTGTCGGTTCTCGCGCCCTGCCCGAACCTGGACAGTGCTCCCTACGACTGGCAGGCACTCGGTGTTCCGTATGCGGCCGAACTGTGCGGTGTCCTCGAACGACGCGGCTACGGGGGGATCACCGCCGGCTTCCGCATCGATCGGGTGGACACGCCCCGGACCTGGCTCGACCAAGGCATGCTCGACGGCAGCCCGTTCGGCGGTGCTCATCTGTTCCGGCAGACCGGTCCGTTCCGTCGACGCAACCTCGATCCGAAATATCCGAATGTGGTGCTCGCCGGGTCCGGCACCGTCCCCGGGGTCGGCGTGCCGACCGTGCTGCTGTCGGGTCGACTGGCCGCGGAACGACTCGGTGTCGAACGCCGGTCCGGCCCGGTACCGATCGTCCCGAACGGCATGGTGGACGGCGCGGTCCCGCGACTCCACTAAACTGTTCTTTCATTCGTCGATCACCTGCACTGCGCCGCGGCGTGTGCATCAGGGGGAGGAAACCGTAAACCATGTCGTCCCCTGCTGCCCCGGATGCCGCGTCGGAGGTCTCGCCGACCGTCGGCGGGAGAGTCCTACTGCCCGGCCGACGTGTCGGTTCCTTCGTCCGCAGTCCGGCCGGGAACGCCGCGGCGCTCGGGGCTGCCGGGGCCGCGCTGCTCGCCTTCGGTAGTTTCGGTGCCGGAAGTGTCCGCAGGGAGGATCCCCTGCTCGAGGCTCTGTTCTTGTCGTGGCTGAGGTTCGGGCACGGGTTACTGCTGTCGACGATCCTGGTGTGGGCCGGGGTTCTGCTGATGGTCGCCGCGTGGGTTCGGCTCGGCCGAAGTGCTCGCGCCGGCGAGGTCGGTCTCCGCGACACCTGGAAGGTGTTGCCCGTGTGGGTGGCACCGCTGCTGATCGCGACCCCGATGTTCAGCCGCGACGCGTACTCGTACCTGGCTCAGGGCGCGATGCTGCGGGACGGTTTCGATCCGTATGTCGACGGTCCGGTCGTCAATCCCGGTGTCCTGCTCGACAATGTCAGCAACGTGTGGACGACCACGACGACGCCGTACGGCCCGGTCCACCTACTGCTCGGGGCCGGCATCACGTCGTTGACCGGTGACAATGTCGTATTGGGCACGTGGTTGTGGCGACTGCTGATGCTGCCGGGTCTGGTTCTGATGGCGTGGGCGGTGCCGAAACTGGCGCGCAAGATGGGCGGCGATCCGACGATCGCCCTGTGGCTGGCCGTGCTCAATCCGCTGGTGCTGATCCACCTCGTCGGCGGTGTCCACAACGAACTGCTCATGGTCGGCCTGATGACCGCAGGCATCGTGCTCGTGCTCGAACGTCGGCACGTCGGCGGTATCGCACTCGTGTCGCTCGGTGCGGCGATCAAGGCGACAGCGGGTTTGGCCCTGCCGTTCCTGATCTGGGTGTGGATGGTGCACGAACGCGACCGGGCGCGGGAGGAGGGCCGTGAGCCCGCCGCACCGGTCCGGTTGTTCGTCAGGACGGCGGGCATCGGCGTCGTGGTGTTCGCCGCCGTGTTCGGCGCGACCTCCGCGTTCGCCGGTGTCGGGATCGGCTGGCTGACGGCCTTGTCCGGGTCGTCGAAGATCATCAACTGGTTGTCGCTTCCGACGATGACGGCTCACGTCATCACGTGGTTCACGCCGTGGCGTCTCGGGTCGGTGCTCGAGGTGACCCGCCTGATCTGCATGGTGGCGCTCGTGGTGATTCTGGTGTGGGCGTGGTGGCGATTCCGCCGGACCGAACGTGATGCGATCCTCGGCATCGTGGTGGCGTTGACCGCGGTCACGGTCCTGTCCCCCGCGGCGCTGCCGTGGTACTACTCCTGGCCGCTCGCTGTCGCCGCGGCCTTCGCGATGTCGACCCGGACGCTGATGGTGCTGGTCGGCCTGTCGACCTGGCTGATGGTGATCTTCAATCCGAACGGATCGATCGGCATGTACAACATCGCGCACGTGGCCGTCGCGGTCGTCGTGTCGGTGGTTGCCGCGCTGTCGTTGCGCACGGTCGATCCACTGCACCTGCGTTCCCGGCGCCCCGCACCCGTGTCTGCTCCGCCGTCGGCGGCCCCGGCACCGGCAACAGCGGTACCCACGGCGCCACCGGACAGTGACTGAGCCGCTGGCCGATGCGTTCCGGCACTGTGAGAGGCTGACCGCCACCCACGGACGCACCTACCACCTGGCGGCGCGGTTGCTGCCTCCGGACCGTCGCACCGGCGTGTACGCGCTCTACGGGTTCGCGCGGACCGTCGACGACATCGTCGATGTCACCGCTGTGGGAGACCCCGCGACGGCATGTCGGGAAGTCGACGCGATGCTGGCGCGACTGCACGCCGCGCTCGCCGGCGATCCCGGGCCTGCCGACGCTGTGGGACTCGTCGTGCGGGCCGTGGCCGAGACGATCGTCCGGTACCGGATTCCCGTCGGTCATTTCGACGCGTTCGTGCGATCGATGCGGATGGACATCCCCGGTACCGCGGAGTTCCGCGAGCGCTACCGCGACATGGCGGAACTGCACGAATACATGTACGGGTCGGCAGCGGTGATCGGACTCCAATTGCTACCGGTCTTCGGCGTCGACGAGCCCGACCGGGCAGCCCCGTACGCGGCCGCACTCGGCACCGCATTCCAATTGACGAATTTCGTGCGGGACGTCGGCGAGGACCTGTCGCGCGGACGGATCTATCTGCCTGCCGACGTCTGGTCCGCATTCGGCGTTGACGACGAGTTGCTCGGCGAGTGCCGACACACCGGCACACCCGATCCGCGGGTGCGCCGGGCGCTGGCACATTTCGTGGCACTCGCGCGAGCCGACTATCGACGCGCCGAGCCCGGACTGGCGTTGCTCCCCGACCGAATCCGCCCCGGAATCCGGACTGCGTTCGTGTTGTACGGCCGGATTCTCGATGAGGTCGAAAACTCCGGATATCGGGTCTTCGACCGCCGGGCCGTCGTGCCACGCAGACACCGGGCCGCAATACTCCTCGCGCAAGTCACGACCCGCCGCTGACATCCGCCGCACGCAGCTGCCTGGAACGACCTGCAACGAAACCCGCCTGTCGGGAAAGTTCAGCGTCTCAGAAACCCGCAGCCTGCGCCCGGCGCACGACTTCGCGCGCCGAGTGGGTACGCAACGCGGCTGCCGCGCTGCCACCGTCGAGCGAGTCGTCCGCGCTGAACAGCCAGGTCAGAATCTCGCCGTCGCTGAAACCGCCGTCGTGGAGAACCGCGATCAGGCCCGGCACGCTCCGGAGAACCTGGCCGTCCTCGCCGAAGAAGGCTTCCGGCACACTCAGGACACCGTCGCGCTTGATCGCCAGGAGCTGGCGATCGCGCAGCAACTGATGGACGCGGGTGATGACGAGGCCGAGTTGTTTCGACACATCGACGAGTTGCAGCACCGGCACCGAAGGGTCCAGCACGTCGTCACAGAACGGAATTGCACTCACCCGGGTAACGTTATCGGGTTCGATCCGCAGTGTGCACGAGACCGTCCCTTCCGGCGCTCTGGCTACGATCGACTGGGGTGAACGGCCCCACCCACACAGGAACCGACCGACGTCGCGCTGCGCCGTCGCAGAACACGGGGGTACACCGCGTGACCGCTGGAGGCGACCGCATGGTCGGCATCGTGCTCGATGGGCGCTACCGGATCGAAGCGCCCATCGCCAGAGGCGGCATGTCGACGGTGTACCGCGGAACCGATCTGCGGCTCGACCGGCCGGTCGCGGTGAAGGTCATGGATCCCCAACTCGCCGCCGACCCCCAGTTCCGGACTCGTTTCGAATTCGAGGCGCGTGCGGTCGCGAAGCTCAGCCATCCCGGGCTGGTCGCCGTGTACGACCAGGGACTGGACGGGGAACACGCGTTCCTGGTGATGGAACTGGTGGAAGGCGGCACGCTGCGTGAACTGCTGCGCGAACGCGGCCCGATGCCCCCGCATGCGGCAGCCGCCGTGACGGCGCCCGTGCTCGGTGCGCTCGCCGTCGCGCACCGAGCTGGGCTGGTTCATCGCGATGTCAAACCCGAGAACATCCTGATTTCCGACAGCGGTGAGGTCAAGATCGCAGATTTCGGCCTGGTGCGTGCCGTGGCCGCGGCGACGACGACGTCCCGCAGCGTGATTCTCGGTACGGCCGCGTACCTGTCGCCGGAACAGGTGACGGTCGGGAACGCCGATGCACGCAGCGACGTGTACTCGGCGGGCGTCGTCCTGTTCGAGATGCTGACCGGACGGACACCCTTCACCGGCGACACGTCGCTCTCGGTCGCCTATCAGCGGGTCGAGAAGGACGTGCCCGATCCCGGCTCCTGCATCGACGGGGTGCCGCCGGAATTCGATCGCCTGGTCCGCCGTGCCACCGAACGCGAACCCGGTCAACGATTCGACGACGCGGGAACGATGGCGGAGGCGCTGGGCGAGGTGTGCGACACACTGCAGTTGCCCCGCTACCGAGTCCCCGCGCCGCGCCCTACCGGCCGGCAGGACGCCGCAGAGCCCGGCGCGTCGTCGTCTCCCGTTGCCGCGCAACCCGTCGAGACGGGTGCCGCGACCGTGTCCCCGCAGGCCCCCTCACCGTCACCGGCCTCGGCGGTGACCGTCGTGCATTCGGGTGCACCAGCCACGGCAGTGATGTCCCCGGTTCCGGCCGGGTCCGCACCGATGGCGACGCAGCACACTCGGGTCGCTACCACGGCGCAACAGTCGCGTGCGTATGTGCCGGCGCCGGTACAGCGGCCGGACTACGCGCTCGAACGGCGAACCCAGCGACACCGGACACTCGGCTGGATCATCGCTGTCCTGGTGGTCGCGCTTCTCCTCGGCTACGGCGGATGGTGGCTCGGCGCGGGGCGGCTGGCGACGGTACCCGTGATCGCCGGGTTGGACCGGGTGGCCGCGGTGTCCGCGCTGGAGGCGTCGGGTGTGCCGACCGAGATCCGCGGCGAGTACTCCGACGACGCCCCACTCGACGCCGTGCTCGGCACCGACCCGGTCGCCGGTGAACGGGTCAGCGACGGGGAGACCGTCGCGCTGCTGGTGTCGCTGGGCCGGCCGACGGTCCCCAAGCTGCCCGGCGGCGGCGACCGCACGACCGTCGAGGACGAACTGCGCCGCCGCACGTTCGAACCGGTCGACGGCGGCACCGCATTCAGCAATACGGTCCCCGAGGGTGGGGTCGCTGCGCTCGATCCGGGTCCCGGCACGGAACTGGCGGTCGGTTCGTCGGTGAAGGTGATCGTCAGCAAGGGTTCGTCGCCGGTCGAGATGCCCGACGTGTCGGGCAAGAAACCCGATGCTGCCCGGTCTCAACTCGAGCAGGCGGGGCTGACCGTCGTCGACACGCGGGAGGTGTTCGATCCGGACGTCGACAACGGCCAGGTGTCGACGACAGATCCCGCGGCGGGCACCAGGGTCGGCGCCGGCAGCGGCGTCACACTCCTGGTCTCCAATGCCGTCAAGATCCCGTCACTGCTCGGCCGGACGGTGTCCGCGGCCCGCGACGAACTCGAGCGGCTCGGACTCGACGTCGAGGTGCGACAGGTCGCGGGCACGGACCGGTCGGTGGTGATCGGCCAGAGTCCGGGTGCCGGCGATCGGGTGGAGCCGGGCAGCACCGTCACGCTGACCGCCCTGCCCTGACCCTTCCCCCCGAGACGCCGCACGCCGATTCGGCGGAGCGGCGGGATCGCCGGTGAGCGAGTGGTCCACCCAGTCGATCTGATAGTGCGAGGGATACATTCGCTCGGGAAAGGGTGAAGGGGGTCGCGCCCCGGGTTCACGAGCGAATCCGACCCCGCTCGCACTCATCGAGGGTGAGCGGGATCGGCAGCGGCGACCGTGTGGGTCAGCCGCGAAGCATCTCGGCGACGAGGAACGCCAGTTCGATGGACTGCTGGGTGTTCAGTCGCGGGTCGCACGCCGTCTCGTAACGGCCGTGCAGGTCGACATCGGAGATGTCCTGGGCGCCGCCGAGGCATTCGGTGACGTCCTCACCGGTGAGCTCGACGTGGATGCCACCCGGGTGGGTACCCAGCGCGTGGTGCACCTCGAAGAACCCCTGGACCTCGTCCACGACGCGATCGAAGTGCCTGGTCTTGTAGCCGGTCGACGACTCGTGGGTGTTGCCGTGCATCGGATCGCACTGCCAGATCACCTGATGACCGGTCGCCTGAACCTTCTCGATGATCGCGGGCAGCAGGTCGCGCACCTTCCCGTTGCCCATCCGCGAGATCAGGGTCAGGCGACCGGGCTTGTTGTGCGGGTCGAGCCGTTCGACATATTCGGCCGCCTGATCCGGCGTGGTGCTCGGGCCGACCTTGAGTCCGATCGGGTTGGAGAGCAATTCCGCGAACGCGATGTGCGCGCCGTCGAGCTGACGGGTGCGATCACCGATCCACAGGAAGTGCGCGGACAGATCGTACAACCGGGGTTGTCCGTCGGACTCGTCCAGGCGCAACATGGCGCGTTCGTAGTCGAGTACGAGCGCCTCGTGGCTGGCGTAGATCGTCGCGGCCCGCAGGTTGGGGTCGATCACGCCGCAGGCGTCCATGAAGCGCAGGCCACGGTCGATTTCCGAGGCGAGCGCCTCGTACCGGGCGCCGGCCGGGGACTTCGACACGAACTCCCGGTTCCAGTCGTGGACGCGATGCAGGTCGGCTTCCCCGCCCGAGGTGATGGCACGCACGAGGTTCATCGCGGCGCTGGCGTTGGCGTACGCGCGGACCAGACGCGAGGGGTCGTGGTGCCGGACCGCGGCGTCGGCGACAATCGAGTTGACCATGTCGCCGCGGTAGGACGGAAGACCGAGTGCGTCGGTGTCCGACGAGCGGGGCTTGGCGTACTGTCCGGCGATCCGAGCGACCTTCACGACCGGCAGCGACGCACCGTAGGTGAGAACGACGGCCATCTGCAGCAGAGTGCGAATGTTGCCCTTGATGTGCGGTTCGGTGTTGTCGGCGAACGTCTCGGCGCAATCCCCGCCCTGCAACAGGAATGCCTCACCGCGGGCGACGGCGGCGAGTTGGTCCTGCAACTCGACAACCTCGCGGGGCACCGTGATGGGAGGCACGCTCTCCAGCACGGTGCGCATCGCGGATGCCTGATCCTGCGGCCAATTCGGCTGCTGCAACGCCGGCTTGGCGAGCGCGGCATCGAGTTGCTCGCGCATCTCGTCCGGCAGCGGGGGCAATTCGGGCAAGCGATCGATCGGCACGTCGACAGTCCAGTTCACGCACACCAGGATATTGCCCTTTCCCGCTGGAGGTCACGCGCCCTGCGAAACCGGCGGGTTCACCGAGCGCGTCGGGCCGCTTCGATCGCCTCGAACTTCGCCAGATTGTGGCGGGCGTCGGCGAGCGCATCGTGGTTGTCGTCCGGGACCGGCGGCAGCAGCGGCCGTCCGTGTTGTTCCCAGTGCTGCCGCAGTTCTCTGGTGAACCGTGGCAGCGAGTCGGGTAGTTCGGGCATGGCACCCCACAACTGCGCAAGAACGACGTGGTCGTAGGCACCGATCCACGCCCACAATTCGGGCTGGATGCCGGGCCGCGGGATCAAGAAGGCCAGCAGATCGTCGCGGATCTTCGACCGGGACTTCCACGCGGGATGCGCGTCGGGCGGCAGCTTCGGCAGGACGTTGCGCCGCACCCAGGGGCCGGCTCGGTCGGGATCGAAATCGGTGGACACCGCATAGAATTCGCGGCCGTCCTCGCAGGCAACACCGATCGACACGAGCTCGATGGTCCGGCCATCCTCGATGAACTCGCAGTCGTAGAAGTAACGCACGTGCGGACATTATGCCCGATGTCTGCGCGCGGCAATGCCCTGCATCGGGTGGCGGCGTCCGGTTTCGGTTCGGGCGGGACCTGCCGCCACCGTCCTCGCCGGTTCAGCCGGCCTGGGTATCGGGAAGCCGGTCTGCGTCGGGGACCACCGGTGCCGGCGCCGTGGTCTCACCGGCGGTCTTCGGCTCGGTCGCCTTCTTCAGCGTGGCCGCATAGATGTCGACGTATTCCTGCCCGGAGAGTTGCATCAGCGCGTACATCACCTCGTCGGTGACGGTCCGCTCGACGAAGCGGTTGCCGCCCATCCCTTCGAAGCGGGAGAAGTCGATCGGCTCACCGATCCGCACGGTGATCTTCGCCGGCCGCCACATCTTCGATCCGATCGGATTCATCCGGTCCGTTCCGATCATCGCGACGGGAATGACCTTGACTCCGGTTTCCAGCGCCAGACGTGCCATGCCCGTCTTGCCCTTGTAGAGCCGCCCGTCCGGCGAGCGAGTGCCCTCGGGGTAGATGCCGAGCAGCTTGCCTTGGTCGAGCACTCGCACACCGGCATTCAGCGCATCCTGGGCGGCATCGGCGCCGGTGCGGTCGATCGGGACCTGGCCGACCGCGGAGAAGAACCAGCGCTGGAATCCACCCTTGAGACCGGTGCCCGTGAAGTATTCGCTCTTTGCGAGGAAGGTGATGCGGCGGCGCACCATCAGCGGCAGGTAGAAGGAATCCAGCACGGCCTGATGGTTGCTCGCGAGAATCGCCGGTCCGTCCGACGGGATGTTCTCTCCGCCTTCGATTTTCGGGCGACCAATGAGATACAGCAGCGGCCCCAGCAACACACATTTGACCAGCCAGTACCACATGGCATTCCTTCCTGACCGCGCCCGCACCACCACGAAGCACTCGACGATCGACTCTACGTCCACGTGGTGCCGGCGTGCACGCCGTGGCCGACCCGCCCCGAGGTCGCCGATGCGGACGTGACGAGTATCTCAGTCGGACGGGCCGATCCTGCCGGCGTGCGCCGGACCGCGAGCGAGGTCCGCGGCACCGATCAGGCCCGCCGCGTCTCCCAGGTGGGCGGCGCGGATCCGCGCGAGCGGGCGATGCCCCGCACCGGTGAGTGCCGTGGCATAGCGGTCACGCGCATCGTCGAGAAACAACGACGCCGAACCCGCGACGCCGCCGGCAATGACCACGAGTTCGGGATCGTAGATGTCCGCAACAATCGCCAGTCCGATACCGAGCCAGCGTGAGAACTCTGCCATCACGGCGACCGCCAGGACGTCCCCGTCCTGCGCTGCCCCTGCGATGCGGCGACCGGTGAGTGATCCCGGATCGGCTGCTACCTCGCGCGCGAGCACCGAACGGCCACGAACGGACGGCAGCAGGTCCACGGCGGTATCCACCAGGCCGGTGCCACTGCAATACCGCTCCCAACATCCGCGTTTGCCGCACGCGCAGGCCCGGCCGTTCGGAACCAACTGCAGATGCCCGAGTTCCGGCGCGACACCGTGCGCGCCGCGATAGAGACGACCGTCGAGGAGCAGCGCCGCACCGATGCCGGTGCCGATCGCGACGAGCACCACCGTTCGACCGCCTGCCGCAGCACCGAACCGGTACTCGGCCCACGCGGCGGCATTGGCGTCGTGTTCGAGGACGACGGGCATCGCGAACCGGTCGGTGAGCCGCTGCGCGAGCGGTGCGTCCACCCACGCCAGGTGCGGCGCGAACAGCACGGTGCGACGGTCGGCCGCGAGGAAACCTGCGATGGCGAGCCCGACCGCAGACACGTCGTTGCGGTCGGCCAGATCCCGCACAGCACTGTCGAGGGTGTCTTCGAGCGCTCCGACCGAAGCCGGCGTCGCCGCGCGCACCGAGTCGACGATCGCACCCGAACCGTCCACGACCGCAGCGCGGATACTGGTGCCCCCGACATCGATCCCGATCGTCAGCCGTTCCGATGCTGGCATTTCGACTCCTACCGTCAGGGACGAATCGTCACCGGGATGGAGACGAATCCGCCGCCGCGGTCGGCCGGTTCGGGCGGCGTCGACTCCGATCCGCCGGAGCCGGGCGCTGCCGGCAGATAACGTGCGAGCAGTTCGCGGATCAGCGCGATGATCGCAGCGATCTGGCCGGCGAGCCGGGTGAGCAGTTCGTGGGGTTCACCCTGGATCAGCGCGGCGATCGCGCAGACCGGGCACCATGCGCACCCACCGGACGATGCCGCTGCCGCGCCGACTGTGTCACTGCCGGTTGTGTCGCTGCCGGTTGTGTCGCTGCCGGTTGTGTCGGGTTGATGCGCGGCCGCGTACTGCTGGACGGCACGGTCCACCCGGTCGAGAACGGCCTCGGCGAGCAGAACCAATTCGGTGACGAGGGCATCGTGGTCAGAACTCACTGCGGCCACACCGCCGGATCCGGAACGAACCGGACGAGCAGGTCGCCGCCGTCGAATTCCGCACCGGAGACGGTGCAGCGTCGCAGACCGGAGGCGAGCCGGATGCGGCGGCGGATCCCGTCCGCACCGACGACCAGGTCGTCGTCGACCCGGCCCAGCGTCAAGGTCGCCGGATCTGCCAGCGGAAGATGCATCCGCATCGTGTACACCGAATCCACCCCCGTCCCCGATTCGTGGTCCACCCGCACCGGGCTCGAATCGACAGCCGATGCCCCCCGACGATCCCCGTCGTCGCGGTACAGCGCCTGCGCGAGCACCCCGAGAGACGCCAACCCTACCGGTTCCGCGGCATGCCGCTCACACTCGCGAACCGGGACGTCGGTGACGGAGGAGATGATGTCACGGAGAACGGTCTGTTGCGCCGCGCGTTGCGTGTCGAGCCAGTCCGCTGCTGCCCCGGAGCCGGCGCCGAAGTCCGGTACGAGACCGTTGACGATCACGCTGTCGAGTCGCAACCCGGACAGTGCCGTCCACGACCGCAGTCGGCGCAGTTCGGCGGCGCCGACCCGGTCCGCGGTGCCGACGAGGGTCACCGACGTCGACGTCCGGTCCGCGAGCAACTCGCGGATCTCCACGATCCGGTCGAGGATCCGGTCGAACAAGGCCACGATCAGGCCGAGGCGCAGGTCCGGGCCGGTGGCAGCGTCGATTCGGCTGTGCTGCGGCCAGATCCGTTCGACATAGTCGGCGACCATTCGAGGCGCGATCAGCATGCCGAATGCCGCGGCCGCCGAGGGACAGTCGACGACGACGGTGCGAAGCGGGTCGTGCGCAAGGAGCCGAGCGACCTCGTGGAGGGCGAGGACCTCCTGGACGCCGGGCATTCCCGTGATCTCCTCCGGTGCGGGCATCGCGAAGCCACCGGCATGCTCGTGGTCGGCACCCGCGGCGGCGAGCAGCGTCGCCAACGTCGCGAAGCGTTGTTCGAGCAGCGCGAGCGAGTCGATCTCGAGGATGTCGAGACCGGCGGCGACGGATCTGACGGCACCGGGCGTGCGTTCGAGTCCGAACACATCCGACAGCGCGGGCGCCTGGTCGAGCGACACCAGCAGGACCGGGTGCTCCGGGTCCGCGAGAGCAACAGCGGTGGCTGCTGCCATGGTGCTCGTGCCTGCCCCGCCCTTGCCGACGAACAGGCGCAGCCGGGCTGCGGGGTGGCCCATGTGCTCGCTCAGCCCTCGACCTGCTTCTTGAGTTCCTTGAGCGCGGTGTCGGTGATGACCTTCTCGGCCTTGCGCTTGAACAGCCCGATCATCGGGATGGTGAGGTCCACGGTCAGTTCGTAGTCGACGGTGGTGCCGCCGTCCGCGGCGTCGGAGAGCACGTACGACCCGGACTGCGCCTTCTGGATCTCACCGGATTCGAGTTCCCAGCTCACCGACCGTCCGTCCGGTGCCCACGTGTACCGCAGAACGTAGGTGTCCTTCACGATGCCCGCGTCGAGCACGAATCGGACGCGCTCGGCGCGGCCACCCTCGAGGGTGGCGAGCACCTCGACCGACTTCGCCGCCGCAACCCAGGTCGGATACTCGTCGAAATCCGCGATCGCGGCCATCACCCGATCGGCCGGGGCAGCGATGGTGATCGACCGCTTGGTCTTCTCGGCCATGCGATGACGTTTCCTTTCCGTCTCATCCCCGGCCACATTCCGGGACGGTTGTCTGCACCACACCGTAACGGTCGCGGCCGTCCGCGTCCGACCGGTCAATCCTGCGGGGGCTCCCCCGCCGGACGGCCCGCCTCGAGCTGTCGCTTGATCTCGAAGGTCATCCGCTTCCCCGCGACCCTGCGCTCGCGGTTCAGCTCGGCGAGGTCGAGCAGACCCGCCCGGCCGGGTGCGACCCCGGTCGGCTCGCAATGCAGAAAGTAGTGGACGATCGCACCGTCGAGCATCTCCTCGAGCCACACTTCCATCGTGCCGTTCAGCGGGCCGGTGACCGCCCAGCGAATCCCCTTCTCACCGCGATCTTCCCGAACGGTGAGTGCCAGATCGGGCCACCAACTGCGCCACCGCTCGGGGCGCGCGACGGCGGCCGCGATGCGCGCGGGTGCCGCGGCGATGAAGGTCTGGTCCGACACCTGAATGCTGCTCACGGGGAAAGCTTCACATATCGCCGCTCCCGGCCCGCTGCTGGGTCAGGTCAGCATCCGGCGAAGCTTCGCGCCGAGGGTGTCCCAGCGCCATTCGGAACCCACCCACGCTCGGCCGGCCGCGCCCATCGCGGCAGCGCGATCACGGTCGGCGAGCAGGTCGGAGACGGCGTCGGCGATCTCCGCGATGTTCGTGCCGTCGACGACCATCCCGGTCTCCCCCTCCCGCACCGTCTCGGGTGCACCGCCGGACCGTCCCGCCACGACGGGGACGCCGGTCGCAGACGCTTCGAGATAGACGATGCCGAGCCCCTCGACGTCGAGTCCGGCGCCACGGGTCCGGCACGGCATGGCGAAGACGTCGGCGACGGTGTGATGTGCGGCGAGTTCCGCCGCGGGGACTCCCCCGGTGATCACGACATGCTCGTCGACACCGACCTGCCGGACCAGTTCGCGCAGCCGGCCCTCGTGGGGACCGCCGCCGACGATCACGAGTACTGCGCCGTCGATGCGGCGCCGAATCTGCGGCAGCGCACGGATCAGCATGTCTTGTCCCTTGCGGGGCACCAGCCGCGACAGACACAGCACGGTGGGTCGGTCGCCGAGCCCGTATCGGGCACGCAACTCGGCGCGCGCGGCCGGATCCGGCCGGAACACCTCGGTGTCCACACCGGACGGCAGGTGCTCGAGTCCGGCGTCCGGCCCGAACGCGGATGCGAAACGTCCACGCGTGTAGCGGCTGACGAAGGTGACGGTGTCGGTCTCGTCGCCGATCCTGCGTAGCGCGGCGCGCGCACCGGGCAGCATCGACCATCCGACTTCGTGCCCGTGGGTGCTGGCCACGATGGTGCGGGCACCCGCGCGCCGAAGCGCCGGTGCGAGCAACGCCAGCGGCGCGGCAGCCCCGAACCAGACGCTGTCGCACTCGTGCTCGGTGACCAGTCGCGCCGCGCGCCGCGCCACCAGCGGGGTGGGCAGCATCAGAGTGGTGGGGTGTCGGACCACCTCGAAGGGTTGCCGAGCGTCGAATGTCGTGTGGCTGTCGCCGCGCCATCGAGGTGCGTACACCACGAGTTCACCTGCCGGCAGTTGCCCCGCGAACGACTGCAGGTACGACTGGATCCCGCCGGGCCGGGGCGGAAAGTCGTTCGTCACCAACAATGTTCGAGGCATGCTGTGCACCCTATCGGTGGCGATCCGGTCGCTTCGTCGGCGGGCATACCGAAACTACTGGGCGGGTGCGCCGAGCCGGCGGTCGATCCACCGCCCCCAGGTCGCGACGAATGCGTCGGTGTCCGCGCCGAGTACATCCGTCAGCGCCGCGTCGAGTCCCGGTTCGTCGACCGGACCGTGCGCGAGCCGACGGTACAGTTCGGTCAGCCGTTCGGATCCGTAGTTGTCGGCCGTGTACGCCGCGATGGACCAGGCCTTCTCGTAGGCGAGCACGGACCGGTCACCGGCGAACTCGGCGTCGTCGGGCAGCGCGGACGGGATGCCCGTGCGGGTCACGGTGTCGCTGAGTGTCGGTGCTGTCCTGCGGAAGTCCTCGTCCGTACCGCGGTACCCGATGTAGTCGGCGTATCCCTCGAGGATCCACAGTGGAGAACCGTCGACGGTGTGGGCCCGGGCCGCGATGTGAGTGAGTTCGTGTCGTAGCACGGCCCGCAGTCCGTCCTCGGTGAGGCGGTCGCCGGTGGCCGGGCTGAACACGATCCGCTGCCCGGTGGCTCGTCCCGCGTCCGGGTCGACCGCGTCGGACACCGCGACCGCGGCGACGCCGTCGCCGTTGTAGCGGTCACCGACCTGGTGGGTGAACTCGTCGTGGGAGGCGGTGACCAGGACCAGGCTGCTCCGTGCCCATTCCTGTCCCCATACCTGGTCGACGGCGTCGACGGCCGATCGCATTTCACCGGCGATCGCGTCGATCAACTGTTCCTGTTCGGGATGTCCGATCACCAGTGAGGTCCCGCCCGGCCGCAGGCCACCGGATTCGACGGGTGCGACGGATTCGACCGGTTCGACAGTTTCCACGACGAGTGGCCCGAAGTCCCACGGTCCCCGCCACGTGTCCCGGCCGCCGCCGGGTTCGTCGTCGACCAGACGCCAGCCGTCGTCGCGCCGCACGACGACGACGGCGACGGGCTTGCGGGTCGACTCGGCGTCGATTCCCTCGATCGCATAGCGCAGGTAGGCCGTGTGCGTCTGCGCCTGGTCCGCCCCCAGCCGGGCCACGACGTCCGGGGGCGCGGACGTGGCCGGTTCGGCACTGAGCTCGTATCCCCAGTCGACGAGAGGCACCTGCGACAACGCAGCAGATCTGCTCAGTTCGGCCTCGAGGAACCCGGGTCGTGCCTGGTCGTCGACGAGATCACCCATCGCATCGACATCACCGGTCCGGACTGCGATCGCCCAGGTGTCGAGCAGCGTCTGAACCTCGTCGCGTTGCGTCGCGACGGATTCGGATTCGGGTTCGGATGCCGTGCTGTCGTCCGGCACGAACAGCACCAGGGGAACGACGGCCGCGACGACGGCCGCGAATCCGGCGACTGCGAGCCGCTCCCAGCGCCGGGCGCGCCGGGTGGAGGGTGAGGATTCGGGCACGGCGGACAGTGTAGGCGGGACCCGTCCCCGCAAGAGTGGCCGGACGAACGACGTCAGTAGCGACGGGCGCTGTGGAACGGGAAGCTGTCCACCGACTGGACCTTGACAGGTACACCGAACGTCGAGGCGTGCACAATGTTGCCGTCTCCTGCGTACAAGCCGACGTGAGACGCGTCATTGTAGAAGATCACCACGTCGCCGGGCTGCAGCTGGTCCCGCGAGACCGGTGTGCCGCCCTGCGCCTGCGCCTGACTGGACCGCGGCAGGTTCTTGCCGACCTGGCGATAGGCCCACACGACGAGGCCGGAGCAGTCGAACTGGTCGGGGCCGGTCGCGCCCCACACGTAGGGATCGCCGATGCGGGTCATCGCGGCCCGCAGCGCGGCCGATCCGGTGCCGGGGGCGAGTTTGGACAGGATCGTCGCGGCGTCGACACCCGGCGGGAAGGGGGTGCCGGCGAGCACTGCCTTCTCGTCGTCGCTGAGTTCCGCGAAGGCGGCATACACGTCGTCGATCTGCTTCTGGAGGTCGGCGCGTTGCCGCTCGAGCTCGTCGCGCAGGGTCCGGGACTGCTCGGCGGCGATCCGGGCCGCGTCGGCAGACCGTTCCGATGCCGCTGCGGCCAGGGCTGCGGCGTTGTTCGCTACCCGGTAGCCATCCACGTCGTCGGCGGTCTGCTGCGCGATGACACCGAGTGCCGACATCTGATCGAGCAGTTGCTGCGGCGAATCGCTCACGAGGACCGAGTACAACCGGTTGGTGCGTGCGCCGCGATAGTTCGCGGCCGCGAGCTTGTCGATGGTGGGCCGGAAACGGTCCACGTCGGCCTGCGCGAGGGCCAGGACATCCCGATCGGCGGCGAGGCGTGCGTCGGCGTCGTGCTCCGCAGCTTGTTTGGCCTCGAGGTCGATGCCGGCGTTGTGGAGCGCCTCGTTGGTCTGTTCGGATCTGCGCGACAGATCTGCGAGGTGTTCGAGGGCTGCGGTCGGGTTGTCGACGGCCGGATCGGCGATCGCGGGCGGCGCGGTGATGCCCACTGCGAGGAGCGCTCCGGCCACCAGTCCGGTGCACAGCGTGCGCTTCGTCCTGTCGAAAACCACGAGAGCGACGTCCTTTCCCAAAGGTCTCGATCAGGTTACGGAACGGCATAGGTTTGTGTCTACCCGGCGGTAGCCAACGCCGCCGAGGCCCCGGAAATACTGTGAGGGTGGTCGGGCTCGAAGCCTGACCACCCTCACAAGTCCCGGTAGGCGACGCGATCAGAAACGGCGCGCGCCGTCGACCGGCATCGAGTTCATCGGGGCGACCTTCACGGGCTGACCCGATGTCGACGCGTGAACGATGTTGCCGCCACCGATGTAGATGCCGGTGTGGCTGCCGCCGTAGAACGAGACGACGTCACCGGGGGCCAACTCGGCGATCGACACAGACTGACCCGCGCCGGCCTGCTCGTAGCTGGTGCGCGGCACGTTCAGCCCGGCCTGCTTGTACGCCCACTGCACCAGTCCGGAGCAGTCGAACGAGCCCGGGCCGGTGGCGCCGTAGACGTAGGGCGCTCCCAGCTTGCTCTGCGCGGCATCGGCTGCGCGCTGGCCGACCGAGGTGAAGGGTGCGGTGAACGGTGCAGGTGCGGCCTGCGGGGCCTGCGGGATGAGATTGGTGATCTCCGGCGGCAGGACGACGCCCGCCGGCAACTCGACATTGCCGATTCCGGGGATGTTGATCGGGTCGGCCAGTGCGGGACCGGCCGAGAGGGTCACTGCGCCGAGCGCGAGCGCTCCGGCGACGACAGCGCGACGAACGGTGCGCATGGACTTGTGAGACGCCACGGGGGTGTTGCTCCTTCTTCCGTCATCCGCCGACCGAGTTAGCTGACGGGTTCGGGCCGGGAAGGTCGGCCCTACCCCTCGGCCGCTGATGCGACCGGAGGGGATTCACCCCAGAAACAAGTGGGTCCCCGGTACGGCCACCCGATTCCGGGCGGGCCGATTTGGCGGTGACCTAGCGGCTCCGGTCCGGTGGGCCGGAAACTCTCCGCTTGGTCTCGAGAAGATTACGAAACGGCATCGGGAAAGTCGACCGACCCGTGCACCGTATGACCGTTTTGCACGTAAACCGAGGTCGAAGGCCGACATCGCACCGCAATCGATAACGACACGATAACGACACGGTGTCGTAGTGTTCCGGCGCCGTCGCGCCGCCTCGGCACCCGCGCCTCCATATCCGAACCCCCGCGACCGCGTCCGCGCAGGTCGCACCAGCGACAGCCACCGCTCCGGACGCACGCTCGAGCACGCTTCCCTGCCCCCGACGACCGTCCTCCCCGCCGCCCCGACGATGCCGGCGCGACGACGGCCGACATGCCCTCGCTCCCCCTTCCGAAAGTCCCCTGTGATCCTCGTCTCTCCGGTCGCCGCACCCCACAACGGTCCGGTCGCACAACTGTCGGTGCCGGTTCATAACCTGATCGACATGACGTCTCCGCACCGGTCCGACTTCTCACACCCGGCCGGCGTCCAACTCACGTTCGACGAATTGGACACTCCACTACGGGACACCACCTTCGTCGTCGTCGATCTCGAAACCACCGGCGGCAGCGCCGAGAACGACGCCGTCACCGAGATCGGGGCCGTCAAGGTCCGCGGCGGAGAGGTCATCGGCGAGTTCGCCACGCTCGTCGACCCCGGCCGCGCCATTCCGCCTGCCATCGTGGAACTGACCGGCATCACCACGGCGATGGTCCGCGCCGCCCCCCGGATCGACCAGGTCCTCCCGTTGTTTCTCGAATTCGCCGCGGGCTCGGTACTGGTGGCGCACAACGCGGGATTCGACGTCGGCTTCCTGCGCGCTGCCGCCGCGCGCAACGACACCGCCTGGCCCCGGTTCCCGGTGGTGTGCACCGTGAAGCTCGCCCGCAGGGTTCTCGGGCGCGACGAGGCTCCGTCGGTGCGGCTGTCCGCGCTGGCCGACCTGTTCCGTGTCTCCACCCGCCCGACGCACCGCGCGCTGGACGACGCCCGCGCGACCGTCGACGTCCTGCACGCGCTCATCGAACGCGTCGGGAATCAAGGCGTGCACAGCCTCACCGAACTACGTGACTACATCCCGGTGATCACCGCGGAACAGCGGGCCAAACGATCGCTCGCCGCGAACCTGCCGCACCGGCCGGGGGTGTACCTGTTCCGGGGTCCGTCCGACGAGGTCCTCTACGTCGGGACGGCCGTGAACCTGCACCGGCGGGTCCGCAACTACTTCACCGGCTCCGAAACCCGCCCGCGCCTGCGCGAGATGGTCGCGCTGACCACGCGGATCGACCACGTCGAATGTGCGCACGGTCTCGAAGCCGGGGTCAGGGAACTGCGTCTGCTCGCGGCGCACGCGCCCCCGTACAACCGCAGATCGAAGTATCCGACGCGCGGCTGGTGGATCACCCTGTCCGACGACGCCTTCCCCCGGCTCGTCGTCGGCCGCACACCCGGGGCCGACGCGTTGGGTCCGTTCTCCGCGCGCGCAGCAGCCGCCGAAGCTGCCGCGACACTCGCGGACGTGTGCGGGCTGCGCACGTGCACCCGCCGGATCGCACGTGCGGGCAGGCACGGCGATCGCTGCCCACCCGAGGTGGTCGGGGGATGCAGCGCCGCCCGGCACGGTATCCAGAGCGCCGAACAGTATGCGACGCAGGTCGCGGTGGCCCGCGACCTGCTGCGCGGCAGCGACGACACCGCACTCACCCGGCTCCGCGATCGCATCACCGAACAGGCGAATGCAGAACTGTTCGAGAGCGCCGCGCGCCTACGAGACCGCGCTGCCGACGCCGTGCGGGCTCTGCGGCGCACACAGCGACTGGCTTCCCTCGCCGCCGTGGACGAACTGATCGCGGCGAAACCACGACCGGAGGGCGGTTGGGACTTCGCGGTGATCCGCGC